>DUEH01000052.1 GCA_011192195.1 Chloroflexota bacterium | reverse complement strand
AATGAAGCTTGTCTCCGCTTATAAAACCGATACCGGCCTGAAGCGCGAAAGAAACGAAGACTATCTATGGGTAGACGAACGCGCAGGCGTTTATGTTGTAGCCGATGGTATGGGCGGCCACGAAGCCGGCGATACGGCCAGTCGGCTGGCGGCAATTACCATTGGAGAGGCCATTGCCGGTAATCTCCAGGCCGCTGCACCCGCTGCGGAAGTCAAAAAGCTAATGGCCGATGCCATAGAGGCGGCCAATCAGGCGGTTTGGACGGCCTCTGGCGAAGCAGGACAAACGCGCCGAATGGGCGCCACCGTCATTGTAGCGGTTGCGCAGCTCCCCTCAATCTACATTTCACACGCCGGCGATACCCGCGCCTACCTGATTAGAGACAAGGCGCTGTCCCGCCTTACCAAAGATGATTCCTGGGCCGCTCAACTTGTAGATTCCGGCGTTATCTCAGAAGACGAAGCTGAACATCACCGGAACTTACATTTTGTCACCAAAGCAGTAGGGCAAGAATCGCCGGTAGAGCCTGATTTCATTCAAAGTACCCTCAAAACCGGAGACTATTTGTTGCTGTGCAGCGATGGCCTTTGGAATATGGTCACAGACCCCCAAGTGTTGAGCAAATTCAAAAAAGAAAAAGGAAATCTCGCCCTTTTGGTAGATTCCCTGATTGAAGCCGCCAATGCCGCCGGCGGCAAAGACAATATCACTGTAATTATCCTCAAAGCAACTTGATCTTCCCCATCTCTTACCTCACAGCCGCATCATAAACTGAAAGATTTCGTCGGTGTGACCGGGGAGGTGTTCGGGGGAGTTGGAGGGGAGTGGAGCGTGAACGATTACTCTGCATAATATAACCGTCGCTGTGCAGGTTGACAAAAAGTACTTACGCACTTAGCTACTTTTTCCCTTGTCAACAGGGCGCATATACCCAACTTGTCATTTTTCTGTCATTATCCTGCCACCAGCAATTCTTATTTTGACCAAAAAGCGCGAGGCTAAAGCCGTCGCGCTAAAAGAGCGAAGCCCTATCGGGCTAAATTTATAGCTCGAAGAGCTTTGCCCTTTTAGCGCGGTGGCTTCAGCCCCGCGCCTATCCCGCAAAATGAGAATTGCTGTCCTGCCACACAACCGCTTTACTGAGCGCCCAATTTCTGCTACAATCAAGGTAGCGCAACTAACTGCGAGGAAACGTAAACGTTCACACCCCCCTCAATCCCCCCGTAGGCGGGGGATTGAGGGGGGTAGGGGTGAACGTAGACCTGTCGTTATTGCAGACGCAGCAAAACGTCAACGAAGCAATCACGGACGAGTGAGCCGCGCAAAACATCAAAGCAGATCGTCAGGTCACTTTCGCTTCAGATGCCTGCTTCGGGTTGGCCGCAGACCCGGCAATGCGCCCCTTTCTGCAAAGTGGGGCCAACATAATATTCAGCTATCAGGGAGAAGTCATCGCCGTGCAAGACCCGGAGACAAAAAACACAGCGCCAAACCCGCAAATCATCATCGAGACCCCGACGCCAAGCCGCCAAGATCAGGATCAAAGTCTGTTGGGATGCCTTTTCGACTGGTTGAGCAATACCTTACATTAATGATGAACTGCTTACCCGTCTGTCATTGCGAGGCGCAAAAAGCGCGCCTCGCAATGACAGGCTAAGTAGATACAAATGAGGCTTGTTTCGGCAAGTCACCCCCACATCTGGGCAAAAAATTTCCAACACCACAAAATATAGTGTATAATGTAGAATAGCTTTTTTTTGCGTTGCTAATTTACAGTCACCCCCCGCTTTCTTTTCCCTTGACAAGTTGCGCAAAAAATGCGATAATTACAATTAGAATAAACGTTCTAGTCGCAAGAACCTGAGAATCCAGAGTAAGCTAAACTATGCGCCAGTTTTTCAAGTTTGACACAGATTTCACAGATAAACATACGCGAAGCGCGCCCCGCTTTTTGGGTGCAGATTATGTTAATAAATCAAAGAAAAATCTGTGGAATCTGTACCCAAAAAGAAGGGAACGCTTCGCGTATGTTAATCTGTGTCCCATAAGCCTTATCCCGAACTGAGGTTTGAAAGGATGCACCCATGACTGCAAAAAAACAAGCGCCGGTTTCTTACGCCGAAACCGATATTCAAAGTTTAGATTATCCCGAAAATATCCAGCGCCGGCCCGGTATGTACGTGGGCGGCACAGGCGTAGAAGCCCTGCACCATCTGGCATTTGAAGTAATTGATAACGCCGTTGACGAAGCAATGGCCGACGCCTGCACCCACATTCAAGTGACCATCAACCCGGACGGCAGCGTTACCGTGATTGACAACGGACGCGGCATCCCCGCCGGGATGCACCCGGAAAAGAAAAAATCCACGCTGGAACTGGTCTTCACCGAACTACACACCGGCGGAAAATTTGGCAGCGGCGGCTACTCCACCTCCGGCGGCTTGCACGGCGTGGGCATTAAAGCCACCAACGCCCTCTCTGAGTGGCTGGAAGTAGAAGTTCACCGCGATGGCGTGGTCTATCGCCAACGGCACGAGCGCGGCTTACCCACCGGCCCGGTGGGCGTTTACACCGAAACGGGGCAAATGATTGCTTCGGTGGGGCAAAAAGGCTATCAGGAACTCATCAAAACCTTCGTCAGCCCAACGCAGGCGCGTAAGCAAAAAACCCGGTCCATAGTTTCCTTCAACCCCAACCCGGAATTTCTGGACACCGTAGAATTCGAATTCGACACGCTGGCTCATCGCTTGCAGGAAATTGCCTTTCAAATTCCCAGCCTGAGTATTGACCTTCTGGACAAGCGTCAAAAGGATAAACACGGCGCATATCCGCAGCAACACTATCGCTACAAAGGCGGCCTGGTAGCGTGGGTAGACTTTCTGAACGACGGCAAAAAACCGCTGCATAAAAAACCCATCCACATCCAGCAAAAAATCAAAGCCGACGCGGGCAAAGCGGGCAATGTGACCGTAGAAGTGGAACTGGCGCTGCAATACCACACCGACGCCAACGACCCCGACGGTCTGATCATCTCTACCGTCAACACCATTCCCACGCCGGATGGCGGCAAGCACGTTTCCGGCTTTAGAGCCGGGTTGACCAAAGCCATCAACACCTTTGCCGATGAAAAACGGATGATCAAAAAAGGCGGCTCCGTCAGCGGCAAAGATGTGCTTTACGGCCTGACCGTCGTCCTGAAAGCGCTGATGCCCGATCCCCAATTCACCGCGCAGACCAAAACGCAATTGGCATCCGGCTATATGCAGGGCGTCACCAACTCGCTCACCTACACCGCCATCTTAGAAGCGTTTCGCAAAAATCCCTCGCTGGGGCGGGCAGTGGTCAAGCAATCGCAGGCGGCGGCGCAGGCGCGGCAAGCCGAAGCCAAAGTGCGCGCCTCTATTATGCGCAAAAGTATTCTGGAAGTGAGCGACCTGCCCGGCAAACTGGCCGACTGCGATTCTCGCACGCATCCCCTGTTGACCGGCCTCTACATTGTGGAAGGCGACAGCGCGGGCGGCTCCTGTAAACAAGCCCGCGACCGTCGCTATCAGGCCATTTTACCCACACGTGGTAAAATTATGAACGTGTGGCGCAAAAACCTGAACAAGGCGATGGGCAGCGCCGAAATATCCTCCATCATCAGCGCCATTGGCGGCGGCGTGGGCGGCGATTTTAATCTGAACGATATGCGCTACGGGATGATTGTGATCATGGTAGACGCCGATGTAGACGGCGGGCATATTGGCGCGTTGCTGCTGACTTTGGGCTTCAAATTTATGCGCAAAATGGTGGCCGCCGGACGCCTTTTCTGGGCGGTTGCCCCGCTCTATCAAATCACCTCCAGCCGCAAGCGCTACTACGCCTACAGCGACGCTGAACGCGACCGAATTTTGCGCAACCTCAGCGGCAAAGCGGCCGTGCAGCGTTACAAAGGCCTGGGTGAAATGAACCCGGACCAGCTCCGCGAAACTGTCTTTGCCATTGACCCGGAACGCCTGAAAAGCGCCAAATCCGCCGTAGAAGCCTACGAGCGCGCCGTAGAAGCTTACACTCCCAACAACGGCAACGACGACGACAAGCCCATCTTCCACCCCGCTCCTTTGAACAAACATCTTGTGCAAGTGACTATTGAAAACATTCACGCCGCCCAGCAATCGCTTGAGTTGCTGATGGGGTCTTCCGTGCCGCCGCGCAAAAAGTGGCTTATTGAAAGAATTAGTGAAATGGAGTAGGGGAGCGAGAGAGTAGAAGGGCAGAGGAACTGTCATTCTGAGCGATAGCGAAGAATCCATACCCAGCCGCTCCTTCGGCTACGCTCACCTTCGGCAGGTCTGGAAATAGCCGTTTCGGGGCAAAAACTTCTTCGTTTAGCCAAGTGGGTATGGATTCTTCACTTCGCTTCGCTCGTTCAGAATGACATACGAACAAAAGACATTATCGGAAATAACCCTGCGCCAGGAATTTCACCGCAGAGGCGCGGAGTCCGCAGAGATTTTTATGTTTTTCTCCGCGTTCTCCGCGTCTCGGCGGTGAAAAATTGCCTGTTTTACAAAGCCTTGCTTGTTTCCGATAAAGTCTAAAGCAAATGACAAATGACCAGGGACAAATGACAAACTATGACTGAACAAATCTCAATGGACTTGCTGCACAGCCAAAGCGTGGTGCAGTTTGCCAAAATGCTCAAAACGGCCTATCTGAATTACGCCGTAGAAACCATCAAAGACCGCGCCCTGCCTGATGCGCGCGACGGGTTGAAACCGGTTCACCGGCGCATTTTGTACACGATGCACCAGATGAGACTGGGGCCAAATACCGCCTACCGAAAATCGGCGCGCGTGGTGGGGGAGACAATGGGTAAATTTCACCCGCACGGCGACGCTTCTATCTACGACGCGATGGTGCGAATGGCCCAGGATTTCAGTATGCGCGCGCCGCTGGTTGACGGACACGGCAACTTTGGCTCTATCGATGGCGACAGCGCCGCCGCTATGCGCTACACAGAAGCCCGAATGTCGGCGCTGGCCGAAGAATTGCTGCAAGATATTGACGCGGAGACCGTCGAGTGGCAAGACAACTTCGACAATACCCTGCAAGAACCCACCTGCCTCCCGGCCAAATTTCCCAACTTGCTGGTCAACGGCAGCGAAGGGATTGCCGTCGGGATGGCCTGCAAAATCCCCCCGCACAATCTGAGCGAAGTCTGCAACGGCCTGATTCATCTGGCTAAAAACTGGAAAATTCGCCAAAATATCACCGCTCAAGACCTGATGGAATTCATCCCCGGCCCCGATTTTCCTACCGGCGGCATCATCTATCGTAAACGGGAAGAGAAGGGCAAAGAGGTAGACGTTATTCAGCAAGCCTATCGGGACGGGCAAGGCAAGATCATTATGCAGGGCATCATATCCGGCGAAGACATCGCGGGCAATCCGGTCAGCGAATTGGAAAGCGCCCGCCGCCTCATCATCACCGAAATCCCCTACGGCCTGAACAAATCTACCCTGCTCACCCAAATTGCCGATGGCGCGCGCAACGGCAAAATTCAGGGCATTAGCGACCTGCGCGACGAATCAGATTATGAAGGGATGCGCATTGTCATCACCATCACCCGCGGCTATCGCGCCCCCCAGGCGCTGGAACAGCTTCTCAGCAAAACCAGCCTCAAAAGCACCTACGGCGTCATCTCATTGGCGCTGGTCAATGGCGAACCCGATTACCTCTCTTTGCCGCGCATCCTCACGCTTTTCATCGAACACCGGCTGGACGTTATTGTCAAACGCACCCGCTATGAGTTAAAAAAACGAGAGGCTCGCCTGCACATTGTAGAGGGGCTTCTCAAAGCGCTGGACGCCATTGACGAAGTGATCAAAATCATTCGCAGTTCCCGCAACACCGATACCGCCCGCAGCAACCTGATGAAAAAGCTCAGACTCAGCCAGGAACAGGCTACCGCCATTCTGGATATGCAGCTCAGGCGATTGGCCGCGCTGGAACGCAAGAAACTGGATACCGAACGCAAAGAACTGGCGCGGCGTATCAAGTATCTGACAGCGTTGCTTGCATCCGAAGTCAAGCGCCTGGCGGTGGTTGTCGAAGAAACGGAAGAGATCAAAGAGCAGTACGCCACGCCGCGTAAAACCGTTATTCTGGAAATCGAGGGGAAAGACGGGCTGGTTACAAAAGAAGATTTAATGCGTCCCAAAGGCCCGCAGATCATCGCCGCCACCACGCGGGGAAACCTGTACCGGGTTCCGGCCAAAAACTTCAGCGGCCGGCAGACCCAAGGGCTGGGCAAGCGGGCGGTGGACGCTCCCCTTTTCACCCTGAAAACCGGCCCGGGCGACAAGGTATTGCTGGTTTCCAACAAGGGGCGCGTCTGGTTTGGACCCGTCTACCGCGTCCCGGACAAAACGGACAGCGCCGGTTTCGGCCTTAAAAAAGGGGAAATCATCATCAGCGCTTCGCTGGTGACGCCGGACAGCGCCTTGATTTTGGCCGCCACCAACGGCAAAGCCAAGCGCAGCGACATTGCTGACCTTTCCGGCAGCGAAGGGAACTGGAACATAGCGATGGGTGGATTAAAAGAGGATGAGCGCGTTATTGTCGCCGGCCTCAGCGATGGCAGCAGCAATGTGATGATCTTCACCCGTCAGGGCAAAGCCATCAAATTCAAGGAAAGCGCCGTCAACCCACAAGCCAGCGGCAGCGCCACCGGCGTGGCGGCTATCAAGCTGTCCAAGGGAGACGCTATTATTGCCGGAGCCATTACGCCGGCAGATGAAAAGGGGTACTGGGTTGTATTAGTTAGCGAAACCGGTTGGGCCAAGCGCGTCCCCCTCAGCGAATTTCCGGTCAAGGGGCGCGGCGGGCAGGGCGTGCAGACCCTGAAACTCACCGCCATCACCGGCAACGTGGCCGCCGCCGCAGTTGCGCCGGATAAGGGCGCGGTCAACGTAATGTCCGGCAAGGGCTTGCGGCATCATCTCAGCGTGGCAGAGTTCCCCAAATCAAATCGCGTCAATCGCGGCGAGCAGATAATCAGTTTTGGCGAAGATGATACCATTGCTCAGGCAGTTGCCTTTGGGTAGCGCGTAAGTCCAACCAAAAGATATTAGAGAGAGATTGAATGAATCACAAGAAATTGTATCAAGCCGGCAGCGCGCTTGAATGGGAGCCGGGCTTGCAGTTTGGGGTGGATCTCTCGGTATGCTTGTGGGGGCAACTGTAGGAATGGCTGTGGGCATTGTGGTCCCAAAAGAGAGGCCGGCAGTTGTAGAAGCCAGCGTTCCAAAGATGACCCCAAAGGGTATAGCGCCTACAACGAGGGGAATGGTATCTCTACTGCCTGCCCAAAATTCTGAACAACGCGACGTGACGTTAGGTGTGGCGCTTTGTGCCATATCTTGACGCTTGGCTTGATTGAAAATGTCATTGCGAGAGAAGTGAAGCAATCTCCAATCTGAAACGTGGAGATTGCTTCGTCCGCTGCGCTCGCTCGCAATAACATATCACTTACAAAAAGTTTCAAATTATGAACTTACTCCCCAATGCTCAATAAACGCCCATCGCTGCGACCAAAGACTTCCGGGAAATAGAACTCTTGCGCCAGGGTGGGGATGACGTGGTAGTCGCCGGGCAGGGTTGCGCGGAAGGTGTAGCTGTATTCGTAGGTTCCTTTGCTCAGGTAATCGGCAAAGAGAACCACTTTCTCGTCGCGTAGTTCGCTTCTGGAGTACCAGCGCCACCACCACCAATAGGGGGAACTTTGCCGCCGCAGCGTGGGATCCATTGCCAGCAGACTGGTGGTTGCCAGCCCGGTGTCAATGGCTTCGCCGCCGGCGGGGAGGGGGTCTTCTACCACCACGTAGTACAGGTCATTGGGGGCGATGATGGTCAAGTCAACGCGAATGACGTCGCCCAGTTTGGCTTCGCGCACTTCCGGGCATTTGGGGCCGTCCTCACAGCTTGCCAGGGTGTAGCGTCGGTTGACGATGATGCCTCTGTCCGCCGCTTCGATTTCTTCCACCGGCAAATAGACTTTCAGATGGGCGCTGTAGTAGAGCCTGCCCGGCCCATCGCTGCGAGAAATAGTCAAGGTGTTGAGCGTATCGGCCAGCAGGCTGGCTATGGGGATGACGGTTTTCTGACCCTCCTGTATGGTTTCGCGTTCGGCGTGACCGCTGAGGATTTCCGCGCTGTTCAGCGCGGCGCTGTAGTCGTAGTTGGCGTCCAGTTCGCCGGTCATCACCATCCAGTCGGTCAGGGCGATGAGCGCCCAGGCGCTTTCTTGCGTGCTTTCCCAAACGCCGCCCCGCCGGGCAACCATCAGCCAGCGCACCACGTTGGGGTTCAGGGCGTTGTCCGGGTCCAGTTTGCTCAGGGTGTCCAGAATGATGGCGGTAGAGCGGGTATCGGTGTTCATTGCCCACCAATCGTGGGCGTCTTCTTCCCAGTGCGCGCCGGTGGCGCTGAGAATGGCGGCGTTGTTCAGGTCGGAAAGCAGCGTTGCCAACCGGGCGTCGTTTTTGTTGCCCAACCACAGCGCTTGAGCCAGACAAGCGCGAGCGTAGTAGCTCAATTTTTCTCGATTTTCAAAGAGCGCGTGCAGGTCTGTCGGGTCGGCGGCGTTGCCTTCCGCCAGTACGTAAAGCAGCCACGCCTGTTGGTTGGCGCTGCGATAGTTTTTGTAATCATTGGGCGAGATAAGCTGCGTTTTCAAATAGTTGATGCCGTTTTCCAATACCGCGCTGGAGACCCCTATCCCGGCTTGCCGCGCTTTGAGCAGGGCAAAGACTACGTAACCACTGACGTGAGGATTGCTGCGCGGGTTTTGGGTATTGTACCACCAGCCCCAACCGCCGTCCGGGTTTTGCTGCCGGTAGAGTTTATTCAAGCCTTCGTCCAGCAGGGCGGGAAGTTTGGCTTCCAGTTCCGGGTTTTCTACGCCCAGCGATTTGAGCGCGTTGTATGTGAGTACGTTGGGCAGAAAGCGGCTGACGGTCTGTTCGGTACATTCGTATTCGTAGTGTTCCAGATAATCCAGACTGTCTTGCATCCCGGCGGCCAGACCGGGATCGAGTTGGACGGTCAAGCTGCCCCGCCGGTCATCAAATTGGGGGGGGAGGGCGATAGCTTCGGTGCGAGAGCCGCCTTCGGTGAGCTGTCCCGCTGCGCCTGCGATGTCCGGCGCGGTGTAGCGGAAAACCAGCAGCGAACCGTCCGGCCCGGTGGTCAGGCGAGGCTTGCTGGCATCGGCGTAATCTCCGCTAACAGCGGCGAAGATCAACGTGGTAGAGATTACGTCGTCCACCGTTGCCCACCAGGTTACTTTGGCTTCGCTGCGAGCGGGAATGGTCACGCTTTGCAGCGGCGGGGTATCTGAACTGATACCGACGCCCTCGGCGCTGAGGCTGACTTCTACCTCTAAGTCCTCGTCGGTGTTATTGTTGACGTTGGCCGCCAATTGCGCCCGATCATCTACCACAAAGAAGCGCGGGGCTACGGGGCGAATCAGCAGCGGCTTTGTGGCAAGCAAGTCGCTCGTTTCCTCGCCCACGATGGTTTCGGCGGTCAAACCCACGCCGCGCACTACCCAGGTGGTCAGATTGTCGGGCAGCGTAACGTTGACGCTGGCTTTACCCGCTTCATCGGTGACAACGCCTGGCGTCCAGAAAGCGGTATCGCTGAATTCTTCGCGTATTTCCACCCCTTCCGGCGGGGCGATGTTGGGCGCTTCTCTGGCCGCTTCTGCGGGCATTGTTGCCATTGCTTTTGCCATTGGCGGGGCGGCTGGCATTGGCGCGGCTTCGGCCAGCATTTCTCCTTCAACGGGGCCGCCGCCCATACCGTCCAGCGCCACTCCCTGCTCAAAATTCATTTCCAGGTCTTCGGCCAGTTCTTTCAGATAGCGGTTGGCGGATACGCTCAGGCCGCTGGCGGTGTTTATTTGCAGGGCGCGGCGACTGTAAAAGGCGGACAGGATGTCCGCTCCACGCGGCTGCAAGCTCAATACCGCCTTGTCCACCACATCCACCGAAAGTTCTGCGCCTGCCGCCGGGCTGCCGTCCGGGGTTTGCGCGGTGATGGTGTACTTTACTTCCTGTCCGGGTTCGGCCTGGGCGGTATCGGCTTCTATCTTCAGTACCAGCGTTTTGGGTTCCAGATTCACATCCAGCGGCAGCAAGCCCATTTTGAACTCGGCCGGATTGCCGTCAGCGCGGCCCTTTACCAGCGCTACCGAAACGTAGATATTGGGGATGTCTCCCTCTGTGATGGGCAGGCGATAGATGGCGCTGTTGTTGTTCAGCGCAAGCGCTTCGTGGCGGCGAATTCCGGCGCGTTCTGTGGTGATCAGCGCGTAGTAGGGGCCGTCGAAGGGGGCGGGGATGAGGATTTCGGCAGTTTCGCCTACTTTGTAGCTACTTTTGTCGCTGACAAGGGTGATGCGGTCATTGTTGTTGCGCCGCCAGGAGACGTAATTTTCGCCGGATACCCAGATGAAGATGGATGAGCGAATGTGTTTTTCAGCGGAAGTCGCTTCGGCGGGCGCGGCGACAATGTGGTAGGAGCCGCCTTCGGAGGGAGTGAAAGCGGCTACGGCTTCGCCCAGTTCGTCGCTGGCTGCAATGACTTCATCAATCAAGGTTTCTTTAGTCTCCCATTCCCAGTAGCCGCCGCCAAATTCGTTTTCTACAAAGGTGTTCAGCCATTCGCGGCGATAAAATTCTACCTTGATGCCTTTATCCGGCAAGCGATTTCCTTCCCAATCTACCGCTGCCAGGTCAATTTTGCTTTCCTGCCCGGCTTTGCCAACGTATTTTTGCGAAGCCAGACCGATGTAGTACGAACCGGGGTGAACAATGACGCTGCCCCGCCCGGCGATGAATTGGTTGTCCGGGCCGGTGGCGCTGGCTTCGATGGTGATGCGCGAGGCGTGATGCGTGAGGGCGTTCTTCAGTTCGCCGCCGGAGATGTTCAGGCTAAGTTTGCCCTCGGCGTCGGTGACGCCAGTGCCGCTGAGGATGGCTTCCTGAGTGTCGGGTTGGTACCACCACCAGCAGTCAAAACAGGCGTAGGGATCGTCCACGTCGCTGAAACTGTAGCGGCCTCCCCAGGGCGGCTTGAAGCGACAGGATTCTTCTATCACGTTCCATTCGACATTTGTATTTGCCAGCCCGCCGCCAAAGAAGTAACTTACTTCGATGTCTGCGTTCAGGTCATCGCCGCGTTGGATTTCGTCTGCGGCGGGGGCGACGCTTATCTGAAATTCCGGCGGGCGATAGGCGGCTACCTGAAACGGTTGCTCTGCGTAGCGACCGGCGTATTCCACAGAGATAAGGTAGGTCCCCAGACTGGCCCCTTCCGCCAATTCCACCGAGCCGTTGAAGGTTCCCACTTCGCTCACGGGCAGGGTTTCGCGGTAGATTTCTTCATACGCGGCGTCGCGGATGGCAAGGGTCACTTTGCCAATGTCCGGCAGGCGATAGGCGGCGTCGTCTTCGGCGCGAATGACGCCTTTGAAGTAGACGCTTTGTTCAGGCCGGTAGATGGGGCGGTCGGTGTAAAGATAAGCGCGAAAATCTTGCTCGTTTTCGCCGCTGCTCAGGCCAAAATCCCACACACTGATGCCGCGTCCCCAGCCTTCGGCAATGGCGGCAAAGGGGGAAGCGCTGTAGACAACAATATTGCCGCGCCGTTCAGACGTATTCAGGCGGGCAATGCCGTCGCCGCCGGTGGTGAGAGAGGGCAGCGGATCGCCATCTTCATAGATGTTGAGATTTAGCTTGGGGACGGGGCGGCCGTCTGCCAGATTGGTCGCCCAAACCAGCGCTTCGGAGGGGCCGGTTTTCAAGGTCAGGTTCAAGTCTGAAACTACCAGGATATGCCGTTGGCTGTGATCATAATCTTTGGGCAGGTCCGGCGAATCAACATCCAGCAGGTATATTCCCGGTTGCAGATTTTGTCCCTGATTCACATCAATGGCGGTGTAGCTTTGTTTGTTCAGCGGCGCTTCCAGATTTTGCTTCCATTGGCGAATGAGCTGATTTTTGTCGGGCTGGTAGTCGTACCATTCCCATTGTTCGCGCTGCAAGAGGTCGGCGGGCAGTTGGTGCAGCGACAGATTTAGCGTGTGAATGTTGACGTGTCCCACTACTACGCGGGCGGGCAGGGCGGCGTCGTAGGTGGCAATGAAATCCGGGATACGAAGCTGGAAGGTGGGGGGCAGGGAGTCGGTGCGGAAGTTGACTGCGCGCCCTTTGGGGATGGTGTTACCGTAGGGGTCGCTGATGCCGCTGCCGATGACCACTTTGTAATCGGTGGAGGGTTCTGCGCCAAAATTGATGACAAAGGTGTTGTCGTATTGTGAAAAGTAGGTGTAAACCTGCGTCGGCGAAAGGGGCGGGGTCATTTGGATGTTGGGCATTACCGTGGCCGGGTTAATGGGCGCGTTGAAGGTAATGCGAAAGTCGGTGAAGGGGCGGGCGTGACGTTCGCCGTTTTCCGGGAAGGTGGACGCAATTTTGGGCAGGGGAACGGTGGTGAAGCGCCATTGCAGGCTGTCTTTCATCCCGCGCACTTGTTCGGCGGGCAGATTGACGCCCCCGGCGGCGATGACGCCCGCGTTCAGCCGGACGGTGTAGGTGGTATCAAAATCCAGCGCCTGCGTGGGGGTGAAGATTAGGGTATGGCCCTTTACGTTGATATTCCCCTTTACATTTTTGGATAAAAAGCCGCCTCCTTCCATTGAAAAGGCGTTTTTCGCCGAAGCGGGGTCAACAGGTTGGTTGAATTCGATGGTGACGGGGGTTTTTATATCAACCAATGTTTGGCCGTCGGGGGGAGTTTGCCAGAGGACTTTGGGCGGGATGATGGAAAACTGCCAGGTATAGTCTTCGGCTAAGGCTTCGCCGCCGATGCCTTGCAGTCCAGCGCTGACTTTGGCGGTGTAGGTCACGCCGCCAATCAGGTCTTCGGCGGGGGCGAAAACGTAAATGGAGGTGTTGAGCCATTCGCCTTTGCCTTCGATTTTGGGTTCAAAGGAGAGCGGTTCCGGTAGATTTTCCATCTCTGAAAGCGTGGTCAGCGGCACAACCGGACGATTGAAGATTACGGTGATAGTCGCATTGCTTTCTATATCTTCTGCGCCGGGGGCGGGCATAACCTGCGCTACTTCCAGATAACCCTGCGTGCTGAAGCGGAAGGTGTAAGGTTCGCGCAGGGGATCACCGGTATCGGCGACGGCATCCTGAGTGAGAATGGCATCGTAAGTGGCAGCGCGGGTTAGCGGCGCGTTGGGCTGGAATTGCGCGGTGCGATTATTTACCCAGAGCAGGTCGCCGTCAACGGGCGCGGGGTCTTCGCCCGCCATTTGCAAGCGAAAGGCTTGCTCTACTGATTGGCGATCCATTTCCCGGTCAAAAACCAATTCCACCGCACCGTCGGGGGGCAGGCTTGCGCCGCGAGGGGGTGAGTGTTGGATGACGGCGGGCGCGGGCGCATCGGCGGGGACGGGCGTGTAGCCCACTTCGGGTTTCGGCGGGGGGGCGGTGGGTGTGCTTGTGACTGTAGCTGTGGGGGCTGGCATGTTGGCAGGCCCGGTTTGGGCGCTCTCTTCGCCTCCCATCGAGCAAGCGGGGATGAGCAGGGCGAGGAGGAGGAGGAGGGTTAGGATTAAGATTTTGCGTAGCATTGGATAGCTCCTTTTGCAATTAGCAATTGCAATGAAAAATGAAAAAATTATTCATTATTCACTGTTCACTATTCATTGTAGTTAAGACGCCGTTAACTGGCAAGAGGTTCCCCGAAAAAAAGGGACGCCCTTTAATTAGGACGTCCCTTTTTTTTGCTAATTTGTTGAACTTCAACTACAGCGTATCAATATCACAGGCGCAACTGTAAATCTGGGTTGGTCATTGACTGCCGCCCCGAGCATTCGAGACGAAGGCCGAACAGGTGCGTCGCGCATCGTACAAAGCAGAACTTACGCAGTTGGGGAAAAACCTTCCAGGAAGCTGAGGTTTAACCCGGAATCGTTCCATAATTCGAGCAACTTGACCTCGAAACAGCTTCCTGGAAGGTAAACTGCGTACGTCCTGAATTTCAATTGCGCAGCCATTCGACAGCGATGATTGACCCTAAATCTTCGGGAATGACACCCACATAGCGAGAATATGACCGGCGCTCCGATTGCACTTCATTCATTCTCCACTTTCACAACCGGGCGGCTGGGGCCAATGATCGGTAATAGCCGCCTCCGTTGATGGGGGCCGTCTCGCCGGAATAGGCGGCATAGGTGATATAACTACCGGCGCTCCCTGAATTGAGCGGAGTGACTTGTTCCGCGTAAGTCCCCGCTCTGATATAAACCGTGTCGCCGGCAGCCAGGGTGTTGGCCGCTTTCTGGATGGTCTGCCAGGGCTGGGCTTTTGTGCCCGGGTTCGAGTCGCTGCCGGCGGGGGCGACATAACAGGTATTTCCCTGGGCAAATGTTTCTTTCGGGATTCCCCAACTGCCAATAAAGAGCAGAGCCAGCGATAAACAGGCAAAAGCGGTTCTCAGCCAATATTTTTTTTGAGTTAAGTTACTCATTCCCTACCTCATCGGTGGTATATGGGTAAAAAACTGCGCTCCAGGCGCAGGAATTCTTGTGCAAGGCGAATCAAGCCACCAATGCGGGCATATCAGGGCCAAAAAGTCCCAGCCGGTCGCCATCGTTGATGGCAACAGTCAGGTCCCAGGTTTGGCAATTTTCGTCGCAGACCTGCTGGTATCCTAAAAAGGGAGCGATTTTTGTGCGCGAGGTGAGTAACCTGGAATTGATGAAAATCGTATAAAGCTCGCCAACACTGATCCCAATGCGGTCAAGAAGCATGTGCAGCGTTTCATTTTCCAGCG
>DUEH01000051.1 GCA_011192195.1 Chloroflexota bacterium | reverse complement strand
GCATGTTGGCAAAAAAGAACCCGTAGGCGATACGAAAAAGAAGGATTGGAAAGCCATTGCCTCCAAAGTAATACAAGACCATTTCCCATACAATTACGTTGAAGCGTTGAAAAAGAGCGTTTAGGCAAAACTCTATGAAATCCAGTCGTCGCAATATGGCAATTCTTTTTGCCACTATGGTGGTGGTAATGCTGGGCTTTGGCATTATCATCCCCATTTTGCCTTTTTATATTGAATCAATGGGCGCCAGCGGAAAAGAGTTGGGGCTGTTGATGGCTGCTTACGCCTTTATGCAGTTGATTTTTGCGCCAATGTGGGGTAGTTGGTCAGACCGTATCGGGCGTAAGCCAATTTTATTGGTAGGCGTATTGGGTAACGCGCTTTCTCTTTTGCTGATGGGCTTGGCCTCTCAGTTGTGGATGCTTTTTGCAGCCAGAATTTTAGCCGGCGTCTTGTCTTCCGCTACCCTGCCGACGGCCATGGCTTTTGTCAGCGACAGCACTTCTGACGAAGATCGCGGCGGCGGGATGGGCTTGATTGGCGCGGCAATGGGCGTGGGGATGATTTTGGGGCCGGGACTTGGCGGATGGTTGGCGGCTATTGACCTTTCTTTCCCGTTTTACCTGGCGGCAGGACTATCGTTTTTGGTGATGATTTTTATCTACTTTGCCCTGCCGGAATCCTTGCCGGAAGGCCGTCGCAGTAGAGAGACCGGCAAAATCAAAGGGCTTGATGTTAAACAATTGTGGGGGGCATTGCGCGGGCCATTGGGTTACTTGATGTTTTTATCGTTTTTGTTGAGTTTTGGCATGACCAATTTTGAGGGAATTTTTGGTCTGTACGCGCTGGAACGTTATGGCTACGGGCCTTCACAGGTGGGAACCATTTTGGTGGTATTGGGCATTGTGGGCGCAGCCGTGCAAATGGGGCTGACCGGCAGACTGACCAAACGCTGGGGAGAGCGACGGGTTATTCAGGGGTCTTTAGCGTTAAGCGCCATTGGCTTTGTCTTGATGTTAAGCTCCACCAGTTTTGCAGCCGTGTTGCTGACCACCGGATTTTACGTGACGGGGCAGTCATTGCTTAGACCGGCCCTGGCCTCGCTTATCTCGCGTAGAAGTCATAGAGCGCAACAAGGTATGGCGCTGGGGCTGCACAATTCTTTTATGAGTATGGGGCGTATTGTTGGGCCTACCTGGGCCGGTTTTGCCTTTGATTTCAACCTGATGTTGCCCTATATCAGCGGCGCAATCACTATGTTGGTGGGGTTGGGAACAACCTTTGTCTGGCTTGCGGACAAACAGACGGAAGAATTCCTTGATAGCGCTGTTGGGTAGTGCCGCAGTTAACCGTGATGACAAGAGTTTCGCCACGAATTAACACAAATTGCCACGAATTTGAAGAAAAATTAGTGAAATTCGTGCTAATTCGTGGCAGATTTGCCCCAGTTGCAAGTAATCACGGTTTAATGCAGTCGTATCCGCTGTTGAGTAACGCATTTTTTTGTTCCACAAAATCTGGTGCGGGTGTGTTTAAAATGGGGTAACTACTCAGGCCAATTGAGGATAGAACACGGATTAACATAGTCTGCCCCTGAGTCGGTCCCTCTTTTTGGGCGCGGATCGCAGGGATTAACGTAGATTTTTAAATATTTTTAGAAAAATCCGTGAAAACCTGTATAATCTGCGTCATCCGTGTTCTATTGAACGCTTACTTAACAACCTTGGATAGTTGCCCGCCGCGCAGTTTATCGCGTCTCCCCGCTTTTTACGTGTATTTACCCCTCATTTTGCGCTAATTCAGTAGACGGTAGAAATAGTAGACAGGTGGGATACTTGACGGCGGCCTGCTGTCCCCCCCCGTCTACCGTCTACCGTTTTCCACTAACTCCTCGGCGGCTTTTATAACCTGCCGGGTCACATCTTCCAGCGCGCCCGTTATGGTTGCGCCGGCGGCCGGTACGTGTCCGCCGCCGCCAAAGTGAGCGGCCAGCGTGTTGACCGCCACACTCCCATCGCTGCGAAAACTGACTTTTACGCGATTATCCGCCTGCTCAACCAGAAAAATTGCTACTTTTACCCCCGCAATTTTTTGCGGCAGGTTGCTAAACCCATCCAGAACTGAAGTTTGAATATGATACTTTTGCAAGGTATCCAAACCGATGCCGACCGTAGCAAGCTGCCCCTCGGCGGCTAATTGGATGTTTTGCAGAACTTCTCCCTCCAGATGTACCAACTCCGGCGATTGCTGTTCATAGAGCAGTTTGAAAACCTTAGCCGGTTCCGCGCCCGCTTCCAGTAATTCGGCAATGATGCGATGGGTGCGCGGGCTGGTCTTTGGAAATCTGAAATTTCCGCTGTCGGTTGATATGGCGGCGTACAGCGCTTGAGCCATTAGCGGCGTAATTTCTCCGCCCATCGCCGTGATGAGGTCAAAAATCAATTCGCCAGTAGCAACTACATCTGAATCTACGTAGCTAAAGTCGGCAAAAGGTTGTCCATCCGGGTGATGGTCAATGCAAATGATCGTCGCTTTGATCTTTGACAGGTCATTGCCTGCTTTGCCTAATCGCTGCCAAACCGATGCGTCAACAACAATGATGGCATCGGCTTGCGCCAGCGCTGCCGCGTGCTTATGTGCGGCGTAAAGTTGAATAAGGTTGTCCGGGTCTAAAAACTGGTAAGTTGGCGGAACGGGATCAGAATTGAGGATGCTAACATCTTTTCCCATAGCCTTCAAGTGATAAGCCAGCGCCAGTTCCGAGCCTAGCGCGTCGCAGTCGGGGTTAATATGGCTGCTGATAATGATGTGTTGGCGTTTGTTCAGTTCGGTGATGATGGGTGTCCACATATATTTTTGTCCTTTAGGTAAATGAAAGCTCAACCATCCTTCAGGCGTGATTTTCGCAGGCTAAGAGAGACTAATTTGCCTTGAAAGACACTTTCTTCGATAATGGGAACTTCAGGGAGCATCATTATATCAATCCGTAATTTTTGAGAAATAAAAACGCTGTCAGCATAGCATACTGACAGCGTTTAAGTTTGTCAATTAACCCCGGTCTACGGTCAGGGAACGTTCAATCTTTGTCCTACATAAATCAGGTTGGGGTTAGCCAGATTGTTGGCAGACATTAAAGCGTTTGTGGTTGCGCCAAACCTTCTGGCAATAGAGGCCAGCGTGTCGCCGGATTGCACAACGTAGACCTGGCCTCCTGCGCCTGGACCTGGCGGCGTAACGGAACCGGAGCCGGGGATTCTGATTTTTTGTCCCACGTATATTTTGTTTGGATCAGTAATGCCATTGTACCGCGCCAGCGTATTGGTGTTTAAACCGTAACGCAGCGCAATACGAAACAGATTTTCACCGGGCTGCACAACGTGAATTCCTGTGGAAGCTGAGGGCGGATTAATGGGCGAAGGCACTGAAGTGGACGGCGGGCCTATTGGCGTGGGCTTTACAGCGGTTGCCGGCGGTAGCGCGGTGGAAGTAGCTGCCGGCGCGGCGATGTCGGCGCCGCCCGCAGTTGTAGCCGTTGCTTCAATAGCTACGGTGGTGGGATCGGTTCCAGATACCAATGTTGGCGGAACAAGGGACTGGGTGGGCGTAGCAACTATAACCGAAGATGTTGTTGCAACCGATACGCTGCCGGAGAGCGGCGTTGGGAGCGCTGGTTCTTCGCGGGTTTTTGTGCATCCCACCAGAGCCAGAGCAATGAGCATAAGCGGCGCAAGGTAGAACAATCTGAATTTTGAAGACTTCATAGCCCCTCCTACTTTATTTTGGAGTGATAAAACATCTAACTTACTGTACATAACATAATAACATAATGTGTGCATTACGTCAAGTTATGATTGAAAATGGGTGCGTTTCAGTTTTTAGGCGAGTTTTTACCACAGAGGCGCGGAAACGCAGAGAAAAATACAAAAAATCTCTGTGATTCTGCGCCTCTGTAGTGAAGTTTCCATATCTGCCTAAAAGTTGAAATGCGCTCCTGAAAATGCTGGTTTTTACAGGGAGACACAAAAATGCGTGAATTATTACCAGATATAAATCTTTATTTAGCAGAAGGCAAAGAGGTAGCCATTGCTACGGTTGTAAAGGCGTATGGTTCTGCGCCGCGCCAACCGGGATCAAAAATGATTGTTTCATCATCTGGAGATATGGCAGGATCAGTGAGTGGGGGATGTGTTGAAGGCGCTGTTTTTGAGGAAGCTCAAAAGGTGCTGAAGGCCGGGCGCCCCAAGTTGGTAGAATACGGCATTGCGGATGAATTGGCTTTTGAGGTAGTGGGTCTGGCCTGCGGAGGAAATATTCAGGTTTTTATTGAAGCGCTGCCGCAGATTTACCAAACCCTTCAATCATCTTTGCTCAATGGCGAGTTGCTCGCTTTGGCGACGGGGGTAGACGGCGCTGCGTTGGGGAAAAAATTACTGCTGTGGCCGGATGGTCGAACGCAGGGAGGTTTAGGGGCGCTGGCCCTGGAAAAATCGGTGGGGAATTATGCCGCCGATTTGTTGAGCGCTCAACGTTCTGAACGAAAGGTTTTTGAAACAGCGG
This sequence comes from Chloroflexota bacterium, assembly GCA_011192195.1. Taxonomy (GTDB): domain Bacteria; phylum Chloroflexota; class Anaerolineae; order 4572-78; family 4572-78; genus DUEH01. Next base: position 10,388 of record DUEH01000051.1, on the reverse strand, counting down.
CAGGCAGGGCAGATATTTTTATAGAGGTTTATCCGCCTCCCAAACGTCTGATCATTGTTGGCGCGGTACACATTGCCATTCCGCTGGTGACATTTGCCAGGGAATTAGGGTTTCGGACAATTGTGGTAGACGCTCGCGCCGCCTTTGCTTCTGCCCGACGATTTTCTCACGCCGATGATCTGATCTTGCGCTGGCCGGCGGAAGCATTGGCCGATCTTGATCTGGATCAAGGCTCTTATCTTGTTTTCTTGAGCCACGATGAGAAATTGGACAATCCGGCTTTGAAAGTGGCGTTGCAAACTCAGGCGCGTTATATCGGCGCGTTGGGGGCCAGAAAAACGCACGCTCACCGCCTGGAATCGCTCAGAGCAATGGGCTTGACCAACGCGCAATTGTCGCGCATTCACGCCCCCATTGGCCTTGATCTGGGTGGAAGAACGCCGGAAGAAGTGGCTGTCTCTATTATCGCCGAGATTGTCGCTGTCAGGCATAGCAGGGCATAGACGTAACCTGCAAACTCGCAATTTTCCAAAAGTCGCACATTGTCCAACGACAAACCGTAGACGGCTGACCGTAGACCGCCGTGAAAAACGTTAATTGAAGGTGTTTTGGCGGTACCCAAAAAGCGCTCAAAAAGAGGGGCAGACTCAGGAGCATACTATCAGCGGTCAACGGTCGGCGGTCACTGCAAGGCTTCTTGTGTTACTTTTGGGAAACTGCGTGAATTCGATTGAACCGCACTCCATGTAGTTGAAACTTCGACACCCGCTAAATAATGTGATATACTATCTACCTGGCGCTTTTTTGTTATGTTAATAGAACGTATTTTGGTAGTGGTAGAAAGGTGAGCAGTGTGTCAAACTATAGTTTGACATTCCGCAATCATCACTTACGGCTTAACCACTATCCGTACTTTATCGGCAGGGAAAACAGAATGGAAGTCTCTTTTTTGAAACAAAATGAACAATTGATGCTGGTTGTTTTAGAGGGGCATCTAGAGGTTTTTGACGCGTCTGCTTTGGATGATCAATTACAATCTTTGGTTGACAAAGGGTATATTAATTTTGTGGTTGATCTAAGCAAAATTATTTTTATGGGCAGTACGTGTCTGAAAACATTGATAAAATTGTACAGGCGGACAAAACAGGTGGGTGGCGTTGTAAAACTAATAGAACCGGAAAACAGCGCCATTAGACGTGTACTATACATCACCCAGTTTGATCATGTTTTTGGCCTATATCAAACAGTTGATGAAGCTCTGTCATTTTTTTGATTGCTTGAGGGGTTTTTTAGAGGGGGCGGTCTAAATACGCCATAACTTTGGCGGCAAAGGCTTTAGAGTCAATTGGCTTGGAAATAAAATCATCACAGCCATAAGCCTCAACCATCTCTCTGGCTGTTTCTTCGGGCCAGGCTGTTACGGCAATCATGGGGGTGTTTTCTAATTCCGGAATGCGCCTGATGAATGAAGCAACGGTCTGTCCATCCAGGTCTGGCAGTCCCAAATCCAGCAAAATCAAATCAGGATGCTGCTCCATAACCATTTGCAACCCACTTTCGCCATCCCAAGCGTGGGTAACCTGAACAGAACGCGCTTCCAGAATACGTTTGACCAACATAGCATTATTTGGATTATCTTCAATCATCAGGACATTTTTACTCATAATCAGCTCACATTTAAGTATAACAGATTTTTGTTTTTTCCCATAATTCAACAGATGTGGAAGAGAGGAAAGTTAATGAAAAGATCATTATTCACAATTCCAGGTTTGGCAGCGCTGTGGGCGGCGTTGCCGGTGATTGCGCTGGCTCAAGACTCTAATCCGGAACCGACGGCAGTTGTGGCGGGGGTAAATGTGATGCTTGTGCTGGCGCCCTTGGCCGCGGCTGCTCTGGGAATTGAACGGCTGCTGGAGACGCTTTGGGGAATTTTTGAGACCATTTTGAGGATGCTGCAAATAGACATTGCCACGCCAACCTACGTTCAACTCAAGACCTGGATTTCGGCGGGTCTGGGGCTTATCATCGGCTTGATCATTGCCTTTGCCGCCGATTTGAGGATGTTTGGCATGCTTTCGCTGTCGGCGCAGCCGGAACTTGATATGTTTATGACCGGTTTGGTCATCGGCGCCGGGTCAAAGTTTACCCACGATGTCATTGGCATCTTCTACGAGAGTAAAAAAACGCTGGAAGAGTGGAAGAAACTGCTGGAAGTTAGACGAGAGCGTGAAGGAGCGGGTGAGCGGGTGAGCGGGTGAGCGGGTGTGCGGGTGCAAAATTTCCCCCTGCCCACTTTCTCACCCGCTCACTTTCTCAAACAACGCCTGCTTTCTGCAATTGCGCAGCCTTGTCCTTTGTGTAGCCAAGAGCGTTCAGAATTTCAGGCGTATGTTCGCCCAGCAATGGCGGGGGTATTCGATAGCTGACCGGGGTGTCTGAGAAATTAGCCGGGTTGCCCAGCGATTTAACCACGCCAATCAGCGGGTGTTCCAGTTCGATAATGAAATTGCGAGCCTGATGCTGGGGATGGGCCAGCGCTTCCGGCAGGCGATTGATAGGGCCGTTAGGAATGCCCACTTTGCGAAGTCGCTCTTCCCAGTAGGCTGCGGTTTGGGTTTTGAAGTGCGCGTTGAGCAGTTCGGTCAGTTCGGCGCGATGTTTTATGCGGTCAGCATTGGTTTTGTAATGCGGATGCTCTTTCAACTCCTTGCGCTCGATGGCGACGCAGAAGTTTTGCCACAATTTTTCAGTTCCCACAGCTACAATTATATATTTGTCTTGCGTCAGAAAAATCTGATAAGGGACAATAGAGGGATGATCGTTGCCCATGCGCGGGGTGTTGAAGCCGGCGTTGAGGTAGCTGCTGGCGATGTTTGCCGCCCAGGAGGTTTGCCCTTCTAACAGGCTGATGTCAAGCGCTTGCCCCTTGCCGCTGCGTTCGCGGGCGTAAAGCGCCCCCAAAATGGCAATGGTAGCGTACAACCCGGCGGTGATGTCGGCCATTGGCACAGGGAAGCGGTAGGGTTCGCCCTGCGGGCTGGGATCGCCGGTCAGACTCATCAGCCCGGCTTCGCCCTGAGCCACCATATCGTAGCCGGGGCGTCCGGCGTAGGGGCCGCTGTTGCCGTAGCCGGAAACGCTGCAATAAATCAGGCGCGGGTTCAATTTTAACAGGGTTTCTTCGTCTACTCCGGCTCGTTCCCGCGATGCTTGTTTGGGAATGTTGCAGATGAAGACATCTGCTTTAGCCAGCAGTTGATGCAAAATCTTCTTCCCTTCTGCGCTGCGAATGTCGAGGGTGAGGCTTTTTTTGTTGCGATTGATGCCGAGGAAGTAGGCGCTTTCGCCTTGTACAAAGGGAGGTCCCCAACCTCTGCTCTGGTCGCCGGAGCCGGGACGCTCAATCTTGATGATTTCCGCGCCCATATCGCCCAGCATCATGGTGGCGTAAGGCCCGGCAAGCGCCTGGGTGAGATCAATAACGGTGATGTTTTCCAGGATTTGGGTCATAGTGTTTCCTTATGAATGGGCGAATGGGCGAATGGGCGAATGGGCGAACAGCAAATAGACTCATCCATTCGCATATTCGCAATTCGCATATTTGCCCATTCGCAATTCGCTCATTCCGGCGTTACGTAGGCGGCTGTGATGCCTCCTTCAACTTTGAAGTCTGCGCCGGTGACGTAAGATGATTCCTCAGAAGCCAGATAGAGGGCGGCGTAAGCCATTTCTTTAGCTTGACCAAAGCGCCCCATTGGAATGTGTACCAGCCGACGCTGTTTTTTCTCTTCTGTGTTCAGGAATTTCATCAGCAATTCGGTGTGCAGGGGGCCGGGGCAAAGGGCGTTGACGCGGATATTTTCGCGGGCGTGAACAATGGCCAGTTCACGGGTCATTGCCAGCACGCCGCCCTTGCTGGCAGTGTAGGCGATTTGAGGCGTTGCTGCGCCCAGCAAGGCCACAAATGAGGCGGTATTGATGATGGAACCGCCACCGGCGCGTCGCAGGGCGGGAATGCCGTACTTGCAGCCCAGAAAGACCCCTTTGAGGTTGATGCTCATAGTTAAATCCCAAATTTCTTCATCGGTGGTGATGGCGTTGTCGTCGCTGCTGTGCATAATTCCGGCGTTGTTGAACATAATATCTAATTTGCCAAAGGTTTCTTCGGCAAATCGAACCATATTTTCGGCATCGGCGGCTTTGGATATGTCTGCGTGGACGTAGGCGACGCTGCCGCCCGCCCCCTTGACCATCGCCACAGTTTCTTCGCCGGCGACGTCGTTGATGTCAACCGCAACGACGCTGGCGCCTTCCTGGGAAAATAAAAGCGCAGTTTCGCGGCCAATGCCGCTCCCCGCGCCGGTGATTAAAGCTACTTTGTCTTGTAGTCTCATTTGGGTTCTCCTTGATAATTTGAGATGCAGCCGATTAATTCTTCAGAACTACCGGCAGGTAAATAGCTTGAGCGTTTACCCAGGCTGTCAATTCCGCCGCTGTCCCGTAGCCATCGGTGAGGACGGCTCTGTTTTCAACAAAGCCTGCCTGAGTAACTGTGACCTGAAAGGTGATTGCCACGCTCTGCCCCGGAGCGATATCGCCCGCCCATTTAATTCCGTCCGCGTAGCTGGCTGATCCTGAACTGGCCCGGACGCTGCCGGATACATAAGCGGTGGACGCAGGAATGGCGTCGAAAAGAGCGCTGCCGCCGCTGTTGGCTGAACCGCTGTTGTGGAGCGTAATTGTAAAGGTGATTGTATCGCCAAAGGCGGCCTGAGATGGAGCGGCCCGTTTTTGAGACGATGACAGGTCTACGTCGGTGTACTCATCCGCTCCCAAGTCGTAACTTGCGCCAATAGGGCGGGGATTGTTGTCAATATCATTTGTTATCCCCACGCCTGTTCCTTTGTCAATGGCTTCAGAAGAGTCCCCCAGGTGGTAGTTGTCCAGAGAACCGCTGATAAAATCGGGGTCGCCGGTAAAATCGTTGGTGTGGGCAAAGGTACCGCTCTCTATTTCCACATCCATCGAAGTATGCCATAGGGTGTAATCGGCTATGGTAACGGGCGGAAGGCTGCCCCCGGCCTCGCTGGTGTCCAGAATGTTTTTCAAATGGACAGTATGGTCAGACAGGATGTTGTGGCTCATCGTAATGCCGGATGATTCGTTCAAAATGGCCGGCGATTCATTATTGGCGATGGTGTTGTGATAGAGGCGCAGCGTTGTAAATGAGGGGGTAGATTGATGACCGATGAAAATGGCGCCGCCTCCTCGATGAGTGTACGTGCGCCACGATTCACATTCGTCGCAAGCCTGATTGCCGGCGATGATGTTGTTGGTCATTGTCACGTGGCTCTGGATGTCTATGAATACGCCGCCGCCATAAGCCACCACCGTATAGTTGAAGCCGCCGTAGCTGCTGGCGTGGTTATTCAAGATGCGGTTCCCTTCCACCTGAACGTTGGGACCTTTCAGGGACAGGCCGCCGCCTCTGCCGCTGGCGTAGGGCCTATGGGTAGTAGCCCGGTTATCCTGAATGAGATTATTAGAGACCAAAGCCGGGCCGTAAACGTATACCCCGCCGCCATTCCCCTTTGAAGTTTCTGAACCAATGTTGTTCAATACCTGATTGTGGCTGAATACAATCCAGCCATCGCCGCCGCTGTGTATCCTGGCCCCGCCGCCCGTATTGGATTGGATAAGGTTGTAAGCAATGGTATACGTGTGGCCGATAGTCCCTTCAACGTCAAGCCCGCCGCCTGCGTTGCCCTGAAAGGTGTTATGGGTCAAAATGAGGTCTCCCCGCGTTGCGCCAAACCCGCCGCCCGTATGTCCGGCGGCATTGTTGATAAAGGTATTGTGGGCTGCGTAAGACGCGCATTCGTATAAATCTGCGCCGCCGCTGCCCCAGCCATCACCCCCCATATTGTCCTGCAGGAGATTGTGGGTCATAGTGACGACTGCCTCACGGGCGTAGACCCCGCCGCCCCCAGAGGCAGTGTTGCTCACGATGCTGCTGTCTTGAAGTATCAAGACGCCGTAGTGGATATAAACCCCGCCACCGTTGGCGGCGCTGGTGTTGCTCAATATATCGCAATTGCGGATGGTGAGGCGGCCGTGAGTGTCATATTGTTCCTTATAGACCCCGCCGCCGTAGTCGCTGGGCGGCGCTCCATTGACGATCTGCAAGCCCTCCAGGGTAACAGTGAGGTTTTTGGCAATGTAAATCACCCGCCGGGTTTTTTGACCGTCCAGAACGCTTGGAGCGGTTTCCGGAACGGCGCTTCCCCAATCAGGCGCAACATAAGCGCCGCTCAGGGTGATATTCTTGCTAATGGTAATCACCGCAGCGCCGACGCCGGTGTAAACGCCGGACGCTATTTTGACCGTATCGCCATTGCCAGCCTGATCTACGGCGTACTGCGCGCTGCGGCAAGGGGAAGCGGAATTGGAACAGTCTCCGCTGTCGCTGCCGGTGGGGGCAACGTAGTGGGTGGGAGTTACATCGGCGCGAATTACGCCGCTCAACAGCCAGAGCAGCGTTACAGTCAGTCCCAGCCCAAGACCAAGTGAGGTGAACAGGCGATTGGTTTTCATAGTTTGTCTCCCTTATTTTCTACTCTCCCGCCTGCCTGACCAACTCATCGAACAGTCTTTGCTGAACCGGATCATCGGCGGCGGTGAGTTCAGGATGCCATTGCACGGCGATGCACCAGGGACAATCGGACATTTCCACGCCTTCGATACTTCCGTCCGGGGCGTGGGCCACAATTTTCAGGCCGGGCGCAGCTTCGCGGATAGACTGGTGATGCCAGGAGGCGGCGCTAAGTTCTGTCTGACCCAAAATTTCCGCCAGATGCGAGTTGGGGTCAACGCTAATGGTGTGTTCGCTGGGCCGGCGATGGGGCGCCCGGTGGATGATCTCTTCGCCAATTGCGTCGGGAATGTCTTCGATGAGCGTACCTCCCAGCGTTACGTTGAGGATTTGGATTCCCCGGCAGACAAAGAGCGTTGGTTTTTGCTGTTGAATGATGTGTCGGGTCAGGTCAATTTCGCTGGCGTCTCGTTTGGGGAAGACCTTGAAGATAGTGGGGTGATTTTCGCCGCCGTAAAGGGCCGGGTCTATGTCTCCCCCGCCGGAAAAGATGAAGCCATCCAGCGCCGCAACCAGGTGATCCTGATTGGGGTCGCCGGGGGGAATGAGGACGGGGATGCCGCCCGCCCGTCGCACAGCGTCTATGTAAGTTGCCATAATGTTGAAGCGATTTTCTTCATTGCGGTGTAGCGTGGTAATGCCGATGAGGGGTGGTTTCATAAGTATTAGCGCCTTAGAGTTTTCGTATGATCTTGAAACATTGTTTGCATCCAGCCAATTTACGATTTCAGATTGACGATTAAGGCTGCCCGCCAAAACCAATCGTAAATCCAAAATCCAAAATCGTAAATTGATTTATGCCCGCTCAAAATAGCGTTCGCGTTCCCATGTGGTGACTGCTTCATCGAATTTACGCTGTTCGGTGCGGAAGAAGTGGACGTAATGTTCTACTACATCATCGCCAAAGGCTGCGCGGAGCATAGCGCTTTGTTCCAGTTCGTCGGTGGCTTCGCGCAGTGTAGCGGGGACTTTGGGCAGGTTAGCGGCGGCGTAAACATCGCCTTCAAAGATGTCGGGCGGCTCAATTTTATTTTCGATGCCGTCCAGCCCGGCGGCAATGGCGGCGGCAAAGGCCAGATAGGGGTTGGCATCCGCGCCGCCGATGCGCGACTCGATACGCAGCGAGTTGCCGCTCCCCACCACGCGAAAGCCGGCAGTGCGATTATCGTAGCTCCAGGCAATGCTGGTGGGCGCCCACGATTGGGAGATATAGCGTTTGTAAGAGGTGGGATAGGGCGCGTAAAAGGGGGTCATAGCGCGCGCGTGAGCCATCCAGCCGCCTAAAAACCAGCGAAATAAATCAGACACCGCCAGCGGCCCCATTTTTCTTTCACCGGGGAACAGGTTTCGGCGGCCTTCTTCATCCCACAAGCTGAGATGCAGGTGCATACTGGAACCGGCCAGATCGCTTCGCCATTTGGCCATAAAGGTCACGGACAAGCCCTGCGCAATGGCAATTTCTTTGGATCCCTGCTTGTAGATAACGTGGCGGTCGGCCATTTCCAGCGCGTCGCTGTAGCGAAAGTTGATTTCGTGTTGACCGGGACCCCACTCTCCCTTGCTCGATTCGATGGGGATACCGCTGCGTTCCATGTGGCGGCGAATGGCCGCGTTGAGCGGCTCTTCTTTGGTGGCCTGGAGCATGTGATAGTCTTCGATGTACCAGCCGAAGGTTTCCAGGTTCTCAAAATTCTTGACTTTGGCCGATTCGTAGGTCTCTTTGAAGATGTAGTGTTCCAGTTCCGATGCGCCTTTGGCGCTGAAACCGGTTTCGCTCAAGCGGGCAAGTTGCTGTTTGAGCATAGCGCGCGGGGCCACGGCTACCGGACGGTGGCCGGGTTCGGTTTCCAGATCGCAGATGATCAGCGCCGATTTATCCAGCCAGGTGAGTTGGCGCAGCGTGTTGAAGTCGGGGGCGCAGTGAAAATCGCCGTAGCCCTTTTCCCAGTTGGCGAATTTGTAGCCGTCCACCACGTCCATTTCCATATCCACGGTCAGCAGATAATCGCAGGCGTGCATGCCGTCCTGAGCTATGCTGTCCAGAAAGAAGGGCGCGGGGATGCGCTTGCCCAGCAGCCGTCCGTACAAATCCGGGAAGACTACCAGAATGGTGTCCACTTCATTGTTGGCGATTTTTTCTTTGAGTTCGTCCAGGGTGAGTTTTCCCTGTGGAAGTTGATTTTTCATTGCCTAATTGTAACACAGGATGGGGGATGGTGCGAGTCAAATGCAAGCGCGGTTTACGTTAAAAAAAGGGGGGGGGAGGATGTTGACCATTCAGATAGTCCTGTGAAGTTTTCAGAAAAAATGACGCGCGCTTATGTGACATATATCACAGAATGGTGTATTATATTGCACTATACTTCACACTCGCATCGGGCAGTTTACCCTGACGTTTTGGTTTTTTAGCAGAGAGAAAAAATGGATACATCCATCAATGCAAAGAATGCATCAATGGAAGAGCAGGGGGTCTTTCACCTCTTCGGTCATCTGGCGCCGGATATTCGCGTCAGGTTGAGCGAATTGTTGCGCGTGCGGACCTTCACGACCAGCGAACGCGTTTTCGTTCAAGACGCGCCAACTTCGGCCATCTATGTCGTCGCCTCCGGGCGGGTGAAGATCGCCCGCGTGACAGATATGGGGGACGAAGTTATTTTGTGCGTCCGCGAACCGGGCGAGTATTTCTGCCCGGTAACCGTTCTGGACGGCAACGCCCAGTTGGGCGCGGCTATAGCGATGACCGACGTGACCTTGATGTGGGCTGAACGTCGGGCGTTTCTGGCGCTTTGCAAGGAACACCCGGCCCTGTTGTCGGTGGTGCAGAGCGCTTGTCTGTTGGAAGTGCGCCACCTGGTTCACCGGCTGGAAGCGCGTTCTTTTCGCAGTGTAAAAGAGCGCCTGGCCCACACCTTGCTAACCGAGAATCGTCGCAAAAGCAATGGCGACGCGCCAACCGATGCGGTCCGCTTAACGCAACAGGAGTTGGGCGACCTGATTGGAGCTTCGCGTGAAAGCGTCTCGCGCACTTTGGCTCAATTCGAGCGAGAGGGGCTGGTCGGCTTGCGGCGGGGACAGGTACTCCTCAAAGACCTGGAGCGATTGGCACAATTGGCAAATCAGGACGAGATGTAATCTGCAAGGAGGTGACTGAAAACCCAAAAGAGGAAATCGAGAAACAGTTTTGCGTTCATTAATGTACCTACGGCAAACTATTAGTTTGTTCGGCACAGACAAGCTAACATCTTGTCCTGCAACAATTATAAAGGAGAAAGAAAATGGGAATGTTTGACCGAATTATACTTTTGCTAACCGGCTTGACAGCCGCTTACATTGCCTGGCGTTTTTATACGCGCTATAGCAAAGAAAAAAAACTCTACGACGTTTATTATATGATGGGCTTCATCGTTCTGTTGGTTTCTGGCCTGCTGCTCATTTTTGGCGGCTGGGGTCTCTTGGATAAAGCCTACGTATTGACTGTAGCGACGTTGATTCCTTTGGGCATCTCGATGGGCTTAATGAATCAGTTTATGCCGCAATACAAAAAGGCTTATTCCTGGTTCGCCCTGGTGGGCTTGTTGGCTATTGCTGTCACCAGCATTACCGGCATGGCCTTTAAGTCCATTGCCGTTCCCCTCTTTCACGGCGTAGCCGGCTTGATTATCTTTGGGTTGCCACTCTACCTTTGCCTGGTTACAAAAACCGCGCCCAAAGGATTTGGCATGGTTGGCATTGGCGG
>DUEH01000050.1 GCA_011192195.1 Chloroflexota bacterium | reverse complement strand
ATTATCGGAAATAGCGCGATGGCTAAAAATGAACCGCGAAGACGCAAAGCCCGCTAAGAATTTAAGGAAAAAGACAAAAAAATTTGGCGTGCTTTGCGCCTTCGCGGTGAAATATTCTTGTCTTTGGCATAACTGTCTTGTTTTCAATAAAGCTACTGGCAACGGGCAAATAGCTATCGATTATGCAGGATGGGGAACAAGCTGATTTGTTTTGCTTTGGAAAGGAGCAACAACATAATGCAAGCAAAGATTCTGAACGCTCTTGGCTGGGTATTTAGCAAAATCGGACAATTGATTATCCTGATAATATTTAAGCCCATCGGCTGGGTCTTCAAGTATATAGTCATTCCGCCCTTCAAGTGGTCAACTCGCGTAGTTTTTAGGCCAATGGCTTCATTTATAGACGCTCTGACCAAGTTGTTGGTTAAAAAATCTATCAACTTGCTTTTTGAGGGCATAATTATCAAGCCTGTTATTAAAGCAATTGTCAACGGCGCATACAAAATCACCAGCGCGTTTACTGGGTTGATATTTTTTGGCATACTGGGGATGGCTGCAGGCGCTTTGTTTGGTATGATAGCTGGCAGCGTATTAGATGGATCAATTATTTGGGGAAATACTTTTGGTATGGCAATTTTTGAAGGAGTTGGGAAATATTTTACAGTAGATATTGCTTCCGAGCAGTCAATAGTGGCCTCATTTTTTGATATTATTAACGGGCTTCTTGCCGGGTCGATGGTTGGGGCAATTGATGGTATGGTGGTGGGGATAGTTCTTGGCGTACTACAGCCCAAACAATTTAATCGCTCTTTACATAAAATTTTATTAGCCATCATAGAACGTGATACAGCGCTTATTCAGAGAAAATTAGCTGAAATTACTAAAAAAGAGAGTGATAGCATTGCTTCTAACAACAGCGACAGTAGCGTTTCTAACAAGAATATTGTTGAGAAAGCAAGCAAAAAGACGATAGACCATATCGGCCAAAAAAAGGCGGATGAGGTTGAAGAGATGATTTCAGATGAGATAGCCTCAAGGGTTATGGTTGAAGATACAGATATTGGTGAACAAACAGCCAAAACAGAGGAGCATACTGGTGAAGATGCGGCAGAAACAATGAGGGAAACGGGCAAGGAGCTTGCTAAAAACATTGGCAATAGCGTTATTGACGGCACAAGCGTAGCCGCCGACGCAATAACCTCCGCCAGCCAAAAGGTCGGCGGGAGATTGGGCAATGCCGCATCGGCGGCTGGAAAAAAGGCAAAAAATATATTTAAGTAGCAAGCTCTTGCTTTGTTACAAGTAATTAACAGGAGACTTAAAATGAGCAAAACTAAAGAACCCCAGGAAGCAACAAAAAGCGGCGGCCTTATGGACGACGCAATGGATTTTATTACCAACTCCATTTCAGATGCCGATGAAGTTGCCGCCGCAAAGCGAGTGGCTAAACTTAAAAAGAAACTCCCCAACATCTCAAATGAAGACTTGGCAGACAGGTTGATAAAGAAAAAGTGTTTAACTACCGGCGCGATAGGCGCTTTTACCTCTGGCGTAGCAGTGATTCCCGGCGTTGGACAGGTAGCTGCGCTCACCTTCGGGTCGGCTATTGATATTGGGATGACCTTCAAAATGCAAGCGGAATTAGCCCTGGAAATTGCGGCCGCTTATGAACATCAATTTGACGACGCCGAGAAACGGAATACAGTTTTACTTGTTACCGGCGTGGGAATGGGCGCCCATCGCGTTGCCGTTAAGGGCGGCGAAAAAATAGCTCAAAAAGCGGCTGAAAAATTAGCTACGCAAGCGGCTGCCAAAGCCGTCCCCTTTGTGGGTATAGGCGTTTCTGCCGGCGCAAATGTTTTAACAACTTACGTTGTCGGGCAACGGGGCAAAGCCTATTTTAGCCGCGGCCCGGAAGAAATGGAAGATGTGGGAGATAATATCAGGGCCATTACCGGCGTAGATGAAGAAAAGATTGTAGCCTGGCTTGCCGAAACCGCCGAATATACGAGCGAGCGAGTTAGTAAAACCAACCAAAATATTGTTGGCGGAGTAATCTCGGTAAGTGAAAAATCGGGCGAATTGGCTGTAATAACCGTCGATAAAACTAAACAAAGCGCTAAAGCTGTGTCTAGCGCCAGCTTCAAAGGGATTGCCGCCATAGGCAACACAACCAGCAATGCGGCGTCTTCCGTTAAAGTAGCCATAGCTGGGTGGGGAACAGGAACTTTAGACACTCTTACCGGTGTTCTGAGCCGCGATAAGCCGGAAAAACCATCGGAGGATGACGAAACCGAGAAGAAAGCGCCCTTAATTGCCGTACGCAAGTTCTTCCCATTCGGGCGAGGCAAATCTAAAGCATCTCTTGTCGAAGATGGCGATGAAGTAGCCGCTTCTCAAGACGTGGAGGCAATAAAAGAGAAAATAAACATTGAAGAGATTAACGACTCTGAAGCGGAAAGCATCCTGGAATCAATCAGAGCATTTTTCCCATTTGGACGGGATGATTCTGAAACGCCGGATGATGAAGATATCAAGGCGGACGATATGCCCCAGTCTAAAGTCTGGTATAGCTTCGACGCCATTACCGACAAGTTTAAACGGAAAGAAGTCGAAGACGAAGAAGCCGGCAAAGACGAAGACAACGCGCCGGACGAAGACGAAGAAACGTTTATGGGGAATATAGCCAGCAAACTAAAGTGGGGAAAATCCGAAGATGAAGACGAAGACGACGCAGAGGATGAGAAAGAAACCAAAAAAGACAACGCGCCGGATGAAGAAGCCGACGACGAAGAAACGTTTATTGGGAATATAGCTAATAAATTAAAGTGGGGAAAATCCAAAGATGAAGACGAAGACGACGCAGAGGATGAGAAAAAAGCCGAAGAAACTGACGCGCCGGACGAAGAATCTGACGACGAAGAAACGTTTATGGGGAATATAGCCAACAAACTAAAGTGGGGAAAATCCAAATCGGCAGACAATACGAAGACCGATGACAAATAATCGCAAAGTTTAACCAATGACAAAAATTCGACTCGACTTCATAGGCTGCAGGCTGAACATCAGCGAAATAGAAAGACTGGGGAGGCAATTTCAAATGGCCGGGCATCAGCTAGTTGGCCCCGGCGAAAATGCCGAGTTGTGCGTCTTCAATAGCTGCACCGTCACCCACATTGCCGACCGCAGCTCGCGCCAGCGTATTCGACGCCTCAAGCGAGATAATCCCGGCGCGGTCGTCATCGTCACCGGTTGCTACGCCGAAATGTCTCCCGACGCGGTTGCGGCGCTGGATGTTGACCTGATAGTGGGCAATGAAGACAAAGACCGCATCGTCCAACTGGCAACTGAGGCTGGGTTGCTCTATGATGAAGACCTCATCCCCGCCCCCGACGCCTCCTTCCCGCTGCCTGAATCGGCGGGGGGGCATACCCGCGCCTTCGTCAAGGTTCAGGATGGCTGCGACAATCACTGCACCTACTGCATTGTCACCGTAGCCAGAGGCGTTGGGCGCAGTCGAAGCATCTCCGACGTAGTGGCCGAAATCCGGCAGTTGCGGGAAAGGGGCTATCAGGAAGCCGTGTTGACCGGCGTCCACCTTGGCTCTTTTGGACACGAGCGGGGAGAACGAGACGGCTTGAAGAAACTGGTGCGTGCCATTCTCTCAGAAACAGACCTCCCACGCCTGCGACTTTCATCGCTGGAACCCTGGGATTTGGCGCCGGACTTTTTTGAACTGTGGGAAAACCCCCGCCTTTGCCGACACCTGCACTTGCCCCTGCAAAGCGGCAGCGACGCGGTTCTCAAGCGAATGGCGCGTCGAACCACGCAAAAAAAATTCTGCGCGTTGGTAGAAAGCGCCCGTCGCGCTATTCCCGGTTTAGCAGTCTCCACCGATGCCATCGTCGGCTTTCCCGGCGAATCCGAGGCCGAGTTCGCCGACTCGCTGGCCTTCATCGAGCGGATGAATTTCAGCCGGACGCACATCTTTCGCTTCTCCGGTCGAAAGGGAACCGCCGCCTACGCGATGCCGGGGCAGGTTGATCCACAAATCGCGCAGGAGCGAAGCCAACGCCTGCACGACGTAGCCGCCCGTCACGAGCGTACCTTTCGGCAATCACTGCTGGGGCAAACCCTGCCCGTCCTCTGGGAAAGCAGCGAAGACACCCCCGCCGGAACCCTGTGGAGCGGCTTAACTGACAACTACGTGCGAGTCAGCGCCTTTTCTGCCCAAAACCGGCATAACCAGATTACGCCGGCATTTTTTTTCGACTTGTTGCCCGATGCGGTAGCTGCTAGAATTTCACAGGAGAGATCAGCCTGAGATTGAAAGGAAGCTGAAATTGTTAACCCAATCAGATCGTCAAACTGTGGCAGAATTTACGCGCCGTCTGAAACGGACTATTTCCGTTCGCGATGTGCGCGTTTTTGGTTCGCGGGCGCGTGGAAATGCCGCGCCCGATTCTGGTCTGGATGTTTTTGTGGTGCTTGAGTCGTGTACGCCTGAATTGCGACAGCGCATCAATGACATAGCCTGGGAAGTGGGCTTTGAAGATGACAAGATCATTTCGCCACTGGTGGCAACAGTTGACCAACTTGAACGAGGCCCGTTTAGCGCCAGCCCTTTGCTGCTTGCCATTGAACAGGAGGGGGTGCGCTTATGAAATTTGAGCGGAAGGAACAAAACAAATGAAAGGCTCAATCAAAATACTCTTAGCGGATGATCACGTTGTAGTCAGAGCCGGAACGCGGCAACTCATCGAGCGCAGCCCGGACATCACCGTTGTAGGCGAAGCCTCCGACGGCGTGGAAGCCATTCAACTGGCCGCCGACCTGCAACCCGATGTGGTGGTAATGGATGTGCGAATGCCCGGCGTGAGCGGCGTAGAAGCCACCCGGCAGATCAAGGAAAAATATCCCGATATGGCCGTGCTGGTACTCACCGCCCACGACGACGACGAATATGTCTTTGCCCTGCTGCAAGCGGGCGCTAACGGCTATTTGCTCAAAACCGCCGAAGCGGACGAACTGGTCAAAGCCATCCGTACCGTGAACAGCGGGCAATTGGCTCTGGCACCGATGGTTGCGGGTAAGGTGGTCTCGCAATTCACCAGCGGCAACGCGCTGCCGGACGTTCTTTCCAACATTCAGCATGATTACGGCGGTCTAACCGAGCGCGAAATGGATATTTTGCGATTGGTGGGCAAGGGGCTGACCAATAAAGAAATTGGTCGTTCTCTCTACATCAGCGACCGCACCGTGCAGGCGCACCTGTCCAATATCTTCTCCAAACTCAACGTCAGTTCTCGCACCGAAGCGGTGATGTACGCCGTTCGGCAGGGTTGGATTGCGGCAAAGTAAAGGATGAAGGATGGGGGAGAAGGATGAAGCGCTTGCGTAAACAGGGCTGGTGGCGAGGGCTGGGATTTTTGTCCATTAGCTGGGCGATTTTTCCGCTGACCTTGATGCTGATTTTGGCTATCGGCGCAACTGGCGTGGCGCTGCTGGCAACGGCGATATCGGGCGCTGAAACGCGCAATCTGACTCTGGCGCATCTTTCCGCCGCTCAGATGAACGACAGCCTGACGCGCCACGCCCGCCTGTTGACCTTGTTGGCCGAGCAACTGAGTTATCC
Organism: Chloroflexota bacterium; assembly: GCA_011192195.1. Classification (GTDB taxonomy): domain Bacteria; phylum Chloroflexota; class Anaerolineae; order 4572-78; family 4572-78; genus DUEH01. Next base: position 9,475 of record DUEH01000050.1, on the reverse strand, counting down.
GGATGCGGACGCCAATTTGGTGTTCCAAACTTACGCCCCTCTGCTGAGCGATACTTCGACTTCGCTCAGCGCAGGCGCTTCGACTTTGCTCAGTACAAGTTTTGCAGGCGGCGACCTGCTGGCGCTGGACGCCAACGGCTTTGTGACAGCCGCCTCCCCCTCCCGTTCAGCGTTGATTGGACAAAATTTTGCTGCGCACCCTTACTTTCAGCGACTTCACCTCTCCACAAACAAAACACCCGTCTTTTTTGATGTTTTAGTGGAACCGGAAACGGGCCGACAGATCATTGGCGCGGCGCTGCCCATTGTCAATCAGGTCAGTAATTTTTCTGGCGTATTGTTCAGCAGGATTTATCTGGATGAAGCGCCTTTTGGAAGCGCTGTTCAATGGCTTGCGCCGGAGGCAGGTTGGGATAGTTATTTGGTTGATGGTCAGGGGCAGGTCATTTTTCATCCCGATGAGCAACTTGTGGGGCTGGATTTCAGCGCCCAACCGGCAGTGAACAGCCTGCGCCAATCGGGGCAAGCGGGCGCGTATTTGCTGCGGGCGTCGGGGATCCCGCAAGAGTTTGTGGCTTACGCGCCGGTGGGTAGCGGCGAATGGGGCGTAGTTATCACTGAAGCGTGGTCGCAGGTGATCAAGCCGGTAGAAAACGCGCTGCTTTTTATCACCGGCGTACTGATTGTGGGCTTGCTGGCCTTGATTTTGTTGACGCTGTGGGCCATCAGGCGGATCACGCAGCCGCTCAATCGCCTGGTGGTGCAGGCCCGGCAAGCGGCAACGGGCGCATACGATAGTCAGGTTGATCTGAGCCGTATTCGGGAAATTAGAGAACTGGGGCAAGCCTTCAACCATCTGGTTGCTCAGATCAGCAGCTATAGAACGGGCTTGCAGGAATACGTCGCCTCGGTTACCGATTCTCAGGAAGACGAGCGTAAACGTATTGCCAGGGACCTGCACGACGGCACAATTCAAAGCTTGATCGCCATCGGGCAACGCATTGAATTAACCCGCGACGCCCTGGCAGAGCAGCCCTTGACGCAAAGCAGGCAGCAGCTAACGGAAATCAAAGCGATGGTCACAGAAGCAATTGCCAATATCAGGCAATTTAGCCGCCATCTGCGCCCACTGACGCTGGAAGACCTGGGCCTGATTCCGGCGCTGCACCATCTGGCAATGCATTTAAATCAGGAAGACGACGTTTCAGCGGAATTGCACATCGAGGGCGACGCGATTGGATTGTCGCAGGATTTAGAAGTGGCAATTTTTCGCCTTGTGCAAGAGGCGCTCAATAATATTCGCAAGCACGCCCACGCCACTCAAGTTGATATAACCGTTAGATTTTTGTCGCGTCAAACCATTCTGGAAGTGGGGGATAACGGTATTGGTTTTGAAGTGCCTCAAAACACCACAGACCTGGCAACCAAAGGCTCTTTTGGCTTGCTGGGCCTGGAAGAACGCGCCGCGCTTTTTGGCGGTGATATTTCCATCCAGTCCGCCATTGGGCAAGGAACCATTATTCGCGTGATTTTACCGCATAAGCAAATACCGCGCCGGCGGGAAAATCGCGCTGAGTGACCTTTAGTTGACAATAACTGCCCGGAATAGGCAATATGGCGTAGGGATTCCGCCTTAATTCCGTAGGATAGCAGTTGCCTTGGCAAAGAGAGTGGAGTATAATTGTGCCGCAATCAGAAACAAGGAGATTCAATGATGGAAGTTTTCTTTGTGGTAATTTTGTTGGGGATGTTGGTTTTGGTGGGTTACGCCAAGATGCAGCAAGGCGTAGCAAAAACGCCCAATAGTGCATTATTTTTTGAAGAAGAAGAATAGCGTTTTCAGAGGAAGAGTTATCTTCCTTTTTTATTTTTAAAGGGATTAAACGTCGCCTGTTTAGGCGGCGCTTTTTTTTTGCGACGAAATAGCTTGTCATAACATTGACAACTTGACATATCTAACTATAATAAAGGGGTAGTGGTAGAGTGTTGGTTGATAGTGACGGGCTTAACCCCGTCACTATCAATCAACGTGTAGCCATTGCCATGAAGAATGAGGAATGAATCTTGCAGCATTCGTAATCCAAAACTTGAAAAACCTGAAACACGAAACCTGAAACACGGTTAAGGGAGGTACACCAAATGAAGCGCGTGATTTTATCTTTACTTTTGCTGGGGGCGGTTTTTTTGATGGCAGGGCCGGTGTACGCCGGGGATGGTTCGGTATCCCTGCGGATAGTTATTTCGCCGGTAGTGGGGCAGGCGGGAACAGAGATAAGTGTTTCCGGGACGGGCGCCGAGTCGTCGCAGCCGGTGCATCTTTCTCTGACGGAGAGGAACGCTGCAGCCGGGAGCGCTATTGTCGAAACAAAGGTTACGCCCAATCCAGACGGAACTTTCAACGCTACGCTTAGCGTTCCGGCGTCAACTGCGGATGGGCGTTACGTTGTCAACGTTGAGCAATTCAATGCGGCGGGCAACTTACAGCAATTCTACTGGAACGCTTTTACCGTAGGGAGTTGTTGTTCGGACGCGCTTTTGCCGGAAACGGGGAGCGTTCCCGGTACGCCTTTCACCGTCACTGCTGTCCTGGCAATGCTGCTGATTGTGGGGATGTCCATCAGGGGCGTGTACGCTGTTGCCGTAAAACAATAAATATGTACAGGTTCAGTGAAGCCGTCCAAAACACTACAGCGAATGGATGAAAGGAACGAATGGACCGGGTTTTATTCGTTAGTTTCGGCAATTCGCTGTGGTGTTCTTGCCATATCACCGATTTTACTGAACTTGTACATAAATATTGCTAATGGTTTTCAATAGGGTGTGTTTTATTTGAGTAGGAGAAAGAGGGGGGAAGTTGGGGATGTTTTTCTTGAAAATCTTTAAATCTTTGCGCTTTGCGCCCCTTCAGCAAGTTCAGGACAGGCTTCGCGGTGAAAGTATACCTTTTTGTGGGGGAATCATAAAAGGATTTTCAAATGCCAAAATTTGACGAAAAATCTTGCGGAGCCGTCATCTTCAAAGAAGAAAACGGCCAGATTCTCTACCTGACCGTTGAATACAAAAAAGAGAAAGGCTACTGGGGGCTGGTAAAAGGCCACGTAGAAGCGGGCGAAAGCGAACTGGAAACCGCCAAACGCGAAATTTACGAAGAAGTCGGCCTGACCGACCTCACTTTTTACCCCGGTTTTCGCGCCGAACACGGCTACCAACCCAAACCCGGCGTGACCAAACTGGTAATCTTCTTTCTGGCCCGCGCCAATGATGACCGCATCGAGTACCTGTGGGATGAACTCGTCGCCCATTGTTGGCTGCCCGCCGATGAAATCATCGCCAAACTCAAATACCCCGGAGACGGGGAGGTCATTCGGCAGGCAGAGGCGTTTTTAAGTGGAGATGTGGGGGAGTAGGGGAGAGTTTTTGTTCCCAAAATGATAAATGATAAATGATAAATGATAAATGATAAATGGTAAATGTTCTGCCCCTGTTGGTACGCCATTTTCGGCAACACAAGCAAACACAAGGTAACTTTTTCGCCTCCACGTTTAAACAGAAATTCGGAAGCGCCCTCCATTTACCATTTACCATTCACCATTTACCATTTATAATTTTTTTCCTTGTTTTTCTCACCTTCTTTGCGCCGCCCGTCGCCGCCCAACCCGCCGATGGCGCGTTCTATACTACTCAACTCAGCGATACCCTTCCCCATCTGGCCGAGAAATATCTGCGCAGCGCGGAATATGCTCCCTCGATTGCCATTGCTACCGAAAAGCAACTGGGTCAATCTATCCCCGACCCGCTGCCGCCTGGTTTCACCCTCTTTATCCCAAACAAACCGACCGCCGACCGCCGACCATTGACCGCCGAAATACCGCCGACTCCAACTGCCAGCGGCCCGCCGCCAACCGGCAAAATAGCCTTTGGTTTCTACAATCGCGCGCTGGCGCGTCGGGTGTGGGAAATTGACATCATCAACGTCGATGGGGGTAATCGGCAGGTGTATCGCTGGAATGAGGTGAGCGAACCGGCCATCTCCCCCGATGGCGCGCACCTTGCCTTCCGCGGCTGGGCAGGCGATACCGGACACGTCTTGTCGGTGGGACCGCTGAACGGAGAACGGTTTTGGCCGATTGGCGGCTTTCAGGAAGACTCTTCAGTGGATTGGTCTCACGATGGCTCGCGGCTGGTTTTTGCCTCGCAGCGCGAAAGTGATCGGCTGTGGCGGATGTACACCATCCACGCCGACGGGCAGAACGAGCGCATCCTGTCTCGCGCGGACGGGATGCCCCTTTTTGGAGAAAGCCCCGCCTGGAGCAATCGCGATGATCGCATTATCTACAAAGGCTGCTCCCCCACCGGCGAAGACTGCGGCTTGTGGTTCATCACGCTGGACGGCCTTGTCTCCGCGCCCATCATCGTTGATCCCACCGCCATCCAGCCCGATGCTTCTCCCACCGCAGACCGTCTTGTCTTTGCTTCGATGATGTCCGGCAATTGGGAGATCCATACCATCAACATTGACGGTTCTGATCTGCGCCAACTCACCAAGCACCCCGCCATTGACGGCCTGCCCACCTTTTCCCCGGATGGCGAATGGATTGCCTTTCTATCCACTCGCCCCGGTGGCGAAGCGGAACATCCCTTTGAGCAGGGGCCAAGTCAGGGCGGTCAATCCACCGACGCCAATTGGGGTATCTGGCTCATTCGCAATGACGGCACAGGATTGCATCATATTTTCACTTTTGACGGAGGACAGATGAAGGCCAATCGTCTGGATTTGCCTTACGGCGGCAGAGATTGGTATGATGAACAAATTTCGTGGGGGAGATGAAAACGAAGGATGAAGGCAGAAGGATGAAGGATGAAGGATGAAAGATTTATCCTTCTGCCTTCTGCCTTCCGCCTTCCGCCTTCATTTTCATCTCTCGTGCGGAAGCGCGGGTGGCGTTGGTGAGATTGCCTAACATTTGGGCCAATTCGTCTATCGCTGCGTCGCCTTCCAGCCGGCGAACAAGGGCCTGAGTGTGTTCGCCTTCGATTTGCTTGCTGACGTGGTAATGCAGATCGCCAAAAGCAGCCAACTGAGGCAGGTGGGTGATGCACAGCACCTGATGTTGCGCGTTATGCGCCAATTCCCGCAACTTGCGCCCCACCACGCCGCCCACGCGACCGCCAATGCCCTGATCAATCTCATCGAAAATCAGCGTGGGCGTTTCGTCAACCGATGCCAGTACGCTTTTCAGGGCCAGCATCAGGCGGCTGGTTTCGCCGCCGGAGGCAATTTTGACCATCGGCTTGAGCGGCTCGCCGGGGTTGGGGGAGATGAGAAAGGCTACGCGGTCAATACCGTTTTCGTCGCAGGCAAGGGGCTGCTCGCCCACGTAAACGCCTTTCGGGTCGGCAACCCGCTCAAGGTTGACCACAAATTGCGTCTTTTCCATCCCCAACAAGGCCAGTTCCGCTTCCACGCCCCGCGCCATTTCCTGGCCTGCTACTCGCCGCTTTTCCGATAGTTCTGCCGCCAATTGCCCCAGACTGTGGCGCAGGGTTTCTTCTTTCGCCTGTAAGTTCTCAATCCTGTCTTCGGCGTGGCTGATGGCGTCTAATTCGGTCTGGGCGCGTTCGCCAAAAGCCACAACCTCGGCGATGCTGCGTCCGTATTTGCGCTTGAGCGCGTAAATCAACCCCAGACGTTCTTCCACTTCCTGCAATCGCTGCGGGCTGTACTCAATCTTGTCGGCGTAATTTTGGAGCTGCCCAACCAGATCTTCAATTTGGTAGGAAACGTCTTCTGCCTGCCGCAGGGTTGGCTCCAGACTGCTGTCAATTTGCTGTAAACTGTTCAGGTGATGCAATACCCGGCCCAGTAAATCGCTGATGCCGGCCTGCTCTTCCGCGCCTTCGTTCAGCAGGCGATGGGCTTCGCCGCTGAGTTGGTTGAGTTTTTCGGCGTTAGCCAATCGAATACGCTCCTGCCCCAAAATTTTCTCTTCGTTGGGCTGGAGATCGGCGGCCTGAATTTCTGCTACCTGAAAGTGAAGTTGGTCAATGCGGCGGGCGATGTGTTGGGCGTCTTGCTGCAAAGCGCTCAATTCTTTGCGCGCGGCTTGCAGGGTTTTGTATTCGGCGGTTACTTGCGCGCGCAAGGCATCTACGCCGGCAAAGCGATCCAGCAGGGCGCGGTGCATTTTGGCCTGCATCAGGCTGAGATGCTGGTGCTGACCGTGAATGTCCACCAAGGGCGCGGCAATTTCTGCCAGCAGATTCAGGCTGACCGTGCGCCCGTTGACGCGGCAAAAATTGCGTCCGGTGGCGCGAATTTCGCGGCCCAGAACCAGCGCGTCGCTGCCCGCTTCTTCCAGCCCTTCGCGTTCCAAGACGGGGCTAATACGCGCTTGCAAGGTTGGCGGCAGGTGGAATATTCCTTCTACAAAAGCTGATTTTTCTCCCCCGCGAACAAAATCGCTGGAGGCGCGCCCCCCCAACAGCAGCGATACCGCGTCGACAATGATAGATTTTCCCGCCCCTGTTTCGCCGGTGAGAACGTTGAAGCCGGAATCGAAGGAAATACGCAGGCGGTCAATAATGACAAAATTGGTGATGGTCAGTTCGTTTAACATAAATGGATTTACGATTTTAGATTTACGAACAGCGTCAAGGTAGCAAGTGCCATACGTAAATTTTTACGCCAACCTGTATTTGTTCCCCTCACGTTCAAAAACGCCCAATTGCTCAGTTAGCCATTTTATCCAGGCTATAATAGTCCGTCGCCGGCGAGATATTGTTGATTTCGTATAACGCTGCTGGTTATCTGGTTTTGTTGCCATTGCTATAACAGCGTCCACATCTTCGTACGAAAATTCCCCTCTGCGACGCGCACGAGTAATTAGCTTGTTAAATACCCAAGAATTCACCACCAACTTGGCAACAAAACCCCGCTTATATTCCGGAGAAGTATTCAAGAACGCTCTCCCCCGCTCTGTTAATTCAAATACGCCTGATTGTCTGGTAATCAGTCCAGGATATTCTGCCGCTTCTCCGTAGTAGTTGCTTTGTCGTGGCTCGAAGATAAAATAATCGGCTATTTCATCAACTGTATTTTGTCCTCTATTGATTAAGATTAGCATCTCGAAGATTTTATTTAAGTCACCGACTTGGGGCACTATTTGAGAAACGGTTTCAAAACGCACATCAAGCAGATCGTCAACTTTTTTATAGAAGAGGGGAGAGGTTAAAGAATACGTACAACAACGTAATAACTGGATCGAGTCAAAGACTTTTGGTTTTTTGAAAGCAAATTCATAAAAAGTATAGGTTGCCTTACTCAGATTATACTCAAAAAAAAGCGTTCTGATTTGTTTTTGTGGGGCAATCAAAGAAAAATGGCGAAAAGGGTAGTAAAGTTGCTTAATGTTAAAGTGAGAAGGCGCTCCAATTTTGGCCTCTACCAAGATAATGTCACGCTCCCCCTCATATCCAGCGTCAGTTTCAATTTGAACACCATTAGCCTGCACTGATAGATCGTTTGCATCCACTCTAAAGTCAAAAGTTTCGGTTATCCCCCGCCCTCGAATGGTTAGATAAAGATGATCAACGCCGGTAAATTCGGCCAACATTCCCGAATTAAAGGCATTGTCAAGATATTCCGCTTTGCCTGCGCCTCGCCCTACAGTCAAGAGCGGAAATGCTGCCTGCGACTCGAATTTAATTTTGAACTGGCATCTGGGAATCTGCGCAAAGAGACAGCCTTTGAATAGTAAATATTCGCCATTAGCTACTGCAACTAGCGCGTAGTCATGTTGCCGCAAAATGGAGGGTATTTGTTTGAGGGTGTTGAATTTGGTCATCAACCAAGGTTCGCGTCCCGTCACAGACTTTAAATCCCGCGCAGATACTATGTGCGTCCGTCCATCCAATAATAATTTTTTTTGAGAAATGTAATGTTCCCACGCCTTATCGTTAGCTGTTGCCATTCTTTTAGTCCGCTTCGTAATTTGTGATCAATAGCTCCGTTATTTTTCCGCGCCCGTTGGGGTTGCTATTGATAGCCCGACCAGCCTGCACTTCAATTATTTGGAATCTCCTATACATAAATTTTCCCATGTCTCTCTGCCTCCTTGTCTCTTTTACCCGAACACAGTCCGACGAACACCGTTTCTTCCAGCGAGCGCTCTAAGCGTGGAAAGATGCTTGAAGGTATGGAAGCTGCCATTGTTCTCATCAAATAGCACAAAGTCGGTAAAGGTGCCACCGATGTCTATGCATAGGGTGGAGTTTCTCCTGAAAATAAAGGATGAAGGACGAATCTTTAAGCTAGAGCATTTTGGACCTGCCGACATGAGAACCGAATAGCCCTACCAACAGGCAAGAGAAGAGGTTGATGCCTCACAGATTTACTTTTGCTTGAGCCTTAGAAAACTTAAAGGCTCTGGAATGATAAAGTGATAAGCCGTCATAATCAATAAATTTAACGCGCTCTCTAATTGCTCCAAAGGCAGTGTAAGCTATTTTCGATTCAAATTCTTTGTATCGGTTATGATGAGCCACTATATGAAAGTCTACATAAAAATCTTGAAGGTCTAAGAATTTCAGCAACGAATTTTGTATGGCGGTAGTATGTTCCACTTCAAAAAAAGATTTTGGCAGGCTTCGTTCATTAAACCAAGTTACATCAATTGTAATTGCCCTTTTTACAATATGTTCATACGAGAAATCGTAAAACCGTTCAAGCGTTGTGTATTTGAACAAAGATTTTGATAAATAAGCCTTGTTCTTGTCCTGATATGGAACAAAAGTCTGAAATCCTTCCAAATTACCAATTTCCACCAATAACCCTTGATAATAACTATGGTCAAACTCCTCGCGTTCTCTGGAGGAACTATCCTCGTCAAGCGAAAATTGTCTTAAAACTTCATCTCGATGGCTTTTCAATGCCCACAATCCTGGCCTTATTTTGAAAAAGAATCGCTCATCTTGAACGATTCTTCGTATGCTTGCATAAGGTGTTTTTGTTCTCCAAGTAACACCTGGAATTTTTAACGTATGCTGATTCAAATACCCCAATGTGGCAAACCCACCATTTTCTTCCATCACTTTGATTACAGCTTCATATTGCTTCATAAATCATTCCCAATCTCTAATCTCCAATTACCGCAGGCGGGCCATAATTGCGCCGGTTCCCATAAAGAGCAGAATACCTGGGACAATTAGGGACATAAATGCGCCGCCCAGCAGATATACAATGATGACCGGGGCAATGGATACAATCAGGCAGGCGGCAACCGTATGCGCCAGATAGCGCGAACGACGTTTTTGCACGCCCCGGCGCGCGGCTTCGGCAATGATGCCGCTGGCTATAGGCGCGGCAAAGAAGGAGATGATCCACGAAAACCAGCCAACAAGGCCGATGACAAGGGTGAATATTAGCGTAGTAATAACCGATAGCGGCAGGGCAATGACTACCGCAATGATGTAATCC
>DUEH01000005.1 GCA_011192195.1 Chloroflexota bacterium | reverse complement strand
GGGTGGGCAGGTGGGCAGGTGGGCAGGGGAGCAGGTGGGCAGGGGAGCAAGGAAGTGGGACGGAAACCAGAAACCCGAAACCCGAAACCCGAAACCCATTATTCATTATTCATTATTCATTATTCATTGTAGTTCTTGTTGCTACAATCATCCCCATTCCCGGCCAATGGAGCGTCTCCGCAGCCAAAGAAGCCTGGCGACAGACCACCGCGTATATGACCACCCACGTCAACCCCGCCGATGCGGTGTTCATTCACCCGGAATGGATACGTTTTCCCTACCAGTATTACGCCGCGCAGATGAATACGCCCGGCCAAACCTACGCCGCTTTTTTTGCCGTGGATGAAAATACAGACCTGGATGCTTGGCTGAATGGCGTGGTAGAGGCAGGACATCCGGTGGTATGGCTAATTGAGTCTCACCTGGAAATGCCGGATCCGGAACGGCGCGTGGAAAACTGGTTTGCAAGTCGCTACCCGCTGGTCACAGAGTTATACCCGCCCGGCGTTACCCTAAAAGCCTACGCTCCCGGTTATCAACTTAAAGCGCTGCCGCCGGAGGCCACGCCCACAGACGCGACATTTACTTCTGGCTTGAAGCTGGTTGGGGCTGAAATTCTTGATACGCGCCTCACGCCTGCCGAATCCTTATTCCATCCGCCTTCCAACTGGATTCACGTTATCCTCTACTGGTCAAAGGTATCTGCTGATGCTCAAGATACTTTTCCATACGTCCACTTGATTGATGAATCCGGGCAGGTGTGGGGCGCGTCGCTGGAGCGGGGGAGTGATGCGCTGCATTTTTATCCGCCGTCGCGGTGGGAAGCGGGGCAGGTCATTCGCCAAGATGTGGACGTGAACCTGAATCCGCTTGCTCAACCGGGAGTATATCGGCTGATTGTGGGGATAGCGGGAGAGACAATTGAATTATCTGCGGTGGAATTGGCGAGTGACTAAGATCAGCTTTTTTGTGTTGTTTTACCCAATCACTTCTCGGAAGGCAGCCGCGTTTTCAGCGACGCTGGCCATATCCAGAAAGAGACCGTGTTCAACAATGCCGGGCCGTTCAGACGTAACCGTTCACCCCCACCCCCCTCAATGCCCGATAAAGCGGGGCAGGCTCTCCCCCCGTTGACGGGGGGAAGTTTAAAAGCCTCCCCTTGATTTCGGGGGGAGGTTGGAGGGGGGTGAACGATTACTTAAAATTCCCCCCCAGCGGGGGGGATTAAGGGGGGGAGAAATCCTCTCGGCGTCTCAGGTTTGGGAGACTGAACCTACCCCAACAGCGCCTTTGTCTGCGCTACCACGTTCTCAACGGTGAAACCAAATTTTTCAAAAATGGTCTTGTAGGGCGCCGATGCGCCGAAGTGGTCGAGGCCGATGACGCTGTCGGCGTAGCGCGGCCAGGCAATGGTGGAAGCGGTTTCGATGGCCAGTTTGGGTACGTCTGGCGGCAGGATAGTTTCGCGGTACTCGGCGGGTTGGGCGTCGAAGAGTTCCCAGGTGGGCATAGAAACCACGCGGGCGGCAACGCCGTCATCGCTTAAAGCCTTTTGCGCCTCTAGCGCCAGACTTACTTCAGAACCGGTGCCAATCAGCACAACCTCGGGGTCGCCGTCGCTGTCTGACAGGACGTAAGCGCCTTTGGCCAGATCGTTGTCAACCGGCGTCACTTGCGGCAATCCCTGGCGAGTGAGGATGAGACTGGTGGGGCCGTCATTGCGCTCCAGAGCTACTTTCCAGGCCTGCGATGTTTCGTTGCCGTCGGCGGGGCGGATGACCACGGAGTTGGGGATGATGCGCAGCGAGGTGGTGGTTTCTATCGGCTGGTGGGTGGGGCCGTCTTCGCCCAGGCCAATGCTGTCATGGGTGAAAACGTTAATCACCGGCAGTTTCATCATAGCGGCCATACGGGTAGCGGGGCGCATATAATCGGCAAAGACTAGGAAGGTGCCGCCGAAGGGACGTACTCCGCCGTGCGCCGCCAGCCCGTTCATAATGGCCCCCATCCCGTGTTCGCGGACGCCGTAGTAGACGTAATTGCCGCTAAAATCGCTGGGCGTGAGGGGAACGGCGCTCTTGGCTTTGGTTTTGTTGCTGCCGCTCAAGTCGGCGGAACCGCCCAGGAGCATCGGCAAGTGAGGCGAAATGGCGTCCAACACCTGGCCAGAGGTGTTGCGGGTGGCGTCTGGCTTCCCGCCGGTGAAGTCGGGCAGCTTGGCTTCCCAGCCGGCGGGCATCTCATTAGACATCATCGCGTCCCATTGGGTGGCTTGTTCGGGATAGCTATCCCGATATTTTGTAAAGAGGGCTTCCCAATCAGCGCGGCGAGCGGCGCCGACTTTTTTGACCGCCTTGAAGCGTTTTTGGGCTTTTTTCGGGATGTGGAAGGATTCATCTTCGGGCCAGTTGAAGTGTTTTCTGGTGGCGATGAGGGTGTCGCCCTTGAGGGGGGAACCGTGAACGCCGGAGGTGTCTTGCAGCGGGCTGCCCAGGCCGATGTGGGTGCGGCAGGCGATGAGGGTGGGGCGCCCCGTTTCGGCTTGAGCCAGTTTGGTGGCGGCGTCAATTTGCGCCATATCGTGACCGTCTATGCGCATAGTGTGCCAGCCATAAGCTTCAAAGCGTTTCAGAGCGTCGTCGCTGAGAGAGAGTTCTGTGCCGCCGTCAATGGAGATGTGGTTGTCGTCATAGTAGACAATGAGTTTGCCCAGGCCCAGGTGTCCGGCCAGGGAAGCGGCTTCGTGAGAAACGCCTTCCATCAGGTCGCCGTCGCCGGCCAGAACGTAGGTGCTGTGGTCAACCAGCTCAAAGTCGGGCCGGTTGAATTGGGCGGCCAGCCAGCGTTCGGCCATAGCCATCCCTACGGCGTTGCTGATGCCCTGTCCCAGCGGCCCGGTGGTGATTTCGATGCCGATTTCCGGCTCAAATTCCGGGTGTCCGGCGGTGACGTAGCCCCATTGTCGGAAGTTTTTCAGTTCATCCAGGGAGATGGGATAGCCGGACAGATGAAGCAGGGAGTAGAGCAAGGCAGAACCGTGTCCGGCGGACAGGACGAAGCGGTCCCGGTCTGCCCAGGTGGGTTCGGCGGGGTCGTGTTTGAGGAAGCGGGTCCAGAGTACGGTCACAATATCTGCCGCGCCCAAGGGGAGTCCGGGATGACCGGAGTTGGCCTGATGCACGGCGTCAACGGCCAGCATACGCAATGTATCGGCGCATAGCTGATCGTTTTGATCATAAGTTGCGGGTATTTTTGGCATCTTTTCTCCTTTGTAAGCCAGGTAGGAAGTAAGGAGTAGGGAGTAAGGAAAATCTCCCCTACTCCCTACTTCCTACTCCCTTTTTTAAAAGTAGACTGTTCACCCATTCTATTCTTTTACGGATTTCCTGATTCAGTTCTTCACGGGCAATCAGCAAGTGGCAGGTAATGAGAAGCTGGGTCAGGGCCAAGGGGTGAGATTGGCGCTTCACTGCTCCATCCATAAAACCACCCATTTCGTCTGAGCGCAGGTGTTCCAGGTGGGGATTGTGTTTGAGCAGGCGCGCCCAGATCAACTCTTCTATCCGGGCGGCCTTTTCATCTGAAATTTGCCCGCTGATGTCCAGCGTCTCCATCAGCCAATCGTCTTTGCGGGTGATGCTGGAACAGATAATCTTATTCTCTTTACCTCATTCGAGCAAGTCGCCGACATCGGAATGGGGCAGCGTGGGGTTTAGCATCAAACGCGCATTCAAGTGCGAACCGGTCAGGGGTATATGTTAGTGAGATGTTTTTAGCTACTTGTTGTAGTCAATATCGCTGATTTTCATCAGTTTGTCCCATTGATGGACCGCTTCGATGTAGCGGATAGTACCCGATCTGCCGCGAATGGACATCGAGTAGGTGCGGGCGCTGCCGCCTGCGTAACGGACGCCGCGCAGCAGTCTGCCGGTGGTGATGCCGGTGGCGGCAAAGTGAATGTCGTCGCCGGAGACCAGGTCATCTACCGAAAGGATACGGTTGAGGTCCAGGCCGCCTGCTTCCAGAGCTTCTTTTTCGGCCTGCGACTGCGGCGATAGTCGCCCCAGTAGTTGCCCGCCCACGCTTTTGATGGCGCAAGCGGTGATGACTCCTTCCGGCGTTCCGCCGACGTTCATCATCACGTCAATGTTGGTATCCGGCATAGCTGCCATCAAAGCGCCGGCCACGTCGCCGTCGCCGTAAAGGGCCACCCGCGCGCCGGCGGCGGCAATTTCAGCGATGAGTTTGTCGTGACGAGGGCGTTCCAAAACAAAGACGGTCAAGTCGCTGATGTCTTTTCCCTTGACCTTGGCAATTTTTTGCAGATTTACGGCGACCGGGGCGTCCAGATCAATCACGCCGGCGGCTTCTGGCCCTACGGCGATTTTTTCCATGTAGAAGCCCGGTCCCGGATTCCACATCGAGCCGCGCGGCGCAACGCCAATAACGGCGATAGCGTTGGGCTGTCCTTTAGCCAGCAAAGTTGTCCCTTCTACCGGGTCAACGGCCACATCTACTTCTGGCCCGTCGCCGTTGCCCACTTTTTCGCCGTTGTAGAGCATCGGGGCTTCGTCTTTTTCCCCTTCGCCAATAACAACAATGCCGTCCATATCTACGGTGTCCAGCATCAGGCGCATCGCGTCCACGGCTGCCTGATCGCCCAATTCCTTCTGGCGGCGCCCCATCCAGCGGGCGGCGTTCATAGCGGCGGCTTCTGTTACCCGCACCAGTTCCATACCTAAGTTTCGCTCAGGTCTTTCGGTCATTTATGTTCTCCTTTTGAAATGGGTTCGTAGTTAGCCACGTAACGTAGTGGAGTGGCGTTTCACGGCGGTACTCCACTCTAACTACGAACCGGTTTCTTCCACCTGCTTCGCCAAAGCCGCTCGCGCATCTTCCAGCGTACCGGCGCTGCCCAATTTAGTGTTCTTGTGAGCGATGAGGCTGGCGTATTCGTCAATGTAGATCAAGCCTGGCTTGCGGAAGTCGAAGCCGGCGGTGTTGTCGCGGAAGAATTCGCGGTGAACGCGGGTCCAGACCAGACGGCCATCGGTGTCAATGTTGACTTTGGTCACGCCCAGAGGTGCGGTATTGATGAACTCATTTTCGTCAACTTGATTTAAGGGCTTAAAAAGGGTGGGCACTGGGGTCGTTCAATGGGAAAGACATTTTTAAGCACGAATAACACGAATTTTCACTAATTTTTAATTTTTATATTCGTGTAAATTAGCGCTATTCGTGCTTGGATTTTTATCCTTTACGCCAATCCCATTCAAGGACCCCAGTGCCAAAGGGTGAATTTAGGCTATGAATGTTTACTGTGATTAACGGCCTTGAGGATTTTCAGGTTCAAGACGATGAATCGCCAGAGTTGGATTAATTTATTGTTCATCATACGCCGATCTCTATCGGTGATTTCCATTGCGTCGTCTCCTTTCTCAGTATCTTCTTTGGTGATTGGGAGATTGGAGATTGCTTTCTGATCTCCTAATCTCCAATCTCTGATTTTTATTCAGGAATCAACTTCCAACCGATTCGCCCTTGGAATTTGTGCATGAAGGTAGTGTGAACCATACGTTTCATCCAGGCGCCGGACAGTCCCATTTCCATATCGGTTACAAACATATCGCGGCCTTCTTCATTGGGATAAGCTCGGAAGTCGGGTACGACCGGGTAGACGATGATGGAGGCTGCCGATCCGTCCCACAGGGAGTCGCCCATAGAGGCCAGACAGGCGGCGAACATTTCGGTCATGCGCTCGCTGTGGGTCATCCTGCCTTTTTTCACCAAGTCAATGATGTTCATGCCCACAACGCGCCCAATGACGCCGGAGACCATACCGGTTCGGGGCGGGGCGGGGCTGATGGGGGTTCCATTGGGGTTGATGTAGGGTTCGGAGATAGGGCCTGGCGGAGCAAAGGCAATGCCGGCGGCAAAGATGTTCCCGTAGTTGGGGTTTTGGTAAACAGCCGGCCAGGAATCCGGGTCTTTATACGTTACTTCGTAGGGGCGGCCGTATTTGCCGTCTACAATTACAAAACCGCCTGCGTTGACCACTTGGCTCGATACGTCTTGGCCATCTTTGCCGATGTACTTCATAGGCATACCGCTAAATTTGGGGATGAGCATAGCGAAGTCAAAGGTAGTTTCGCCATCGTTGCCGTCTACGTCTTCCCAATAGGCAACGCCTTTGTCTACTTGCTTGACGGCCCGGCCTATCTGAGGGGTAATACCGTATTCCTTGAAGGCCGCTCCCATAAAGTCTGCGCTGGAGATGACTTTTCCGCCCTTATTCACGTGAACGCCGCGCACGCCAAAGTCGCCCAATTCGCGCTCGTTGCTCAGGAAGACCACTTCGGCCATACTGGGATCCACGCCGCGCCTCACAATATCTTTAGCGATGTTGGCGACATATTCAAAGGCGGCGCCCTGACAGGTGGCGGAGCCGTGGCCCGTGCCGATGACCATTTTTTGCTTCTCGCCCTTCTTCATACGCGCTACGGCTTCCAGATATTTGTCCCGGGATTCGACGGCGTGACCGGCGGTGCAGACTGAGAATGAGTGACCAATGTGCGGTCCCAGGCCTGGCGTGGCGTCGAAATCCAGTTTTGGCCCGGTAGCAACCACCAGGTAATCATAGTCTACCCGCACCGTTTCGCCGCTGCCCTTCTTTTCAGCGATGACGTACTGGTCCTCAAGGTCGGGATGAATTTCAGTTGCTTTGCCATGCACGAAATTCACGTTCAGTTTGTCGTAAACCGGTTTGAGGGGGAAGCGCGTTGTGTTCGCGTCCATCCGTCCCACGCCCACCCAAATCAGCGACGGGACGTACAGAAAGCGGTCAGACATATTGATCATGGTTACGTCATGATCTCGGCCCAGCGCATCCCCAATGTACATTGCTGCGGTGTGACCGGCAAAGCCGGCTCCAATTACTACTACTTTTGCCATAATTCTCCTCCTTAAGGAATCGGAACTCAGTAGCGTATACCCTTCAAATTTGACAAGGGTTTTGCCTCTGGAAGTTATCCGCTTCCGACCTGACCGCWGACSGCAGACCGCAGACCGCCRTAAAAACAGGTTTTTCGCGCATTTTCGGCGGTCAACGGTCAACGGTCGGCGGTCTTGGGGTCTAAAACCTCTGTCAAATCCAGGGGGTATACGCTATTGAGATCCGTGGTCAACTCGTATCCTCTCCAAATGTAATTATTCACCCCTCTCCAACCTCCCCCCGAAATCAAGGGGAGGCTTTTAAACTTCCCCCCGTGGACGGGGGGATTGAGGGGGGGGTGGGGAGTGAACGCTTACCTCCAAATCTCATGAAGAAGAAATCGAACTTTTACGCGGTTCAGGCGAAAATTGGAGCGCTTTCCCAAAAAAGTTCAACTTCTATCCCGATTCTTGGAGAGAGTACGTCAACTTGATGATAACATACTAAAATAAAAACACAAACCAAGGGATTGCCAGCGGGTCGCCAACCGCCGCCCAAAGTCGCTTATTGTCGCCAGCGACAATAAGCGACAGTCAGCAAAAAAGAAAAACAAGGCCAGATCGGGCAGAAAGCAAGCGTATTTCGCCTTTTTTCTAGCCTCCACGCACAAGACGCTTTCAGTCAATTTCAGCGAAAAGACAGGGGAAAGATCATTGCTTTTAAATATCTTCTGAGTCGCAAATAAAGGGAGCAACTTGACGCCTTACGATCGGCCGTTTTCACCCCTCCACAGCCGCTTTTCTTCTTTTTGTATGATTTTATTGGAGGTGTAACTCACTACACGAATAACACTTGCCCCAATATAACATCACTATGGATTGCGAAATCAACAGATTTTTCCAGCGCCTGTCCGCTCCTTTCACTATCCGCTGTAGTCTCACCTAAAACTCAAACTTGACAATCTCGGCGAATGGCGAATTTTCGTTCCTTTCAGCCATTTGCTGTAGTCCCCACACTACAACGGATTGCGAAACCAACGGATTTTTCAAGCAATCATCCGCTCCTTTCGCCATCCGCTGTAGTCTCCCGCTGTGGTTTCCAAAACTCAAACTTGACAATCGCGCTTTTTAAAGTTATACTTTTCGCGAGTGTGAAAGGCTTTAGTGTGAGTGAACTCATTTCAACCCAAGAAGCCGCCCAAATACTAGGGGTTACTCAGAGAACTGTACAAACCGCAATCAAACGAGGGCAGATAAAAGCCAAAAGAGTAGGTCGCTTCTGGGCCGTGGAAAAAGACAGTTTATCTGGCTACACCTATAACAAAGGCGGTAAACCAACACATAAAAAGCATAAAAGCGAAGTAGATTAAAAAAAAATGCCCGTCGGCACGGATTGGACCCCCTGACCGACGGGCAAGACACAAAACCCCAAAAGGAGTTATGCCTGTGTTTAGTTTAAACGAATCCCCCCATAAACGCAATCTTCATACCTTCATTTCGACAACTACCGCCCTGCTGGTCTCTTTGTTGGCACTGGGCGCGCTGGTGTTAAGCTACAACGCCCTGCGCGGCGTGGCTACCGCCTACGGACTGTCCGGCTGGCAAAGCTATGTCTGGCCCCTCCTCCTCGATTTTGCGCTGGTGGTCTTCTCACTGGCTGTAGTTCGCAACGCCATACTACGCGAAAAGACGCTCTGGCCCTGGACGCTCGTTGGCCTTTACACCGCCGCCACCATTGCCTTCAATATCCTGCACGCGCCAAACAACACCGTAGCCCGCGTCGTCGCTGTAGTTGCTCCCCTCTCCCTTTTTCTCTCCTTTGAAACTTTGATGGCTCAACTCAAAAGCGAAGTTCGCCGCCATAACGCCATTCAATTGGTGGACGACCTGGCTACTCAGGCCGTCCACCGCCGCCGCGATTTAGATACCCTTGCCGCTCAACAACAAAAAACCCGCGCCGCCATCGCCGATTTAGCAAGTAAACGAGACGCGCTTAAAACGGAATTAGTCGCTATACGAAAAGAAAAAAAGAACATCACTGCCAGACCGCCCGCCACTGTCAGCAACAGCACCAAAGAACGCGCCCGACAGATTTTAGCGGAATGGGTCGCTGAAAAACGCAAAATTACCGGCGCTGCCCTGGGTCGAGAGCTTGGACGTTCCGCCAGATTAGGCCGAGAATTGAAAAATGAGATCCTGCCGGAAATACAAACCGTCGCCAAACAACCTTCCCAAAACGGCAATCAAAACGGAAGCGCCACCGAAATTATCTCCGGAAAAACGGTGATCGAGCGGCAAACTGCCCTCCTCAAAAATAGCAACGGTCACCAAAGAGAGGCGGCATAATGAACTTCTTCCACCAAATCATTGACCTACCCAAAAATGCCTATCACATCGTAGAAAGTCCTTCCGCCGCAGAACGAGCCACACGACTGTTAATTTGGGCTTTGATAAAATTCATCGCGCTCTGGCTGACAGCAATTAACAATTGTCAATTATTTGCGACCGGACAGATTGAGCGCTATCGCCTGATGAGCTTTGTTTTGGCCGTCAGCGCAACAGTCATCTTTGAAGACGCGCTCATCGCGCTGATAAACCCCCTGCTGCCCATCGTTGCCGCCTGATAAACAGTGAAAAATGGTAAATGATGATCTCAAAGGAGATTTGCAAATGTCACCTCAATTTCTTGATACCCTGATTGAAGCCTTCGACGCTTATATTGACGAACCCCTTCACCGCTTCTGGCAAAATTTCACCACCCCTTCCCTCTCCGGCAGGCTAACGCAGACAAAATACTACCTCTACACTGCTATGACCGCGGCCCTATACATTCTGGCTCTACTCTTCCTCTTCATCTCCCTCCGCTGCCTTTTTGCCCCAACGCTCTGTCCTCTGTCTAGCTGCAGCGCCGCACTGATGCCACTTTCTGCCGCGCTGATCCCCCTGCTTCTCATCGGCCTTCACCGCCTCAGAATGAAATACAAAACCGAAGGCGCAACTCAAAAACCGAAAACTTACCCCCAAGCCCTCCGCATCGCCCTGCAAAAAACGGAAGGCATCGCCCTGAATGAAGATAGCCTTGGATTGGCGTTGTTGAGCGCCCTACTTGCTATGAATCCTCAAGAAAGTAATGATGAATAAATACTCTTTCACCTTGATTGTCATTTTTGGCCTGCTGACTGCTGTCCTGCTTTTGGCCTGGGACCAAGCGGTTGAGGTCGCCGATACCCTGCTAACTGTGACGATGTGGTCGCTGGTTGCGCTGCTCGTTCTGCTGCCACTGGGTATGTTGACACTGGGTCTCTGGTTCTTGAGCAATCGCTTCATTGATAATCGCCAAAAGTGGGCTGAAGCAAGCCTGCTGACCGCTCAAGCCCGACAAGCCGACAAACAGGCCGATAACCTCATCATCACCGCCAACCCCGGCGAACAGGTCTACATTGCCTCTGACCAAGACATCAACCGCCGCAGTATCACCGCCTTGCATTTGCAGCGCAGCTACCGCTCCAATGGTAATGGCGACTCTCCCTTGCTACACGAAAGCACCGCCTGGGCGCTGATGCAGCATCTTCACAGCACCGTAAATGCTCCCCGAAATATCACCCACAACGCGCCGCAGCTTCCCGCCGGCAACCCCCCGGAAACCGCCGCCGTCCTGCCGCAACACCTTGACCTGCTTCCGCTCATCGACGGGCAATCACCCTCTTTGAACCGCGTCATCATCGGTCAGACAGTGGACGAAGCAGGCCAACTTGAAACCCTGACTATGCCGCTGACCGAGATGGTTCACGTGGGAATGGTTGGCTCTTCCGGCTGGGGAAAATCGGTGGGCGTGCAATCGCTGGCTCTGCAACTGGCTCTGGCTTCCGAAACTCTGGAGATGGTCTTCATCGACTTGGAAGGCGTCACTTCCGCCCCCTTTCAACGCCTGAACCGTCTGCGCTACCCCATCGCCGAAACCGAAAAAGATGCTGTTGCCATCCTGAACGACCTGAAGGGCGAAATGGACCGTCGAATGAGCCTCTTCAGCCCGCATCGCGTTCAAAAAGTGAGCGATTACAACGCCCTGACTGACGTGACGCCGCTCCCCTTCATTGCCGTTTTCATTGACGAAGCTACCAGCATCCTGGAAAATAACGCCGCCATCCACGATCTGCTGGCTCAAAGCGTCATCCAGCTTCGCAAAACCGGCGTCTTCCTCTTCCTGGCCGGACAAGAGATGAGCAGCAAATCAATGCGCCCGATGATCCGCCGCCAACTCAGCAGCCGCATCGCCTACCACGTGGGCGACCACTGGCAGGCGCAGGGCTTGGGCATTGGCAAAGAAGCGGTGTACCTTAACACCAAAGGCCGCGCCTGGACTATCTTCCCCGGACGACAAAAGGCGCTGGTGCAAACGCCCTTCGTTGACGCCGCTGCCATCGAGGGGCTGCTTGAACGAGCCGGGCGCGCGGGGAAAACGCCTTCGACAGCTATGCCGACGCGGGCAGAACCAGAGCCAACGCCGCGTGAGCAGACCATTCTGCAAATGTGGGATGACAACGCCAGCCTTAACCAAATCTCCAAAGAGATCAACGGGCAACGCGGCGGTACCTACAACAACGAGATTAAAGAGGTACTCAAAAAGCACGGTGTGAGCGTGTGAGGGTGCGAGAAAACCCTCTTTTTACGCACATTTCACAGCTTCTCACAGTCTCACACGCTCACACCATTCATAATTTAGCCTTAAGTTTGGAGGTAAATCAAAAATGGCCCTACAAACTTGTGCTGAGCGCAGCCGAAGTATAGCCCCTGGTTTTACACAATTCGCTACCGGTCAAATGACACCCTTCGAACCGCCCGCCGACGGGCGACTGTTAAACGCAGCGGATGTTCCCCAACTTTTGAACAACCCGGCCAGTTGGCTCTATCACGCTACACGAAGCGAACCGCTTGCCCTAATCGAAAACAACCTCACTCCGCAGACTGTCGGCAGCCTGACCCTGGAGTTTCTCACCAGCCTTGTCCTGAGCGAAGCCGTAAGGAGTGGTCGTGCTGGCTTTCAACGTCACCGCCTCTTCTGTGAGGCCGGTCAAGGCGATGGGGCGCGTGGTCTTGATTGACTACACGCCCTGGCAACGTAAAGCTTGTCTTGAGCGTAGCCGAAAGAACCCGCCTGTCCCCCTGCTCGATAGGTTCGGCTTCGCTCACTACAAGTATGCTGGGCCTGCCTCGACGCGCGCTGGCTATGCACAACGCCGCCATCCACTTGATGTTGACGCAGAACGACGCCTCGGCCACAGGGCTGTTCAGTTCTCCGTACAGAGTAGGTGCAATGCACTTTCGCACCGCCTTACAAGGCAAAATTAACTTATTTTACGCAGTAAATTGCAAGAGAAGACAATGCGTTAAGTGCATCGCACCTGATGTTTGCGCCTCTGCTTTTTAGAACTGAACAGCCCTGGTTGCCCATGACTTAAAAAACCCCCTGGGCATCGTTCAAGGATATATTGAAGTGGCAAAAGAAATGGCAGCCGAAAGGGACGAAAATTGTCAGGGAAGAATCATAGAGCTCTGAGCGCAGCCAAAGAATCCATACCGAGTCGTTCTGGAAATAGACATTTCGGAACAAAAACTTCTTCGTTTAGCCAAGTGGGTAACAGGATTCTTCGCTGTCGCTCAGAATGACAAATGCTGAAAAACTTTTGCCAACGTACTTATTTCCTGGAGTTCGGGCGGGCGCCTGGAATTTTGCCCACTAAGCGGCCCATCTTTTGCAGCTCACGACGGGCGCTGTGAAAAAGATGATCCATTGTCACCACATCGCCGTCATTGGCGGCTAAATAAGCGGCGGCGACAATAATGTTGCGAATATTGCCGCCGGCCAGCTTGAACTGCTGCGCCATAAGCGGCAAGTCCAAATCCGGGGCGTGAGGAACGCTGGAAGGGAAGAGCGTTTCCCAAATTTGCAGGCGATAGGCTTCGTCCGGGAAGGGGATGTCAATGATGAACTGGATGCGGCGAGTGAAGGCTTCGTCCAGATTGGCGCGTAAATTGGTGGCTAAAATGGTCACGCCATCGTAGCTTTCCATACGCTGCAAAAGATAGCTGACCTCGATGTTGGCGTAGCGGTCGCGGGCGTCTTTCACCTCAGAGCGTTTGCCAAAGATGGCGTCGGCTTCGTCAAAGAAGAGGATGGCGTTGCTGCTTTGCGCTTCATCGAAGATCTTTTCCAGGTTCTTTTCGGTTTCGCCGATATATTTGCTGACTACGCTGGCAAGGTCAATTTTGTACAGGTCAAGCTGCAAATCATTGGCAATCACTTCGGCGGCCATTGTTTTGCCGGTTCCGGGCGGGCCGGCAAAGAGCAGCGCTACGGCGGCGCTGGAGGCCAGTTTTTTGCCCACGCCCCACTCTTCCAGCACTTTGGGACGACCGCGAACCATAGCTACAATCTCGCGCAGCACTTCCACCTGTTCTACGGGCAGTACAATATCGCCCCAGGTGTAACGAGGAACGATTTTGCGCGCCAGCTTGCTCAGGCGACGGCTGGAATGGTCGCGGGCAGCGGCGAAGAGGTCCCGGGGCTGCAACTCGTCGCCGCGCCGGGCAGCAATGTCGCGGGCAGAGGCTACGGCGTCCCGGATTTGGCCGCCGGTGAGGATGAATTGACCGGCCAAAGACGCCAGCGCCGCATCTGCATCGGGCAAGCTGTCGTTCAAAAATCGTCGCCACAGGATTTGCCGCCGGTGGTAGGGAGGCGGTGAAAATTCGACAGGCAAAACGCTTCGCTCCCGCTCGATGCCGCCCGGCAGCCACAACTTTTCGCCGGCGGCAATGATCAAGTCAGGATAGGCGCACAGTTCAGAGAAGAGTTCCGGGGGCAAATTGCCATCATCCAACAACGTGTCCCAGCCGCTCAGGTAGGGGACGGCAACCGTTAGATGAGCGTCGCGCAGGGCCAGTCTAAGGGCGCGCAGGGGAGGCAGTTGGGCTTTGGCTTTGGACGTTTCGGCCAGATCAACTTTCAAGAGCGGGCATCCCATTCGGGCGGCCAGAGCCAGGGCTGCGGCTTCTTGCCTAACCCGATCCGCGCCGTAAAAGGCCAGTAAGGGCGCGTGATTAGCGCCCAACAGGCGTTCCAGATCATCCAGTTTATCTGCCGCCAATACCTGATCGTCTTGTTGAGGTTGTGACCACAGCAGGCTGGCGGCTTGCCCCAAATCGGCAGGCGGGCGATATTTGCCCAGCAGCCAATCCACAATAGCCGGGTCCGGGATCAACGCTTGTCTCAACAAAGGCGGCTTGAAGGCGCCCGGCTCGCTGTCTCTCTCCAGAAATTGATATTTGAATAAAACCGCCTCATCGGAAAAGCGAAGTTGCTTGCGCAACCGGTCGGCGGGGGTGGCGCAGAGCAAGGAGAGAACTAAATTTACGCCGGGGCGCTTGCGAGTGGCATCGTCTTGCAAATAGGCGTACAGGCGTTCGTAGCGCAAGTCCAGGGCGGGGGCCAGGCATATCAGCAAGGTATCCAGCTCAAAACGATCCAGATTGAAAGCGTGGGTTAGATGTTGCAGGCGCGTTAGATGGTTTTGCTGATGCGCGTTCTGCGTAACGGCTTGAATTTGCTGCTCCGCCTCGGCTTCGGCGTGGGCAAAGGATTCGGCTTCATCAGGGGGAAGGGCAACCGTTTGTCCCCAGTTGCCGCCAAGGGGAAACGCGGTCAAGGCGGCGGCCTCGTCATCAGAAATATGCAGCCCTCTGAAGGCGTCGGCGGGGTCTTGACCGGCCAATTGCCACAGCCGAAGTTGTCGGCGTATCAAAATATCAATGCGGCTTAATTCAGCTTGCAGATGTTGTAAGCTGAGTTCGTTTTCAGTAAGAACTTGGCTCATTATTTCTCGCTTGCAAGTAGATATAAGTACCCGAGCAAAAGTTTTCCGCTATTTTTTCGGCCTATACAGGCTAAGCGTATACCGCATAATTTATGCTCAGGTACTTACTGATGTGTTAGATGGTGGTTCCCCGGCGTTAGATGGCGATTCCCCCCTGTCCGTGTTCTGTTTTTAGGGTCTGTGAGTTTTTTTGTGGTGATCAAGGAGGTAAGATGTGTTTGACCATCCTGTTTCAGAGCAGAATTTGCAGAATGCGAGAATTTTAATTCTATTATTCCGCCGTAGGTTCTGCTCTGATACCACACAATTTCTCAAAGAACCCGTGTTTATTCTGACATTTTTCTAATCCCCAGGCAGCCGAAACACGCGAGCCTCTGACAAAAGCGTGAGACTGTAAGGCTCCAGACGCGCCAAAACCACGTCCCAACGATAGTCTCCGCCGCCGTTTTCTTTGACCGCCGGGGTCAAATTGATATTCGGGACTTGATAGCTGAACAAGCCGCTGCCAGGGTCGCAGAAAATTTGGGACTGGTTCTCCGCCGCGTTGCCCATTGCGCCCATCGGGATAAAATCGGCCCAGATGCGCAGTTCGAAGCCGTAGCCTTGAGGGGGCAATTCGCAGGCGGCGGCTTCGCTCCATCGCCAGCGAAACTCGACTTTTTCTACGCCATCAGGCAATGTTTGGGCGTTCTGCGGCTCAATCAGATCAATCTTTCCGCCGGTGGACGCAACTCTGAACGGAGTAGGCGTGGGCGTAGGCGCGGGGGCAGAAGGGGGCAGATAAAACGAGCGCGATGGGGCAACATTAAGTACTTCATAAGGGTCTAACTGCACCAAAGCCACATCCCAGCGAAATACGCCGCCATCCACGGCCATTACGCCCGGCGCGCCCCTGAGATTGCCCACTTCGTACATTCGCGCGCCGCCTGTTGCATCGCAAAAAATCGCATCTTGATCGGAGGCGTCCATTACGCCCAATGGGCCAAAGCCGGGGCGTTCGGGCCAGATTCTTATTTCAAATCCCTGCCCTTCGGGGGGAGATTGGCAGCCCTTATCTTTCCAGAGCCATTTAAATTCCACTCGAATGGTCTCTTGATCGAATTCCAGCGTTGCGGGCAGCTCAATTAATTCAATATCGCCCTTCACCGGCCCGCCTTCAATGACTACGCCAGATGACGCGGATGCGAGGGTTGGGGTTAGGATTAGCGCAATCGGTGAGCCAACCGGAACTACAGTTCCGGGGGTGATTGTTGGGGTGTACGCAGCAGTAGGCGCAGTTGAAGGGAATGGCGTAAACGTTGGCGAAGGCGTGGCTGCTACAGGTGGGGGCAACGACGGCAAGGTAAACGTAGCGCGAGGCCCTTCGACTGCGCTCAGGCCGCGTACTGAGCTTGCCGAAGTGACAGGCGTATTGAACAAAGATGAAGAGGTAGGTGTACGGACGACAGTAGGCGTCGAATGAGGAAAATCAGGCGTGGCTGTTGACTCAAACCACTGGCTCAACAGGTCTCTAGCCAACCCTTCGGCTTCGCCCAGTGCAGGCCGGAACAGAATCGCACAGACAACGCAGGCGAAGATAAACAGCGCTACAAAAATAATGACGGCGCGAATTCTTTGTTTTGAGGATAGTTCTTCAGTAAAATCGGGAGATGGTTCCATATTTCAAAGGCGATCATGCTTTGCTGGCTCAATTTTTGCCACTTTTGCCATTGCCGCTTCAAATTTCTCTCTGCTTCCACGCTTTGCTCGCCGCTCAAGATACTCTTCCGTCATCAACGCCGACACTTTCTCCGCTATCGCTAAAGTCACAAACTGATTAATTGACACCTGTTCTTCTTTGGCTAATCCCCTGATGGTGTTGTGCAAAGAATTTGGTAATCTCAAACTTATCGTACTCATCTTATCTCTCCCAGTTCAAGCAAAAATTCTTGTGGATTCATTAAGCGCAGGCCAAATTGTTCTATTCCTAAAAAATCTCGCTTGTTGTACGTGATTATGGCTTCACAGTTGGATGCAACCGCCAACTCTAACACCATATCATCTTTTGAGTCTTTCAGGAATGGTCGCCACAAATAGTATATTTTCCACTGCCTTGATACCGTACAGAAATAATCCAGAATATCATCAATCGTTTTTTCGCTCAACGCTAATTCTTCAGTTTGCCGCCTGGAAACATCTTCGTATTCCAGAAGTAGCGGCACAGACAAATTCACCTCAAAGTTCGCCCGCTCAAGCAATGTCAATAATTTATAAGAGGCTCCATACTGTGACCGCAGCGCAGAGATAATTACATTGGTATCAATGACAACTTGAATTTTCTCCATATCAGTATTGTATACGATACCAATCGAATGTCAATATTTAGTATTATAGGGGAAGATACACAAGTATCTTGTTTCCGATAATGTCTATTCGCTTGCTTTGGTTACAAAGTTTTTGGTATAGACGCGGAAACGCTCTATAATTAGACGAGAGGTGAAAACAACTATGACAAATTCCAACAAAGTGACTATTTTAGACATTCAAAGCAAAAAGGAGCGCAAACAGCCCGTCACAATGCTCACCGCTTACGATTATCCGGGCGCGCTGCTGGTTGATGAAGCCGGGGTAGACATTATTTTGGTGGGCGATTCCCTGGCGATGACGGTTTTGGGACACAGCGGCACGGTGGCTGTAACGATTGACGATATGCTGCATCACTGCAAGGCGGTGGCGCGAGGAGGAAATCGAGCCTTTTTGGTGGGCGATATGCCCTTTTTGTCTTATCAGATAAACCCTGCCGAAGCCGTTCGCAACGCCGGCCGCTTTTTGAAAGAAGCCGCTATGGACGCGGTGAAACTGGAGGGCGGACAAGAGGTAACGTTCGCCGTACAAGCTATTGTTCAAGCCGGTATCCCGGTGATGGGACATCTGGGATTGACTCCGCAAACGGCCGCAAAATTGGGCGGTTATAAAGTGCAAGGCAACACCGCTGAAAAAGCCAAAAAACTACTGGCAGACGCTCTGGCTCTGGAAAAAGCGGGCTGTTTTTCCATTGTACTAGAGGCAATCCCAAGTCCGGTAGCAGAAGTTGTTAGCAAAGCGCTGACCATTCCCACCATAGGCATTGGCGCCGGGCCTCACTGCGATGGGCAAATCTTGATCTTTCACGACTTACTGGGTCTCTTCGACCAGTTCACACCCAAATTTGCCAGGCAATACGTCAATTTAAGGCCGCTGATGGTGGACGCCTTCAAAAGCTTCCGTCAAGAGGTGGAAAGCGGAGTCTTCCCCGCGCCGGAACACACTTTTAAGATGAAGCAGGCCGAGTTGGAGGAATTTTTGAATAGCGAATGACAAATAGCGAATGGCGAATGACCGCGAAGCGTGACAAAGTTCTGAGTGTGAGCGCGCCTGTTCCGCCGGAGCAAAGTATTGCCTGGCCCAGAGGCAAGGGGCGGGCGCTGCTTCCTCTGGCTAATAATAGCGACGAGACTATCAGACTTCACCTGCGCGGCGAAGACCCTGACAGCGCGTGCCAATTTGGGTTTTCGCTGCCCGGCGAAGCTAACAAGTCAAGCGGTAGCGTCACGCTGGAACTTTCGCCCGGACAGGTCTTGTCTCTGCCGGTAAGCATCACACCGCCGCCGCCATCGCTGCTGGGGCTGGCGCCTCAAACTTATCATTTTACCTTCACCGTGATCAACCTGTCGCAAAAAGAACGCGCGTGGACGGTGATGGGGCGGCTAAAAAGCAAGCCCATTATCGGTCCCGGGTTACTGGGCGTAACAGGTATTTGCTTGATAGCGCTCTTCGTCCCGCTGTATCGTTTCATCGAAAATCGTGAAAACCGGGAGGACGCCTTCTCCGCAACTCCCGCCGCTGAAGCTTCTGAAGCGGGCGCGTTGTGGCCGCTGCTCAATCGCGGGGTGGAGCAAAGCGCGCCTCAAACGCCTCAACTGGCGCCGCCAGACCTTGAATCGCTGACCTACGAGGCGATGTTCAAAGAAGTGGGAGCGGCCTACAATCTGGACTGGCGTATGCTGGCCGCAATGGCCTATCAGGAAAGCTATCTGGATCCAATGGCCGTTGGCGCGCTGCAAGAAATGGGACTGATGCAAATTATGCCCGCCACCTGGAACGTGTGGGCGCCAAAAGCAGGCGTATCCGACCCTTTTGACCCTTACAGCAATCTTCAGGTCAGCGCAACTTATCAAGTTTATCTGAGGGAGTATTTTAGCGGCAAAGGCCATCCGGGCAACAAGTGGATGCTGGCCGCCTACAACTGGGGGCCGGATAACGCGCTTCAAGTCATTGAAAGCGGCGCAGACTGGGGCGATGTGCCTCTCCACGTTCGCCGGTACGTGTTAAAAATAATGCAAACCGACAGCCATCCCGTTTTGAGCGACCCTCGGCTTCAAGAGTCGGTTGGTGGAGTTAGAGAGTAGGGAACACTTCTAATCTAACATTAGTTATGATAAAAAATCGAACAAAAACCCAAACGCAATCAGGCTATAAAATTCAACTTGATCCAATTGACTGGTCTCAGCTTTACATACAGGCAAAACTTTCTCCCGGTCAACGAATGTTAGCTATGGCCCAGGTATCTGCCTTTAGCAGAAGCATTCTGCGCGGCGCATTTCAGCGCCGTTTTCCCGAACAAACACTACCGGAAATCAATATGTTGATGTTGGAATACCTGAATAATATCCCCGAGTACCGTTATGAATGAATTTGAGTTTTACATAGCCGTATTACAGTCTCTGGAAGAAATAGACATTCGTTATATGGTTGTGGGCGCTTACGGCGCCAGCGCTTATGGGCTGAACCGAAGCACCCACGACGTAGACATCATTGTTGATCTGGATTACTCCGCCTGCGATGCTTTGGCAGCGCGTTTCCCCCCTCCCCGTTATTACGCCAACCCGCAACAGATGCGCAATTCGCTTCGGCTTGGCATAATGTTCAATATTATCGACACTTCAATGGGCGTAAAAGCAGATTTAGTACCGCTGTCACGTGAGCCAGAATATCAAACTGCCTTTAATAATCGTGTGCGAGCGACTGTAATAGACTTTCAGGGAAATGAGTTCGCCATTTGGTGCGCGTTAGCTGAAGACATTATCATTGGCAAACTATTGGCCTGGCAAGAAGGACGCTCTCCAAAACACCCACAAGATATTTACGTTGTTCTAACCTTTATGTTGGCCGGTTTGGGGCAAACGGTTTTGGATATTGACTACATCACCACTCGCGCCACCCACATTGGGCCGGAAACAATGGCGCTATGGCAAGAACTCCTGAACCGCGCAAAAAAGAATGAATTAGGCGTCTAATTAAAAAGCAGGGTAACTACTCAGCCATAGAGAAAACAGGTGCAACGCACTTCACGAAGCGCCCTGCAAGTGCAAATTTTGACGATATTGGGTAGTTATTTGCACTAAAAAACAATTTATTAAGTGCGTCGCACCTGAGCCTGAGTAGTTACTATTCACCTTATACCTTGTGTAAATTGTATTGTTTTTTCTCAAAAACGCAAGAGCAATAAGCGGCTTTTTTGTGGCTTCGGCTTCAAAAAAACCATTGCTACCCGACAAGTTTGCCAAAACGTAAAAAATTTAGGAGACTACCAGACAATCAACCTCAAGGGGCGCATTGTGACAAAGAACAAATCTATCCGCATATTGATAGCCGACGATCACGGCTTGGTGAGGGAAGGGTTGCAGACGGTTCTGGACAGAGAGGGCTTTGAAGTGGTAGGCGAAGCAAGCACCGGGCGCGAAGCCGTTGCCCAGGCCAATGCCTTACTCCCCGACGTCATTTTGTTGGATATTCGTATGCCGGATATGGACGGGCTGCAAGCGCTGGCTGAAATCAAGCGCAAACACCCGCAGATCAGCGTAGTGATGCTAACTACTTACGCCAATCCCAGCTATATGGCTAAAGCCGTTAACGCCGGCGCAGCCGGCTATTTGAGCAAAGATATTGACCCGGAGCGTATTCCGGTAGCAGTTCGCGCCGCAGCCAAGGGAGAACACCTGCTTGACCGAGAGCTACTACGCACCATTCTGGAAAACATCAACAGCGCACATCCCGTAAGCCAGGCGCAAGAAACTTCACGCCCCATTGTCCCCCTGTCTAATAGAGAACAAGAAGTTTTACGCTTGATTGTAGGCGGTTTGAGCAATGACGGCATCGCCGAAAGCCTCACTGTGAGCCTGCCCACCGTCAAAACCCATATTCGCCACATCTTCGAGAAGCTGAACGTCTCAGACCGCACCCAGGCCGCTGTGTGGGCCGTGCGGCACGGCGTTGAATAACAATCATCCTCTGGAATGATAGCATATCCACCTTCAGTATGATTTATTTTGACGCCAAAGTGTGGTAAACTAGGGCGGTTATAGACTACCAAAAGAACTAGCAAAAAACACCACAAAGTCACCCGTAAGGGTGATAAATATAGACCCTTATGGGTGAAGACAACTGCCACACTTTGCCTCATAATGTACGTCGGTGTTACAAGTATGCTATTTTAGAGAATTTTTGCGCAATATTTCCTTCCCCCTCTCAAATTTGATCAGGAGTGAATTACAATGGTTGATACTCCATCAATGAAAGCAACTGCTATTAAATCAGAGCGAAATTATCTGGACATCAACTACGACATCATCAGCTGGTTGTTCCCGCTTGACCACAAACGCATTGCAATGCTTTTTCTGGTGGCAATGAGTTTTTTTGTGATCATTGGCGGAGCGATGGCCGGGTTATTGCGCGCTGAATTAAGCAATCCACGCGAACAACTTTTCTACGCAGATATTTACAATCGCATATTCACAATGCACGGCATCACAATGGTCTACTTCTTTGTACTGCCCGCCTTGTTAGCCGTATTTGGGGGGTTTGTGTTGCCGCTGGCAATTGGCGCCAGACAGTTAGCCCACCCGCACCTGAATCTTTTTAGCCTGCATCTTTATCTGGCAGGCGGGGTATTGTTGTTACTGTCATTGACAATGGGCGGCGTAGAGGGAGGCTGGAATTTTGTCACGCCTTACGCCACACTTTACGCTTCCGGCTACACTTGTATAGCGCTGCCAAGTATGCTTTTTGTTACTCTGTCAATGGCGCTATTAAGCATCAACCTCATTGTCACCATTCACACAATGCGCGCGCGCGGGTTGACCTGGTTCAAACTGCCCCTCTTTGTGTGGACAAGCTACATTGCCAGCGTGTTGCTGGTGATTGCGTCACCTTTTCTGCTGATGTTCGCTATTCGGGTGGCGATGCAAAGTATGTTTGCCAAAGGGTGGATCAGTTTTGGCGGTGAACTGGACCCTCTGTTCACGCAGGGACTATTCTGGCTTTTTGTTCGCGCCGCCGTATACAGTATGATCTTTCCTGCTATTGGCATTACCGCCGATATTATTGTTTCCTTTTCCAGAAAACCCCTGCACGCTTACAAATCAACCGTTTACGCGCTGTTTGTTGCCGCTGCTTTTATGCTTCTTTCCTGGGGAACGCATTTTCCGGTGGCGTTACAGCCTGCGGCGGCTACGCTTTTCTTTTCCGTACTCAGTTTTATTATGTTGGGCGCTTTGGCGCTGGTAATGATCAACCTGATTACCACCATGGCAGGCGGACACATTAGCTTTGAAGCGCCTATAATTTACGCGCTGACATTTTTGGGCAATCTGATCATCGCCTGGGTTGCCTGGCTCTTTCTCAGCGCGCCAAGCGCTAATATGCTCTTGCAAGGCACGCAGTTTGAAACAGCCTTCTTCCATTATTTGATGGTTGGCGGCGTTGTTACCGCGTTTATGGCCGCGCTGCATTATTGGTGGCCCAAAATGACCGGCAGAACCTATCAGGAAGGTTGGGACAGAATTGCCGCCGGTATCCTGTTCACCGGCGTTCAGGTTACTTACTTTCCGCAATTGATGGTTGGCTATCTGGGGATGCGCAGCCGCGTGCCGCTTTATCCCGCCGAATTTGAAATGGCTAACAAACTGGCTTCGGAAGGCTTTTTTGTTCTGGCTATTGGCCTGCTTATGCCAATGGTCTACCTGACAGTCGGCCTAATCTTTGGCAAATCAGCCGACTCCAACGCCTGGGGGGACGCCACCGGTTTGGAATGGTTTAGCGATTCCCCGCCGCCGCTCAAAAACTTTGCCGCCGTTCCCGCTGTCGCCGGCGAAGTCTACCGCCTGGACGCAAAAATAATTGATGACGTTGTTGTTCCTGCCCTTGCCCCTGCCACCCCCTCCGCAGTACCGGATGACCTCACCAAAATAGAAGGAATTGGGCCAAAAATATCCGGCTTGCTTCAAGCCGCTGGAATCAGTACCTTTGCTCAGTTAGCGCAAGCGCAGACCAGCCAATTACAACACATCCTAGGCAACGCCGGTCCGCGTTACAGAATGGCCAACCCAGAAACCTGGAGCAAGCAAGCTGCGTTAGCAGCCGCCGGTAAATGGGAAGAATTAAAAACGCTGCAAGACGCGCTTCACGGCGGCAAACACAAATGATTTACGATTTTGGATTTACGATTTTGGATTTTGGACAATCGTAAATCCAAAATCGTAAATCCAAAATCGGAAGGGTTTCCCAATGTCCCGACAAGTATTTCTTCATCCAATCGCCAATACCATTGCCAAACTATTGATATTGGGCATAGTAGGCGGCGCAGTAGGGCTTACCGTATTTTCAATGCTGGTTGCCCGTTCTCCATTGATGGCTCAGGTAGACATAGCGCCGGTGCAACCCGTACCCTTTAGCCACGAACACCATGTTGACGGCTTGGGGCTGGTTTGTCGTTACTGCCACGTCTACGTGGAAGACTCCGCCTTTGCCGGCGTACCGCAAACCGAAATTTGCGTGGGCTGCCACTCTCAGGTCTGGGCCGACAGCCCCACGCTGGCCCCGGTGCTGGATAGCTACAAAGCCAATGAGTCCCTTGAGTGGAACAGGGTTTATGACCTGCCCGATTATGTCTACTTCAACCACAGCATCCACATCAACAAGGGCGTCGCCTGCGTGTCCTGTCACGGACAGGTGAATGAGATGCCGATAGTGCGAAAACAATCAACCCTTCATATGGACTGGTGTCTGGATTGTCACCGCAACCGGGAAGACAATATTCGCCCGCGCTCAGAAGTATTCGATATGCACTGGGAAGCGCCCGAAGACCTGGAAGCCTTGCGGCAACGGCTTGTAGAAGACTACCATGTCGACGTTGAGCAATTCAACATCACCGACTGCTCTATTTGTCACCGATAGAGGAAATAGGTGCAACGCGCTTTACAAAGCGATTTGCAAGAAAAAGCAATTCGCTAAGTGCGTCGCACCTGAGCCTGACCGATAATTTTAGAGGGTACTTATGGAAAAAGAAAAACTCAACCTGGCAACAATTCGGGAACGCCTGAGCAATAAGCAAGGTAAAAAATATTGGCGCAGCCTTGAAGAAGTTGCCAGTACTAAAGAATTTCAGAAATTTATGGAAGCTGAGTTTCCGGCGGGCCTTTCAGAGTGGAAAGACTCCGTCAGTCGCCGCAATTTTCTGAAATTGATGGGCGCGGGTATGGCAATGGCCGGACTGACCGCCTGCGCCAGCCAACCCCCTGAAAAGATCGTCCCCTACGTAGACGCCCCGGAACAAATTATCCCCGGCGAACCTCTTTTCTTCGCCTCGGCCTTTCTGATGGGCGGTTACGCCTCTGGCGTGCTGGTTGAAAGCCACATGGGACGCCCCACCAAAATCGAAGGTAATCCCGGACATCCCGCCAGTTTAGGCGCAACAGACCTCTTTGCCCAGGCTTCGATCTTGACAATGTACGACCCGGATCGCTCTCGGATGGTTGTAGAAAAGACCAAAGGGCCCCTAAGATCAGATTGGGACTCATTTACAAGCGCCCTGAACGCAGCAATGGAAACTCTTGGCAACGGCGCGGGCCTGCGGATACTCTCCGAAACCGTCACCTCCCCCTCTCTGGCAGCGCAGATGGAAGACCTGAAAGCGCAATATCCACAAGCAATGTGCCACCAGTACGAACCGGTGAACCGCGACAACGTTAGAGAGGGCGCGCGGATGGCCTTTGGCGAAGACGTAGAAACGCAATACCAGCTGGACAAAGCCAAAGTAATCCTCTCGCTGGACGCTAATTTTCTGATAGATATGCCGGGCAGTTTACGCTACGCCCGCGACTTTATGGACGCTCGGCGCGTATCGGGGGCCGGACACGATGGGCACGACGTGAAAATGAATCGCCTCTACGCAGTTGAAAGTATGCCCACCGGAACCGGCGCAACCGCCGACCATCGTTTAGCGATGAAATCAGGCGACATCGAAGGTTTCGCCCGCGCTGTGGCCCAAAAATTGGGACTCTCCGTAGAAGGTCACAGCGACCACCGCGACTGGATTGACGCCATCGCCGAAGACCTGCAAGATGCAGGCAGCGGCGCGCTGGTCATCCCCGGCGACAATCAGCCGCCAAGCGTCCACGCTCTGGCTCACGCCATCAACAATGCGCTGGGCAGCCAGGCCGTAAGTTACACCGACCCCGTTGTGATGCGCTCCTACAATCAAGTTGAATCGCTGAAAACGCTGGTTGACGATATGAACGGCGGCAAGGTCGAAATGCTGGTCATTTTGGGCGGCAATCCGGCTTTCAACGCGCCGGCAGACATCAACTTCGTCGAGGCGCTGGCTCAGGTTCCCTTCAGCGTTCACCTGGGACTATACGAAAATGAAACCGCCAAAGCCTGCGCCTGGCACATTCCACAAAGCAGCTATCTGGAAGCCTGGGCCGACGCCCGCGCCTACGATGGCAGCGTCACCATTATGCAGCCCTTGATCATGCCCCTCTACCAAAGCAAATCGGCCTCTGAATTGTTGGCCGCGTTGGCGGGACAGGCTGACGCCCTAAGTCACGATTTAGTGCGCGGCTACTGGGAAGGTCAAATTAGCGGAAACTTTGATAAAGTCTGGCAGACGGCGTTGCACGATGGCGTGTTAGCAGACTCCGCCTTGCCTCCCAAATCTGTTTCGGTCAACGCCGCCGCCCTGTCTGCGGCCTCTCACGCAGCGTCGGAAGGGCTGGAAATCAGTTTCCGCCCTGACCCGACTATTTGGGATGGTCGCTACGCGAATAACGGTTGGCTGCAAGAAATGGCTAAACCCATCAACAAACTTACCTGGGACAACGCGGCCATTGTCAGCCTTGCCACTGCCGAAAAGATGGGCGTCACCAACGAAGATGTGGTAAATTTGAGTTATCAGGGACAAAGCGTAGAAGCGCCCATTCTGGTAATGCCCGGTCACGCCAATGACTCAATAACGGTTTATCTGGGCTATGGGCAAAGCGCGGCGGGAAGAGTGGGCGCAGACACCGGCTTCAACGCATACAGCATCCGCCCCTCAGACGCTCTTTGGTTTGCTTCAGAACTGCAAGTAAGCAAAACCGAAAAACGCTACGCCTTGGCTCACACCCAAACGCACCACAATATGGAAGGGCGCAATCTGGCGCGCGGCGGTTCGCTGGAAGAATTCAAGGCAGACCCGCACTTTGCCCACGCCGGAGAACACAGTCAGGTTATGTCAATGTATGAGGAACACTCGTACAAGGGCTACGCCTGGGGAATGTCCATTGACATAGGCGCATGCACTGGCTGTAACGCCTGCGTAATGGCCTGCTACGCCGAAAATAACATCCCCATTGTGGGCAAAGATGAAGTAGCCAACGGTCGTGAAATGACCTGGATACGCATTGACCACTACTTTGAAGGCGAGCCGGATAATCCCGCCTCCATTCACCAGCCGGTGATGTGCCAGCATTGCGCCGGCGCGCCCTGCGAAGTGGTTTGTCCGGCGGGGGCCACCGTCCACAGCCGGGAAGGCTTGAGCGATATGGCCTACAACCGCTGCATTGGCACGCGCTATTGTATGAACAACTGCCCCTACAAAACGCGCCGCTTCAACTATCTTGAATACACCGATTACGAAAATCAAAGCCTGGAGTTAATGCGCAACCCGGATGTGACGGTTCGCGCCAAGGGCGTGGTCGAAAAATGCAGTTTTTGCGTACAGCGCATCAACGCCGCCCGCATTACGGCCAAAAAAGAAGACCGGCAGATAGAAGATGGAGAAGTTCAAACGGCCTGCCAGGCGGTTTGCCCCACCAACGCCATTGTCTTTGGTAACATCGCCGACGAACGCAGTCTGGTATCAATGCTGAAAGAAAGCCCGCTCGATTACGAACTGCTGGGCGAGTTGAATATCGGGCCGCGGGCCACCTATCTGGCCAGAGTCAAAAACTTCAACCCCAAGTTGCATACGGAAGATATGTCGGGTGGCGAGCATCACGGATAGCGGCACACCACAGCGAATGAAAATGGTTCGTAGTGAGCCTCGTAGCGACAGCGAAGTGGCGTGTCACAACGGTACTCCGCAGGCTGCGTACCTGACTACAAACACGCTATTTTCACAGGAGAAAGCGTAATGCAATCTGCACAAAAAAAGCCCAATGTCATAGTGGAAGTACCCATTCTTCAGCCAGGGCATACCTACACCAGCGTCACCAATCAGGTGAACGACGTTATCCTGAAACCCGGGATACCCAGGGGCTGGATTTTTGGCTTCGGCGTTGCCTTTATGGGCGTAATGCTTATGTTGTATTCCATTACGGTGTTGATACTCAAAGGCACCGGCGTTTGGGGGTTGAATATGCCGGTGGGATGGGGCTTTGCCATCATCAACTTCATCTGGTGGATTGGTATTGGTCACGCCGGCACGCTAATTTCGGCCATTTTGCTCCTCTTTAGACAGGAATGGCGCACCTCTATCAACCGATTTGCCGAGGCGATGACCCTCTTCGCCGTTGCCAACGCCGGAATGTACCCTATTTTGCACACCGGGCGCCCCTGGCTGGCCTACTGGCTCTTTCCCTACCCCAACACAATGGGTATGTGGCCTCAATTCCGATCTCCGCTGGTGTGGGATGTTTTTGCCATCAGCACTTACGCCCTCGTATCGCTGCTCTTCTGGTACGTAGGACTAATCCCCGATCTGGCGACGCTGCGCGATCAAGCCACTAATCGCTTCGTTAAAGTGGCCTACGGCATCCCCTCTCTGGGCTGGCGAGGCGCGTCTCGTCACTGGAACCGTTATATGCGGGCTTATCTCCTGCTGGCAGCCCTGGCGACGCCTCTGGTGGTCTCCGTACACAGCGTCATCAGCTTCGACTTTGCGGTCAGTATCATTCCCGGCTGGCACGTCACGATGTTCCCGCCCTATTTTGTGGCCGGAGCCGTTTTTGCCGGATTTGCAATGGTTCTTATTCTGGCTATTCCCATCCGCAAATTCTATCACATGGAAGATTTTATCACCGATAAACATCTGGACAATATGGCCAAGGTGATGCTCACTACCGGTCTGGTTGTCTTTTACGGCTACTTGATGGAAATTTTCTTCGGCTGGTACAGCGCCTATCCGCCTGAACAATATGTCATTCTCAACCGGATGATTGGCCCTTATAAATGGTATTACTGGAGTCTCATCCTGGCCAACGGGATTGTACCCCAACTGCTATGGTTCAGAAAGGTGCGCTATAATCATATTATGCTCTTTCTCATTGCCGTAGTGATCAGCATAGGAATGTGGCTGGAACGCTTTGTGATTGTTATCACCAGCCTGTCCCGCGACCTGCTCCCTTCGTCTTGGGGGATGTTTCACGCCACAAAATGGGACTGGGGCTTGTTCATCGGCACGCTGGGCTTCTTCTTCTTCCTGTTATTCGTCTTCCTCCGCGTTTTGCCAATGATCAACGTCTTTGAAATGCGCGAACTTATTCATCACAAGCAGCACGAAGGACACTAAGAAAACCCCGTCATTTGTCACTTGCGCTCAATGACCAGTGACAAATGACAAATGACAAATGACAAATGACAAATGACAAATGACCAAGGATGAGTAATTATGACTGGACAACTTTACGGATTAATGGCTGAATTCGAGTCGCCGGAAGAACTTGAGGCAGCGACGCAGCGCACTGTTGATGCGGGGTATCGCAAGGTGGAAGCCTACTCCCCTATGCCCATCGAAGGTCTGGCCGAGAAGTTGGGCTTTGACACCAATATTCAATATCTGGTGCTGGTCGGCGGCGTCGCCGGGCTTATTCTGGGCTTTGGGTTGCAATATTACGCCGCCGTTATCTCTTATCCCTGGATCATCGGCGGACGCCCCTTCAACAGTTTCCCCGCCTTCATCATCATTATCTTTGAGCTTACCATTTTGCTGGCCTCCTTTGCCGCCGTATTTGGGATGATAGGGCTGAACGGGTTGCCCCAACCCTATCACCCGGTTTTCAATGCCCCAGGCTTTGAGCGGGCTTCGCAAGATCGCTTCTTCCTCTGCATCGAGCGGATAGACGGGAAATTCAACGTCGAAAAGACGACACAATTTCTTGAAAACCTCGATCCAATCAACGTGACCGAAGTAGAAACGTAGATTTGAGTTTCGAGTTTCAGGTTTCGAGTTTAGGGTTGAAAACAAACTCTGAACCCGAAACTTGAAACCCGAAACTTGAAACCCGAAACCTGAAACCCTGAACTCTGAACCCGAAACCAACCGGAGTTTGTTATGCAATTAAAACCACAACTCTCAAAGCTATTCAAATTCTGCGCTCTGGTCTGTCTGCTTTTTGTGATGACCGGCTGCAGGTTCAATATGCGCGACCAACCCCGCTACGAAGCTCTTGAAGGGAGCGCCTTCTTTGAAGATGGTCGAGCGTCGCGGCAAATGATTGAAGACACCGTTGCCCGCGATAATCTGCGTACTGACGAACATTTCTACACCGGCCAGATTGACGGCGTACCGGTTGAGACTTTCCCCTTTCCGGTTACTAAAGAAGTATTGACGCGAGGGCAACAGCGTTTTGATATTTTCTGCGCCCCCTGCCATGGCCGGATTGGCGACGGTAACGGGATGATCGTTCAACGCGGTTTCAAGCAGCCCTTCTCTTTCCACATTGATCGCCTGCGCGACGCGTCGCCCGGCTATTTCTACGGCGCAATTACCAACGGCTTCGGCGCTATGCCCATCTACGCTACTCGTATTCCCCCGGAAGACCGGTGGGCCATTGTAGCCTACATTAAAGCGCTTCAGTTAAGCCAAAATGCAGCCCTGGCCGATGTGCCGGAAACCGAACTTGAGAATTTGGAAAATCAGTAGCTAGAAGGATGAGTACTATGAACTTCTTGAAGGAAAGCGAAAATCTGACTCCCCGGTTGAAAAGTATTCAGCAGCGCGTTCTGATTGCCGGCGTAGTTGGGCTGGTTCTGGCCTTTGTAGGCGCAATTTTCAATAAAGACCAGTTTTTTCAATCTTACTTATTTGCCTATATCTTCTGGATACAAATTGCCATTGGCGGGCTGATCATCAATATGATTCACCACGTTGCCGGCGGCGCGTGGAGCGCCCTGCTTCAACGTCTTCTGGAAGCGGCGATGCTGGTCCTTCCCATAATGGCCGCTCTCTTCCTTCCCATTCTCATTGGAATGGAAACCCTGTATCCCTGGGCGCGTCCGGATGCGGTTAACGACCACATCTTGCAACAAAAAGCGCCCTATTTGAGCGTCCCCTTCTTTATTGCGCGAACAGTCTTCTACTTCATTGCCTGGATAGCCATTGCCTACTTCTTGCGCAAATGGTCTCTTGAGCGAGACAAAAGCGGAGATCAAACGCTGGCCATCCGCCTTAAAAACCTGAGCGCGCCCGGTATCCTGATTTTGGGGATAACGATCACCTTTGCCTCGGTAGACTGGATGATGTCTCTGGAACCGCACTGGTATTCGACCATTTACGGGATGCGTTTTGGCATCAGCGCCTTTGTCTCTGCCCTCTCCTTTGTCATTCTGGTAGCGCTGTGGCTGCGGAAATACAAACCCTTC
Source organism: Chloroflexota bacterium (assembly GCA_011192195.1). Taxonomy (GTDB): domain Bacteria; phylum Chloroflexota; class Anaerolineae; order 4572-78; family 4572-78; genus DUEH01. The sequence continues at coordinate 939 of DUEH01000005.1, read as the reverse complement.
TCGGAAATTGTAACAACCAAAAACCTCAACGACTGGGGAAGTTTCCTTTTGGCCGGCGTGATGCTGTGGGCCTACATTGCCTTCTCTCAATACCTGATCATCTGGTCCGGCAATCTAAAGGAAGAAATCCCCTGGTACATCAAGCGAACAGAAGGGGGCTGGCAATGGTTGGGGCTGGCCTTGATCTTCATTCATTTTATCCTGCCCTTTGCATTCTTGCTCACCCGCAATGCCAGACGAACTCCCGACTTGCTAATGAAGGTAACAGCTATGGTCTTCATTATGCGCATTATTGACATCTACTGGCGCATTACCCCCGCCTTCTACCCGGAACAATTTCACCTTGGCTGGGTAGATATTGTCGCCTGGATTGGCATTGGCGGTCTTTGGCTGGCTATGTTTACGCGCAATTTGACAGGTAAATCCTTGTTGCCAATGAACGACCCTTTCCTGGAGGAAAAAACCCATCACGAACATCAGGAGGTATCCCATGCCCACTAGAAGATTCTCTGCCAAATACGAAGCTACCGGAACAAGTTACTACCGGATCATCTTCTTTGCCGGCGCATTATTCCTGATGGCTTTCCTCTTCTTGATAGTCGCATCGGCGGACGTGCAATACGCAGCCCCCTTATCCACCAATAGCTTAAAACAGCCTGCTTTGCAAGCCGACCCGGCTCAAGATTTGATGGAAATGCAAGCGACAGAAAACGCCATCCTAAACAGTTACGGATGGGTAGACAAAAACGCAGCAATCGTCAGAATACCTATTTACCGGGCCATTGATCTGGTAGCCGAAAAAGGGCTGCCGGTTAGAGATAAATAAAATAAGGATGAAGGCAGAAGGATGAAGAGCCTGCCCTGGGCTTGTCGAAGGGATGAATTCTTATCCCACCATTCTTTCATCCTTCAACCCTCATCCTTTTTCCCTCATTCTTT
>DUEH01000049.1 GCA_011192195.1 Chloroflexota bacterium | reverse complement strand
GCGGGTATCTGGATATTGATCATCGGCGGCGCGCTGCTCTTTTTCTTCGCCATTAGCAGCCGACTGTCATACACCAGTGGCAAAGTGAAAACCCGCGCGCCGATTGGTTACAAGTAAAATGCCTCACGTTCACCTGATTGGCATTGGCGGAGCCGGCCTTTCCGCCATTGCCACGGTTCTTTTACAACAAGGATACACCGTTTCCGGCTCCGATATGCAAGATTCGGAGGCTGTGGCGCGGTTGCGGACACTGGGCGCAACGGTACACATCGGCCACCGCGCCAAAAACATCGCCGCCCCCGACACAGTTGTCTACTCTTCCGCCATTCCCGCCGACAACCCGGAACTCATTGCCGCCCGCGCCCGTCAGATTTCCACCTTCAAACGTCCGGCGTGGTTGGGGCAAATGATGCGCGGCAAAAAAGGCATTGCCATTGCCGGAACGCACGGCAAAACTACTACCACTTCGATGGCCGCCTTGATTTTGAGCGAAGCCGGACTTTCGCCCAGCTACATCATCGGCGGATTTGTGCCGCAGTTGAAGAGCAACGCCGCCGCCGGAAACAGCGACCTTTTTGTCATCGAGGCCGATGAATATGATCGCACTTTTCTCAGCCTGAAACCGGAAATCGCTGTCATCACCAGCCTGGAATGGGATCATCCGGACACCTACCCCACCGAAGCCTCGCTGCGCGAAGCCTTTGTTGAGTTTGTAAAACTTGTACTGAGCAAAGCCGAAGTATCCGTTCCTCCCGCCGGAAAAGTCATTCTCTGCGCCGACGACGCGGGCGCGGCCTCGCTGCTTGAAGTTGCTCCTGACGCCGCCACCTACGGGATACAGCGGGACAAGGGGACAAGGGGACAAGGGGACAAGGAGACAGAGGGAAGCCCACCCGCTCACCTGCCCACCTGCCCACCTGCCCACCTGCCCATCTGGCGGGCAGTGAACGTGCAGGTGAACCGAAAAGGGGGATATAGTTTCAGCGTCCAACATCAAGGCGAAATAGTCACGCCGCAGGCGGTGGAATTGAGCGTTCCCGGCTTGCATAATGTGCAGAACGCGCTGGCGGCTCTGGTCGCCGCCGAAGCGGTTGGCGTTTCGCCCGCCGAAGCGGGGCGCATCCTCTCCACTTACACCGGCGTCGGGCGGCGCTTCGAGTTGAAGGGTGAGATAAATGGCGTCACCGTCATTGACGACTACGCGCATCATCCTTCGGAAATCAAAGCCACCCTCTCTGCCGCCCGCGCGCGTTATCCGCAGCAAGAAATTTATGCCGTTTTTCAGCCGCACACCTTTTCGCGCACCAAACTTTTGCTTTCTGACTTCGCCGCCGCCTTTGATCAAGCCCGCCACGCCATCATTCTTGACATCTTCCCCTCCCGCGAAAAGGACGACGGCTCCATCAGCAGCGCGGACATCATCGCCCGGATGCAGCACCCGGACGCGCGGCATATCGCTTCAATGGAAGAGGCTGTTGACTACCTGCGCGCCCACCTGACCCCCGGCAATGTCCTCATTACTCTGGGCGCGGGAGATGGTTATCGGGTGGGAGAGATGGTGTTGGAGGCATTCTGTGGCTAATTCCTGGCCCTTTGCCTATAGCGCAGAAAGGAGAGACCAATGACGGAACGATTGGTAATTGAAAATTTTGGCCCTATCAAAAAGGCTGATGTTGACCTACGTGAACTAACTGTTTTTGTTGGGCCACAAGCTACGGGGAAATCACTGGCTGCTCAATCAGTGTATTTCTTGCGCAGGTATGAAACACTTCTTTTAAGTCTCTCCGACACTCCTCATAAAGCGACTATTTCAGCGCTGGAAAAGTGGTTTGGACAAGATTTGTCAATTTATGTGAATTCAAAAACAAAATTGTACTGGAATCCATCTGAACCGGATGAAAAAAGCGCCAAGATTTAGAGGATGCCAAATGAGTCTTCCGGAATGGTTTAAAACCACAGGTATCCCTGAATCTTGTGTGGAAGACAAATCTTCATGTGAAGAAAACAAACGACGCTTTTCCATTACACCCAAACCGCTTGACCAAATTTGGAGAGTAAAACTTGATGGGTGTTGGATTAAGCAGAACGAAAAAAAAGTAGATTATCTATTTTGGGTTAAAAGCAAATCGGGCAAAAAAGCCATAGTTCCAGTCGAATTGAAAGGCGGCGACTATGGAAAGGCGCTGATGCAAATTGATAGCACTTTACAATTATTATGCAATCATTCGTACAAAAACATCCTCCACACAGGGCAATATCAAAATTCGCCAGGCCATAATCTTGTAAACAATAATGGCGTACAGGCATACGTTGTCTTGAGTCAAGGTCACGGCGCATCAAAGCGCGCATCAAAGCGAGGCAGAAAAATACCGCAACACCATTCCAAATTGGAGCGTATCCGACAGAAATATCAAGTTCGCGTAAAACCAACAACAAAACGATTCCATACAAAGGGTATAGATAGCCTTTTTTGACAAGGACGAAAATGACTAATTTAGACAAAAAAACAGATAGAGAAAACCAGAATCTACCAAAAAAGCCGGACTTAAGAATTCTGCCACCATCGCCAGAGTCAAAGCGTTCCAAACAAGTAGAAGAAACTCCTGCCGCTGATAATCTGGTACGCTTCAAGTTGCTAAGCGAGGCTGACAAGACAGATATTGAAGTCAATCAGATATTGATTCGCCGCTTGATGCGCGCATTACTGGCCGATGACCGAAAAGCCGCTTGACCCTTCGACTTCACTCAAGGCAGGTTTGGCCGCCTTGCGCGCCGAATTAGACGCCTGCTTTGGCCCCCGCGCCCGCTTTAACGAAGCGCTTGCCGCGCACACCACGCTTCGTTTGGGCGGCCCCGCCGATCTATGGTTTCCGGCGCGTTCGGTGGCGGAGTTGTTCGAAGTGGTTGGGCTGGCGCGGCAGCGCGCGGTTCCGGTCTTTTTGCTGGGCGGCGGGGCGAACCTGCTCATCGGGTCGGCGGGCGCGCGCGGTCTGGTCATCGAAAACCGGGCCAGAGTCGTCCGCTTTGAGGGCGCTCGGGTTATCGCGGAAAGTGGAACCATTCTCCCCCGGCTGGCAAAACGATGCGCGCAGCAGGGGTTGAGCGGCCTGGAATGGGCGGTGGGCGTGCCGGGAACTATCGGCGGGGCGGCGGTCAACAACGCCGGCGCTTACGGCATGTCAATGGCAGACATCCTTATCCGCGCCGAAATACTGACTCCGCAGGGAGAGCGCATCTGGCAGCCGGTGGAGTGGTTTGAGTACGAATATCGTTTCAGTAAGCTGAAACAAGGAGACAGGGAGACAAGGGGACAAGGGGACAGGGGGACAGGGGGACAAGGAGACGGGGGGACAAGGGGATACGTTATTTTACAGGTGGAACTGGCCCTTGTTCCAGCGTCAACGGCAGAGGTTGAAGCGACGATGCGGAAGTACACGGCTCGCCGCAAAGCCACGCAGCCGCCGGGAGCCACCATTGGCAGTATGTTCAAAAATCCGCCGGGAGACTACGCCGGACGCCTCATAGAAGCCGTCGGGCTGAAGGGATACCGCATCGGGCAGGCGCAGATTTCGCCGGTACACGCCAACTTCTTTGTCAATCTTGGCAGCGCCAGCGCAGACGACGTGATCGAATTGGTGAAGACCGCGCAAGAACAGGTGTTGGACAAGTTTGGTGTGCTGTTAGAATTAGAGGTTGAGATTGTGTGAGCAAATGACCAGGGACAAATGACCAATGACCAATAACAAACTCCGCGTTGGCGTGATATTTGGCGGCAAATCGGGCGAACATGAAGTGAGTCTGGTTTCCGCCCAAAACGTGATGGACGCGATGGATAAAAGCAAATACGAAATTGCGCCTATCGGTATCACCAAAGCCGGGCTGTGGTTGAGCGGCGAAAGGGTGATGAAGCAGCTTGCCGGCGAAACGACTATGCCGCCCCAATTGACGGCGCGCGCCGTTGAAAGCGCCCGCAGCCTGGTATCCTTTCTGGACGATTCGGTGGCAGCCAAAAGCTCAAGTTTGGGGGCGCTGGATGTCATCTTTCCGGTTCTGCACGGGCCAATGGGTGAAGACGGGACCGCGCAGGGACTATTTGAACTGGCCGACCTGCCTTATGTGGGCTGCGGCGTCACCGCCAGCGCGGCGGCAATGGACAAGGCGCTGGCTAAAGACATCTTCAAAGCCAATGGTCTGCCTGTTTTGCCCCATTTAAGCATCCTGCGTAAAGACTGGCAGCGTCAGGCGGACACAATCATCGCCAAAATTGAAGCCGAGCTGAGTTATCCGGTCTTTGTGAAACCGGCCAATATGGGGTCCAGTGTGGGCATCAATAAAGCCGATAATGCGGCAGAACTGCGTTTGGCGCTGGATGAAGCGGCTCAATTCGATCGCAGGTTGATTGTGGAACAAGGCATCGCCGCCCGCGAGATTGAGGTGAGCGTGCTGGGAAATGACGACCCCATTGCCTCTGCGCCGGGAGAAGTCATTCCCAGCCGCGAATTTTACAGTTACGCCGCCAAATACATTGATGATTCCAGCGACTTGCTCATCCCTGCCCCGCTGACGCCCGCGCAAAGCGAAGCCTTCCGGGAGATGGCCGCGCGCGCATTTCAGGCGCTGGATGGCGCGGGGTTGGCGCGGGTAGATTTTTTGATGGACAAAGAAAGCGGGCAAATCTACCTTAACGAAATCAACACTATGCCCGGCTTCACCGCCATCAGCATGTACCCCAAACTGTGGGAAGCCAGCGGCATCAGCTATGCAGACTTAATTGACCGGCTCATCGAGCTGGCGCTGGAACGCCATACCGACAAGCAACAGACAACCAGCTTCTTCGACGTATCAAACGCAGCATAACAGTGACGAATGACGAATGACGAATGACCAATGACGAATTTGCTATCATCGTTTAAGCAAAAAAAACTGCGCCGCCCTCGCCGCTCTGAGCGTAGGCTGGGCAAAACGCAAGTGATGGAAAGCCGAACAATTGCATCGGCCTTCGCTGTGCGTCCGGCTCTCAGCTTTTGGCGCATGAACAACAGCCGCATCATCGGCCTGCTGACGCTGCTGCTTTTGGTGTGGGTTGGCTATCTGCTATTCCGCTACGATTCTTTCTACGTCTATACCGCCGATATTCAGGGAAATCATATTCTCAGCGCGGAAGAGATTTACGCCGCCAGTCAGGTGCATACGCTGTCGGTTTTTTGGATTGATCCCAAAACGGCTAAACGCAATGTCGAAAGCCTGCCCAACGTGAAGAGCGCGCAGGTGAAAGTGACGCTGCCCGCCAATGTGCGCATAGAAGTGCAAGAACGCCAGCCCGAAGTGGTCTGGCAGACCGGCGAAGATTTGTGGTGGATAGACAACGAAGGCACCTTTGTCACGCCCAAAGAGGGCGTAGAAGTCGTCGCAGGTCGTCTACGCATTATTGACACTGACGCGCGCAAAGTTCGCGTCAACGACACCATTGACACCGCCATCATTCGCGGCGCGCAAATTATCCATGAATATAAACCGGAAATGGAACAGGTTTATTACAATCGTTACTATGGCCTTTACTACTTCACCCCGGAAGGCTGGCCGGTCATACTGGGTCAGCCTGCAAACATCCCTGCAAAATTGACTGTTGCCGATGCAATGATTGCCGATTTACAAGCCAGACAAATCACTCCGGCCTTTGTTGATGTGCGCAACCCGCGTCGGGGGGTGTACCGAATAGCGAATGGCGAATAGCGAATGGGCGCAAATTCGCAGATTCGCCATTCGTAGTATCTTCCTTAAAATACTACATATTGTGGTTTAGGGGCTTGTCAAACCCCATATCTTGTGGTAAACTAGAGAATACATCTTACCACTATTATAGCGGCCAAACAGCAAACAGGTGGTGGAAACTGAATGGAACCAGCCAGCATAGTTGGGATAGATGTAGGCACAACAAAAATTTGCACCTTAATAGCCCAGGTCAATGAACTTGAAGAGATACGCATTGTGGGCGCGGGCATTGTTCCCGCCAAAGGAATTCGCAAGGGGGTGGTGGTCAGCGTAAATGAAGCCACCAACGCCATCGCCGAGTCTTTGCGTTTGGCCGAGCAATCTTCAGGCTACCAGATAGCCAGCGCCTACATTGGATTGGCCGGAGCGCACATCAATGCGTTGAATAGCCGCGGAACCATTGCTGTCAACAATGGTCGCAAAAGCATCAAACCCGACGACATCAATCGCGTTTTAGAAGCCGCCCGCGCCGTGAGTTTGCCGGATAATCGGGAGATTTTGCACATCATCGCCCGTAACTTCATCGTAGACGGCGACGACGGCGTAAAAGACCCGGTGGGAATGTACGCCCAAAAGCTGGAAGTGGAAGCGCATATTGTCATCGGAGCCACATCGTCTGTTAATAATCTGCTTCAATGTGTGCAAAATAATCACGTAGAAGTAGACGCTCTGGTGCTGGAACCGCTGGCATCCGGCGAAGCGGTACTGAGCGACATAGAACGAGAAATGGGCGTGGTACTGGCGGACATTGGCGGCGGAACCACCGATATCGCCATCTTCATTGAAGGGAGCATCTGGCACACGGTGGTGCTGCCAACCGGCGGTCAGCAAATTACCAATGACATTGTTGTTGGCCTGCGCGCCCCCTTTGAGACGGCGGAATCGCTAAAAATTCGCTTTGGGCGCGCCAATCCCGCAAAAATCGCCGAAGATGAAACTCTGGAATTTGTTTCATTTGGCGAAGGGGCGCGTCAAAAGGTGTCGCGGCGCTTTCTGGCAGAAATCATTCAGGCCCGCGTAGAAGAGATTTTTGAACTGATCCAGCAGGAAATAAAACGCAGCGGCTACGACGGTCTGCTTCCGGCGGGTGTGGTGCTGTGCGGCGGTTCGGCCAATTTACCAGGTATTAAAACGCTTGGGCAAGAAATCTTTGATCTGCCCGTCCGCGTGGGAGCGCCCAGAAACTTGCGGGGCTTGATAGATAATTTGGATGAACCGGCCTTTGCTACCAGCGTTGGCCTGTTGGAATGGGGCAAGCATCATCAGCCCAAATCATCACTCAAACAGAAACAATCGGGGCGACTTAAAGCGCCCGCCTGGCTAAAAGCATTTTTACCCGGATAAGCGGTAGACGGTAGACCGCAGACGGTAGACGGTAGACAGGGGAAGGTAGTTTCTCCGTATACTATCTACCGTTTACCGTTCTACCGTAGAAAAAAGGAGATTTTATGATGGCCTATAAATCAAACAACGGCGAACTGGAAAATTTTGCCCAAATCAAAGTGGTGGGCGTAGGCGGCGGCGGCTCTAACGCCGTAAATAGAATGATTGCCGAAGGGCTGCGCGGCGTTGACTTCATTGCCGTCAACACCGACGCGCAAGCCCTGCTTGGCAGCAGCGCGCCTCAGCGTATTCGTATTGGCGATAAATTAACGCGTGGATTGGGCGCCGGCGGCAATCCTGAAGTAGGTCAAAAGGCCGCTGAAGAATCGGCGGATGATCTGGCGGATGTTCTTAAGGGCGCTGATATGGTTTTTGTCACCTGCGGTATGGGCGGCGGAACCGGAACCGGCGCCTCCTCCATCGTCGCTGAAATTGCCCACGATATGGGCGCGTTGACCATCGGTGTGGTCACAAAGCCCTTTACCTTTGAAGGATTCAAGCGTCAGAATTTTGCAGATGATGGATTGGCGATGCTGAAAGAGAAGGTTGATACCCTCATCACCATTCCCAATGATCGCCTGCTTAGCATTGTAGACAAGCGCACCAGTATGAATGAAGCCTTCCGCGTAGCCGACGACGTGCTTCGGCAGGGTATTCAGGGTATTTCAGAATTGATCACCGTGCCCGGTTTGATCAATCTTGACTTTGCCGATGTCCGCGCCGTGATGAACGAAGGCGGCTCCGCCCTGATGGCCGTTGGAAACGGCTCTGGCGAAACACGCGCCGCAGATGCCGCCAACGCCGCCGTAACCTCTGCTTTGCTGGACGTAACTATTGACGGCGCGCAAGCCATTCTCTTCAACATCACCGGCGGCGGCGACCTGAGCCTTTTTGAAGTCAATGAAGCCGCCGAGATCATCAAAGCCAAAGCGCATCCGCAGGCCAACATCATCTTTGGCGCGGTCATTGACGAAGACCTGGATGACGAACTTCATATCACCGTCATTGCCACCGGATTCGACGCGATTGCCGCTGTCAAACAGCCCCCCACCGTTGCCGGTCAGCCCAGAAAAACTATTGACTTTCCCGGCCTGCAACGCATAGACCAGGATGATCTGGACGTTCCCGCCTTCCTGCGCCGTAGGCAAGCAAGGTAAAACAATGAACAATGAACAATGAACAATGAACAATGAACAATGAACAATTGCTAATTGCTAATTGCTAATTCTCCTCCCCGGTTCTTGTGGCGGCTGGATACCTGATCAATTTTACTTACAGCCACAACCGCATCCCCACGCCCCTCTGGTTCATCGCCAGAGGGGTCTTTTTTTGTAAGGAAGAAGGATGAAAAAGACAAGGAGAGGGGGAGACAGGGAGAGGGGGAGAATTTTTGCGTTGTCCCCTTGTCTGGTGAAGAAACCGCTTTGCGTCCCCTTCCCCTTGTCTCCCTGTCTTTTTTAAGGGAAACCCCCTTGTCTAACTCCAAAAAGTAGTGTATAATTTAAGCGCGTTACTATACTACATATTGTATCTGAATGATACTAACCACTATATATTGTGGTTTTTTATTGTTTTAAGTAAATGGATTATGTAAAGTCCGGGCATTTTTGGAACAACACCTAAACGCCCGATTTGTGTGAAAACAAGGTGTTCCCACGCAAAGCGTGGGAACAAGAGATTGACGATTAAGACTACACGCCAAAATCAATCGTAAATCCAAAATCGTAAATCTGAAATTGACCGGATGCAAACAAATTTTGCAAGATTGACAATTTATTATCGATAAAAAAATCTTGAGACGCTAGAGTTACCAAAGGAGTTAGCAATGAAATGTCCATACTGCGCCGGAAAAAATACGCGCGTCATTGATACCCGCGAAGTCCCCGACGGGATTCGCCGTCGCCGGGAGTGCAACGGCTGCAAACAACGCTTCACTACTTATGAGCGTGTAGCCGGCGTAAGCTTGCTCATCGTCAAGCGAGATGATCGCCGTGAAGAGTTTGACCGCGAAAAGCTGCTCAAGAGCATGCGCACCGCCTGCTCAAAACGCGCCGTTTCCGCCGAGCAACTGGAAGAGGCCGCCGCTAAAATTGAAGTAGACCTTTACGCAATGGGAAAAAGCGAACTTCAAAGCCTGGAAGTTGGCAAACTGGTGATAGACCATCTGCAAAAAATTGATGACGTGGCTTACGTGCGCTACGCCTCCGTCTATCGTCGTTTTGAAGACGTCACCAATATGGCCGAAGAAATTCAGCAGCTTTTAGAACGCAAACGCCGCGAAGAGGAACAAAAGAACCAGATTCCTTTACCACTGGAAGAAAGCTGAGATTATGCCTGTTATTTTACGCATCAAAGGGTATCGTTTCTGGTTCTATCAAGCTGATTTGGACGAACCGCCGCGCGCCCACATAGGTAAAGAGGGAAAAGAAGCCAAATACTGGATTGCCCCCATTGCGCTGGCAAAAGCGGGTAGATTTCGAGATCATAAACTCAACGTAATTGAACGCATATTACGTGAATACCAAAACGACCTTTTGAAAGCGTGGCGAAAGGAAATGGACAAACGTGAAAACCGTTAAAGCGCAAATAAGAACTAACGACACAGGTTACACTTCCATTGTTCCTGTTGTCATTCCTGAGTTAGACGAAGTGAGAACATTTGCGGCAAAACTGCACACCAAAGGCGTTTTCTGGCAGGGCGAAGCCTTTGGATGGCCGGCAGAATACAATCCGGAATCCTCAACTCCTCCGTTGGATTCAAAAATGGCGTTTACCCCCGCCGACTTTTGCATTGGCGAAAATGGCATCTGGTTTTTTTCACTGATGTGGGAGTATGGCAAAGATGAAAAACCAGTTGAATTTCTCGATGATCGAAATATTGTAGCCCGGTTTAGAAAATTATAATTGCCTCAATTTTTTCAGGAGACCCGCAGTGACAAGTAAAACTCATCCCGCCACAAAAAGTAACAGCAATGGCTACAATAGCCGAATTGCCCCCCCACCCAGCAATTTGACCGAAAACGCTCTGAAAGCGCTGGGCGAAAAAATCTTTCTGGATCGCTACGCCTTCAAAGACGCCCAAAAAGCTACGCTCAAAGAAGGCGATACCGTCATTGTCTGCACCAATCTTGAAACCGGTCAACGCGAAATTGGACAGGCAATGGCCTTGAATCAGGATCAGGTCACGGTTAAACTGCACGACGGCAGCGCCATAGAACGCGCCATTGAACACATTGACAAGCCGCTGGAAATTCACCCCTCTCAGATGATGACCCGCGTGGCCGCATCGTTGGCTCAAGAAGAAGCGCCGGAGCAGCAGGAAACCTGGGCCAAAAATTTCAGGTGGCTGCTGGACGACTGGAAATTTGTTCCCGGCGGGCGCATTCTCACCGGCGCGGGAACCGGTCAAAACCTCACCTACTACAATTGCTACGTCATCCCATCGCCCCAAGACAGCAGAGGCGGCATCATCCAAACTCTGGGTCAGATGACCGAAATTATGTCTCGCGGCGGCGGCGTGGGCATCAACCTTTCCAGCCTGCGCCCGCACCACGCTTACGTCAAGGGAGTCAACGGACGTTCCAGCGGCTCTGTTTCCTGGGGCGGACTGTATAGTTTTGTCACCGGACTGATTGAACAAGGCGGCAGTCGGCGGGGCGCGCTGATGCTCATTCTCAACGTTTGGCATCCCGATGTTATTGAATTTATCAACAGCAAGCGCCAAATGGGGCGCATCACCAACGCCAACATCAGCGTGGGCATCACCGATGATTTCATGGCCGCCGTGAAAGCCGACGACGATTGGGACCTGGTCTTTCCCGACACCGGCACCCCCGATTACGACGACCTGTGGGATGGCAATCTGGACACGTGGCGAGCCGAAGGCCGACCGGTCATTGTCCACAAAACCGTCAAGGCGCGCGAAATCTGGTACAATATCATCGAAAGCGCCTGGGCCAGCGCCGAACCGGGCGTCTTCTTTGTTGATCGCTACAACAAGATGAGCAATTCCTGGTATTACGCCCCTATCCAAACCACGAACCCATGCGTCACAGGCGATACGCTGCTTTACACGGCAGAAGGCTTGGTGAGCGCCAAGGAGCTATTTAATCAGGAAAATAACGTTGACATTGTCATTGACGGGCGATTTGGCTATGAACAAAACATTACATCGGCATCCTGCGTCTTTTATACCGGCAGAAAATTGGTTTATCGCCTGCAAAGTAAAGAAGGCTATTACATTCGCGCTACCGCAGACCATCGCATTATGACGCCGCGCGGTTGGGTTGAGTTACAAGACCTGCACCCCGGCGATGCCATTCACATTTCCAATCGCAAAGGTGGATTTGGCACTGAAGGTTCTCTGGGGTTGGGACGCACCCTGGGCTGGCTCATTGGCGACGGCACACTCAAGAAAAAGGAAGCGGTTCTCTCCTTCTTTGGCCCTGAAAAACGCGAACTGGCCCCCCTCTTTGCAGAACACGTGAATACACTGGTTGCCCCGTTGACCGCAACAGCGCGCCGTTACGATGTCGCTCCCATCCACGTTAAGAGACGGGATGAAGCGCGCATCGGCTCAACGCGCCTTCATACAATTGCCCACCAACACGGCTTGACCGAAATCAAGCATCGCGTGCCTCAAAGCGTGCTGCGCGGCGCAGAAGAAATGCAGCGCGGCTTCCTGCAAGCCCTCTTCACCGCCGACGGCACATTTCAGGACGGCGGGCCTAAAGGGGGAAGCATACGCCTGGCCGCCAACTCAATTGAGTTACTGGAAGGCGTACAACAAACGCTGCTCAACTTCGGCATAGCCAGCCGAATCTATCGCAACCGCCGCGAGGCCGGCTACCGGGAACTACCCGACGGACAAGGCGGTTTGAAGCCCTACTGGTGCGAAGCCCAGCACGAATTATCCATTTCAAAACAAAATATGATCGTCTTTGCCGACGACATCGGCTTTTTGATGGCCTACAAACAAGAAAAGCTGCGCAACTACATCACACGCGGCAAACGGGGGACTTACGCAGAAAGTTTCACCGCTACCGTAGCATCAATCACCGAAGAAGGATTTGAAGACGTTTACGACATCACCGAACCCCTGACCCACTCCTTTATTGGCAACGGGTTGGTACTTCATAATTGCGGCGAGCAAGGCTTGCCATCTTGGGGCGTGTGCAATTTAGGGGCCATCAACCTTTCGCGTTTTGTGGAAAATGAGCAAGTAGACTGGGATAATCTGCGCACCACCGTGCGCTACGCCGTCCGCTTTCTGGACAACATTATTGACAGCACCCCTTACTTCTTTGAAGAAAATCGCCAACAGCAGCTTTCTGAACGCCGCATTGGATTGGGCACAATGGGCCTGGCCGAAATGCTCATCCGGCTCAAAGTTCGCTACGGCAGCCCGGAAAGCCTGCAATTCATTGATGAACTCTTTAAATTTCTGGCCGTCGAATCCTACCTTGCCAGCAGCGATTACGCTGTAGAAAAGGGCGCTTTTTCCCAATTTGACGCCGAAAAATTCCTGCAAAGCGGCTTTATGCAGGAAATGCCGGAAAAAGTTAAGAAAGCCGTGCGTGAAAACGGTATCCGTAACGTGACCCTGCTAACGCAAGCGCCCACCGGAACCACCGGCACAATGGTCGGCACCTCTACCGGCATCGAACCGTATTTCTTCTGGGAATGGGAGCGCAAAGGGAGAATGGGAACCAACACCGAGCGCGTGGACGTGTATCAGGAGTGGCAAGAAGCCAACCCGGACGCCCCCCTGCCCGACTATTTTGTCACGGCGATGAGCCTTTCGCCGGAAGACCACGCGCGGGTTCAGGCCGCCATTCAGCGCTGGGTAGACAGCAGCATCTCCAAGACATCCAACGTGCCCAACCACTATACCATTGACCAGACCCGCCGATTATACGAATTGATGTACGATTTAGGCGTAAAAGGCGGCACCATTTACCGCGACGGTTCCCGCGACGAGCAAGTGCTGACTGCCAAAAATGAAGAAAAAGAAGCACCCGCGCCAATGCCGGAAATTAAGGCGCGCGTGCGCCCCATCACCCTGCACGGCAACACCTATCGCAAGCACACCCCCATTGGTACGGCTTACATCACCGTCAATGCCAACGGGGGGGGGAACAAAGAGCCTTTTGAAGTCTTCATCAACGTGGCCAAAGTTGGCTCAGACGTGGCCGCTGACGCCGAAGGGCTGGGACGCCTTATCAGCCTTATCCTGCGAATGTCCAGCCCCCTTAGCCCCTATGAGCGCGTGCAAAACGTGGTGGCCCAACTGCGCGGCATCGGCTCCTCCCGACAGCAGGGCTTTGGTAAAAATCGCGTGATGAGCTTGCCCGACGCCGTAGCGCAAGCCCTGGCCGAACACATTGGTCTGGGCAGCGAAGCCGACCTGCCCGGCCTGCCCGATGAAGAAGACCAGGATACGCCTGTGCAACTCTCCTTTGCCGCCCCCAACGGCGACATCTGCCCCGTCTGCGGCAACGCCACCCTTCTTTTCATCGAAGGCTGCAAAAAGTGCCACTCCTGCGGCTTCAGTGAATGTTAGCAGGTGGGCAGGTGGGCAAGTGAGAAAGTGGGCGGGTGAGAAAGTGAGAAAATCTCCCCTGCTCACTTTCTCACTTTCTCACTTTCTCACCTGCTCGCCTGCTCACCTGCCTAATGAATACCGCTTCCCTTCTGCAACAAAAAACGGCCCAACTGGCCGCCGTGCGAGAGATCAGCCGGGCCATTGCCGAAGCGCAAGACCTGGACGCTACTCTGGACCTGATCACCCGCCGCACCGCCGAAGTGATGGGCGTAGATTCCTGCTCTATTTACCTGTACAATAAAGCAGAAGATGAGCTGGTTCTGGCCGCCTCAACGGGGTTGCGGCCCAGCGGTATTGGGCGCGTCACCCTCTCCAAAGGTACCGGGTTGACCGGCTGGGCCGCCGAACACGGCGAAATCGTTGCCGTGGCCAACGCCAAAAGAGACCCCCGCTTTTACCGCATCATCGGCTCCGGCGAAAGTCGTTTCGGCTCGCTGATGGCGATGCCCCTGACCGCGCGAGGCAAGGTCATCGGCGCGGCTAACGCGCAAACCGCCGATATTCGCCAGTTCAGCGACGAAGAGATTGAGTTATTCAGCTTCATCACCGACTTGGCAGCCACAGCTCTGGAAAAAGCCAGGTTGGTCCACGCTGCCGTCGTGCAAGAAATCCACCATCGAGTCAAAAATAATCTGCAAACCATTGCTATGCTGTTGCGCCTGCAAGTCGCTCAGGCTGACGCCCTGACGCCGGAAGATATTTTGCATGAAACCATCAATCGCGTGTTGAGTATTGCCGCCGTCCACGAGATTCTGGCGCAAGAGCATCATTCCCAGGTTAGCATTAAACGCTTGCTGCAACAGATTGCCAACAACATCACTACCGGAATGACAATGACCGGACAGGTAAATGTTGCCGTCATCGGCGATGACCTGCTCCTTCCCGCGCAATTAGCGGCCAATCTGGCGCTGATTGCCAATGAGTTGATACAAAATGCCCTGGAACACGGACTAGTGCCTCAACATAGCGGCCAAATTCGGGTCAAGTTGAAGCGTAGCGATATGGCGCTCACTTTGACCGTCGCAGATAAAGGGCGCGGACTACCGCCCGGTTTTGAATTGGACTCAGATCAGGGGTTGGGTTTAGAATTAGTGCAAACGCTGGTTGAAGAAGATTTGGGGGGAACGTTTTCGCTTGCATCGAAATCTGATGGAGGAACAGAAGCAGTTGTGTGCGTTCCGGTTTTATGAAAAACACTAATGAACAAGTTTTCTAAAACAATGCCCGCCTGATTTGCTTAGCGTCTTAAGGTTTTTCTATCGACAAAAAATTGTCGATCCTGGAGACAAATAACTAATTTGTGAATTGATTAATTGTTGAATTATTAACGTTATCAGCGTAGTTCATTAACTATTCGCCAATTCAACAATTAATCAATTATTTTATTTCCAGCCTGGTCTGGAAATAGATTAGGTACTTATATTCACGG
>DUEH01000048.1 GCA_011192195.1 Chloroflexota bacterium | reverse complement strand
TGCTGGATGATGTGTTTGAATTCGTCGTCGGTGTACCAGCGTTTTTCTGTATCCTTTTGAGTTTTTCTTTTAGCGATTCCATCTGGTCCTTCGGTAGCCATTCCTTCTAAAACGGCGCGAATATAGCTCCATTTGCGCACGTTGTTTTCTACGGCAATTTTGAAAGCCTCCTCTATCCATTCCTGCGGATAGGTTTGCTCCGCATCTTTCAATTCGTCAGCGATGATGGGAGAGATAAGGCTGATGTTGGCTTCATATAATTCAAAGATGTTGGGGCGCCGGGCGTAAGTTGGCGAGGCTATATCCGCCCCGCTGACGGCTACAATGCCCAGTTTGCCGCTTTGCATTTTATCCAGCGCCATCCGTCCCCCTTCGCTGTTGAGGAAGTAGAGGTCGTGTTGGCCGTTTTCGTCCTTCAACCGGGCGTAGAGCAGCGCGTTTCTGGCAACGGCTCTTTGCAGGCCATCTTTCAAGGCGGCAAAAGGTTCCTCTGCTACCAGGACCAGGCTGTTGATGAGAGTTTCGTCGGTGTGCAACTCTGCCAAACTGACGGCCTGCTTATTCTCTCGCTGCCGAAGCCACAAAATATGCAGCGTCACTTTCAATTCCACCAGATTATCAATTTTCGGCAATAATCTGGCAAAGAAAAAGTCGGGAACAGAGGTAAATTTCAGGTCACCGGGCGGAAAGCCGGGAAATTGGTCATTCGTCATTGGTCATTTGTCACTGGTCATTTGTCATTTACAGCGCGTTAAAGCCCATTTTTCACTCTTCATTGTTCATTGTTCATTGTTCATTGTTCATTGCTTAATAGTCCAATGGTTGGGAGCGCACTTCAAGGTCAATGAACTGGGCCAGTTCTTTTTTGAAGTAGACGTTAAGCTGTTTGGTTGGGCCAGAGCGATGCTTGGCAACGACGATTTCGGCGATGTTGGGAAATTCGGTGTCGGGGTTGTAGATTTCGTCGCGGTAGACAAACATCACTACGTCAGCGTCTTGCTCTATAGAACCAGATTCGCGTAGGTCGCTGAGCATTGGGTGCTTATCGTGGCGACTCTCTACGGCGCGGCTGAGCTGACTTAGCGCCAACACCGGAACTTTCAATTCGCGGGCCAGTTCTTTGAGTGAACGGGAGATGAAGCTGATCTCTTGCTGCCGATTTTCAGAGCGCACGTTGCCGCGCATCAGTTGTAAATAGTCAACAATAATCAAGTCCAGGCCAAATTCGGCCTCCAGACGACGGGCTTTGGTGCGTAATTCCAGCACGGAAATAGCGGGAGTATCGTCCAAAAAAATGGAGGTGTCGGCCAGCAAGCCGGTGGCTTGAATAAGTACCGGCCATTCGTCATCGCGTATCTGCCCCAGCCGAAGACGCTGGCTGTCAATACCTGTTTCGGCAGAGAGAAGACGCTGCACAAGCTGTTCATCGCTCATCTCCAAGCTGAAAACAGCAATGCGTTTGTCCCACTTGCGGGCGGCTTGCAAAGCCACACTCAACGCCAGCGAAGTTTTCCCCATCCCCGGACGTCCGGCCAAGATAAGCAGGTCAGAGCGCTGCATACCGCCCAGTAGTTTGTCCAGGTCTTTCAAGCCGGTGGGAATGCCAACAATTTCGCCCTGATGCTGAGAGAGGTACTCGATGCGGTCATAATACTGGTCAATGGCGTGGCGAATGGGTTTCAGATCACGGTTGGTGCGCTGTTCAGACACGCCAAAGATGATTGATTCTGCCCGGTCAATGATTTCTTCTACCTCGTCTACGTCTTCGTAGGCCAATTGGGCAATTTTTGTGGCGCCCTCAATCAAGCGACGCAGAACGGCGGTTCGCTCTACAATGCGAGCGTAATACTCAACGTGGATAGAGGTGGGGGTGGCGTTGATGAGGTCGGTTAAAAAAGTTGGCCCGCCGACATCTTCCAGATGTTTTTGGCGTTCCAGTTCATCGGTCAGGGTAACCAGATCGGCGGGGTCGCGGCGCTCATGCAGGGTTTGAATGGCTTCGTAAATCCAGGCGTGACGCTTTAAGAAGAAGTCTTTGGGCTGCAAAAAGGTAGCAATGCGAATAATAGCGTCCGGGTCAATTAACAGCGCGCCTAAAACAGCCTCCTCTGCTTCAATGTTGTGGGGTTGAAGTTTATCGGGCGCGACACCGCGCGCCGAGCCATTTTTACCTTCGGCCATTTAAGTGTCCTTGTTGAGAATACAAAAAAATGGTAAATGGTAAATGGTAAATGGTAAGGTGTTTCCATTTACCATTTACCATTTACCATTTACCATTCATCTTGGCATTTGAGGTTAAACCGGGTCTTTTGGGGGCAGCAGGTCGTCTAAATCAAGGGAGTCTACAAAATCACGGAAGATGTCCAAATCTTCTTCTTTGACATCGCCTTGATCGTCAAATTCATCGCCAATATCCAGCCCTGTTTCCGGGCTGATGCCGGCTAAATCCATAACGCGCTGGTTGATAAACACTTTTGAGCCGGCGCGCACCGCCAGAGCCAGCGCGTCGCTGGGGCGAGCGTCAACTTCTATGCTTCTGCCTTGCATATCCAGCACAATTTGGGCAAAGAAGACGTCGTTGCGCAGTTCGTTGATGACAATATGAGAAATTTTTGCGCCCATTTGCAGGACGATGTTTTTCACCAGGTCATGGGTCATAGGTCTGGCTACCGCCACATTTTGCAATTCCATTGTGATTGCTTCAGCGGTGTCCGGCCCAATCCAGATAGCCAGATAGCGCGCTGCATCCACTTCTTTCAACACCACAACGCGATGTTGAGACATAAGACTTACACGAATACTATCTATTGTCACTTCTATCATTGACCCGATTCCCCAAAATTCAGTGAATAGTGAATAGTGAACAATGAATAGTGAATAATTATTCACTATTCACTGTTTTTTACGCAAAACCCAGCGCATCTTCATCAATATCTACGTCCAGGTCTATTTCTTCCAATTCGCCCTCTATGCGCAGCCACAAATAGAGTTTGTGCCCTTCTTCCACTTCGTCCCAGCGCGTGGCAATAATTTCCAATTCCTCGCGAGAGCCGTCACCAAGGGGGAAGTCAAGGTAGGCGGGGCGTCCTTCAGCCCAGGCGCTTTGGCAGCGCTGCACCAAGTCTGGGCCGTTGAAGGTGCGCATTTCGACCATCGCTACGTTGTTCTCTGTTACACTTTCAACCACGCTAACGGCCCAACGGTTAGCAATCAACTGAAATTCGGGCGGCGGCCCTTCAACAATGGTGATGTATTCAGGTTGTATATCCATAAAAATAAAAGTTCCTTGTCTGTATTTTTAATTTTAGCGTTTATATTTTACACTGAAACAAGCTTTTTTGCTATTTTAGAAAATGGTTTTATGCCAGGAAGCGGTCAGCTATTGGCTATCAGCTTTTAGCTGACCGCTGACCGCTGATAGCTGACCGCTATCGGCTATTTTCAGGGAAATCAATTAGAGATGACGGCAATTAGAAATCGGGTAATTATGATGAGTAGTAAAATCCTGGGACGATTTTTCCCAAAACGGGGCGCGCCCGTTGACCCCAAGTCCATTATTGTGCTAAAACCCTGCTGTCTGGGCGATGTAGTTTTGGCAACGCCAACAATTGCCGCCTTGCAAGCGCGTTATCCCCAGGCAAAAATTGACGTGGCCGTAGGCCGGTGGAGTCGGGCAGCGCTGGAAAACAATCCGCATATTCGGCATTTGCTGGATACAGGGCGCGTTGGACAAGGGCGATATGGTTGGGCGGATATGTGGCGGCTGGCGAAGCGCCTGCGCCAAGGGTGTTACGATCTGGCCGTAACGCTGGACCGCTCACCGGTGGTGGGGTTAACGCCGTGGTTGGCGGGCATCAGGCATCGCGTGGGTCTGGATAGCGCGGAGAGAGGCTTTGCCCACACGCTTCGCGTTCCGGTTCCCACCGAAGTAATGCATGAGGCGGCAATTTATCTGCGCTGCGTGGCGGCGCTTGGCGGAGAGAGCGACAGGTTTTGGACAGCGTTCTACCCCACGGAGGCGGACAAACATAATTTACCGCCGGTGGCCTTGCCCTTTGTGATCATTCACCCGGCGGGCGGTGTAAATCCCGGTATGAAGATGCTGGACAAACGCTGGCCCGTTGAACGCTTGGCCGCTTTAGGCGATCAATTTACCCAACGCGGTCTGGCAGTTGTTCTCACCGGCGTCGGTGGCGATTCGGCGCTGTGCCGGGAAGTCGCGGCGCAGATGACGGAATTGCCGCCCAAAATTTTGGCCGGAGAACTCACGTTGGGGCAGTTTGGGGCCTTGTGCCAACGAGCAGCTCTTTTTGTGGGGGCGGATACGGGCGCCATGCACATTGCTGCGGCAGCAGGGTGCAAGACCGTGGCTATCTTTGGACCCAGCGATCCCCAACGCTACGGGCCTTTCGCGCCGCCTGAGCAAGCCACTGTTCTCTGGCATCCGGTTTTGCTGCCGGATGGCGGTGTGGGACAAGGCAAGGTTTTCGACTTTAGTTGGGAACAAGGGGTATCGGTAAAAGAAGCTTGGAAAGCTTGTAAGCAATTTCTGGCTCTTATTGAATTATGCCGGGATCAAATTGCCCTCCCATAAAAAAAGAGAGGATTCCCTGCATATTTGAGCGAAGCATCAGGGCGCGCCCTTCAGGGCTATCGATATGAGGCGCAACATCGATTGGGGGGATGGACAGAGGAGGCTCGTAATGCCGGTTGTTTTGCGAAAGCCGTTGGCGCTTGAACTGAATGTCCTGTAAATGGGCGTCGTCGTGATCATCAACAGGAAGCGTCGCCATTTCTGTGGGGTAAGGAAGTTCCACATCCTTCACGTCGGTCAACTCCTTGTTTACCCAGACTACAGTTCGAGGCGATGGCGCGTTGTTCTGCGATACGCTGTCCATATTTCGAGTCGCTAATGGTAGTTTTTGTTCAAGCAGCCTATCCACGCCGCCTAAAGTCAGAAAAAGCAACAGAATAGCAACCTGAACTATCAAGGAAGATCGCAGGGAGAAAAATTGCCCGGAGTTTGACTTCTCCCCTGTCAGTTTCGCCTTGATCCGCTTCCAAACGCGATTTGAAGGTCTCTGCGCTCTGAATTTATTTTCCAAAGTATGATGCAGCAGTTGGTCTAAATCTTCCTCATACAACGGTTTATGAGAATTCATAGGCCAAACCTCCCAGCAGTCGTTCATCCGCCAATAACGCTTTACGCAAATTGGTCCTGGCGTAGTGCAAGCGAGACTTTACCGTTCCAACAGGGCACTCCATAATCTCAGCAATTTCTTGCAGGGAAAAATCTTGCAAATAAAAAAGGACCAGGGTGCTTCGCTGCCTGAACTCTAGTTTGTTGATCGCTTCATAAATCAACTCTTGCAGTTCACGTTCCTCCACTTTTCGTTCCGGCAGCGAAAGCGGGGCGACGGTCAACCAGCCCTTTAAGGTATCCAACACCGTCAATCTCCGACGCCTTTTGGCCGTCAGGTCATAAGCCAGATTGACCGCTACGCGATACAACCAGGGCGAAAGAGAGGTGTTCTCATATATTTTGTTGATGTTCTTGAATGCGCGCAGAAAGGTTTCTTGCAAAATTTCTTCCGCCGTAGATCGATTACCCGTAATGGCCAATGCCGTCCGGTAGATAGCAGTTTTGTGCATCTCGTACAGCAATTCAAATGCCTTGAAGTCGCCTTGTTTGGCCCGAATGATCAGTTCAAGTTCGCCAGGGGCTGTTGTCATTTTTCTCCCTTAAGCCGTATTTCTATTCTAAATACAAGCTACGGCTTTTTGATGAACAAGATTCAATTCTTCAAAGATCACGCCTACCCAACAATGATCAATTCCCGGCTGAAGGTGGTTAAACTTTCAAGGCCGTCTACGGTGACAAGTACATCATCCTCGATGCGCGCGCCGCCGAGTTTGGGGATGTAGATGCCAGGCTCAACGGTGAAGGTCATTCCGGCTTGCAAAGGCGTTATATCACCCTCTACAATGAAGGGGGGTTCGTGCGCGTCCAGACCCAGGCCGTGTCCGGTGCGGTGGGTGAAGTATTGGCCGTAGCCGGCGTCGGCAATAACTTTGCGAGTCGCCCGGTCCACGTCCTGACAGCTAAGGCCGGGTCTAACGACCTCTCTCCCGGCCCGGTTGGCCTGCGCAACCAGATTGTATATCCGGCGAGTTTCATCGCTTACCTGCCCCACGGCAAAGGTGCGGGTGATGTCAGAAGCGTAACCCTTTACTCTGCCCCCAAAGTCAATGATGAGCAGGTCGCCAGGGGTTAATTTTCTATCGCCGGGGGGGGCGTGGGGGCTGGCGCCGGTGATGCCGGTTTGCACCAGCGGTTCAAAGGGGAGCGGTGTTTCGCTGCCAGCTCTGAGCAGGCCAATCAGCAGTTCGGCAGCCACTTCCTTTTCGCTCATACCGATCTTTATTTTAGACAGCGCGTCTTGCAGTACGCCTTCGGCCAGTTTAACGGCGGCCCTGATATGCTCGATTTCACTGGCGTCTTTCATCGAGCGCATAGCGGCGACGAGCGGGTCTAGCGGAGAAGTGACAGATCCGGGAGCGAATGTCTGCAAAAGGGCGTATTCTTTGACCCGCATCACCAATTCTTCCACGCCAATACGCTTGCCGGAAAGGTTCAACGATTGGCAGCACGCCTCAAACGCGCCCTCCACGCCTTCTTCGTCTCGCCAGGGGAACAACTGCCAGTCATCGGGGGATTTTACTTTGCTACACTCAAATTCGGGGGCTATCAGGGCGGGTTTTTCTTGTGGAGAGAAAAAAGCAACAATGGGGCGCTCCATCAAGTGAAAATCAAGGCCAGTAAGGTAGCGCATTGTAGCGCCGGGGAGGATGGCCGCGTAATCCAGATTATAAGATGCCAGTTTGCTGCATAGGTTATTCACACGGCTAATATTCATTTTGACTTATTCCGTTTAGCCAAAAATCAAGGAGCCAAAAAGTGTATTTTTTGACTCCTGATCAATGCTTTCATCCAAACAATCAGTCCAGAAAGCCCAAGACTTTATCTTTCAGATCAGAAACGCCAATAGGTTTTGTCAGGTAAATATCACATCCGGCAGCCAGACAGCGCTCTGCGTCTCCTTTCATTGCATTGGCTGTCAGGGCAATGATGGGTATATCTTTGATTTCCTGATCTTGTCTGATCCGGATAGTTGCTTCCAGGCCATCCATACCGGGCAGACCAATATCCATCAAAATCAAATCCGGCGATTCGCTTTGCGCCATACTGATGCCGGTCATCCCATCTTCTGCCTCAAGCAACTCACAACCCATTGATTCAAGCACTCGCCGAACAAAGAGTCTGTTTTCAAAATTATCTTCAATGTATAAAATTCGCTTCTTGCTCATAAATCTGGTACTCCGTAATACGCTTTGTTTCTTATGCTTTATACCAGCATACATCTTTGATAAATGATTGTCAACATTGCGCTTGAAAAGTCAAAAAGTTGAGCGCTCAAAAAATCATCAAGCTAGTTTTTCAGCAACCTGAGAAACCAAACTTTCTACCGTAATCTGCCCTCTTCTCATCACGGCGGTATCTGTATCCAGTTGTTCCCACTCTTCAGAAGATAATTCCTGCCCGGAGATGATAATAATGGGTATCTCCTCAATGAGCGGGTCTGATTTTATGGTTTCCATCAATCTAAAACCGCTCATATCAGGCAGTGTCAAATTCATAATGACCAAATCAGGGTTTTGAGCTTTAATAACGGCCACCCCTTCTTGCCCGCTGTGAGCTTCAAAAATCTCATACTGGTGACGGCCTTCCAGAATACGCCGGATCAGGTTGATGTCGTGGGGGGCGCCGTCAACAATTACAATTTTATGAGCCGATTGGCCAATGCTGCTCAAAGCGTCAATCACCTGATTAGATTCCGGACGCTCCGGCTTTTTGATGGTTTTGACCAGATGAGACATCAAGGTGTCGGCGCTAAAAGAGCCTTTTTGCCACAGCGAAGCAATTTTTCCCTCCAGGCGTTTGTTCTCATCCGGGGACAGTTCTTTGGCCGAAACCACGACTACCGGAATGTGGGCCGTGGCTTGATTGGCCTTTAAGCGCTCAAGCGCCTCAAAGCCGTCCATTTCCGGCATATTCAGGTCCAGAATGATCAGATCAGGTTGACGCGCTTCAACGGTCTCAAGCCCTTCTGCGCCGCCACCGGCTTCAAAGACGCGGTAAGGTTTGTTGTTTTGCAAAACGCGCTTCACCAACAGGCGATCCAGTGGATTGTCGTCAATGATCAAAACAGTGGTGATTTGCTCTTCCAGATGTTCCAAAGCCTCATCCAGACTGTCTTGCTGCAATTTGGCCTGCTCGGTCAATTTCATATCCAGCAGCATCTGGTCATCCATAATGTGCTTTTCAACCGGGAAGGTATGGCCGGAGCAGTTGATCAGGATGCTCTCATCCGGCAAGATGACGCCGTCTTTGATGAGTTTACGCGCGCCGGCAAAGGCAACGGCCGCCGCCGGTTCAACCGAAATACCCTGGGTGCGCGCCAGACGACGCATAGCGGCAAAGGCTTCTTCGTCTGTAACGCTGATCATTGCCCCGCCGTTGTCAAGTTGCGCCCGACGCAACAGTTTGTAAGCCAAACCGGGGCTGCCGGTGCTAAGGACTATAATGCGAGAGGTGGGTACAACCGGCGTGGCTTCTTCCTGATCTTTAGCCATAGATTGAGCCATCGGCGCGCAACCGGCGGTTTGCACCACGCCAATTTTGGGGATACGGTCAATCAGCCCCATGCGGTAGAGTTCGGTGAAACCTTTTAACGCGCCCAATGGCCCAATGCCGCCGCTGACGGCCTGAATGTACCAGTCGGGCGCTTTCCAGGCAACGCCCGGTTCCTTCTGCGCTCTGGCAAACTGTTCGGCGATTTCGTAGGCCAGGGTTTTCATACTTTCTTTTCCGGCAATGGCTTTTGCTCCTTTGTCCAGATGCAGGCTGCGACGTTTGGCAAAATCAGCGGCAACTTTTTTGGATTCATCGTAAGTGCCGGTCACTTTAATGACTTCCGCGCCGTACAACGCTACTTCGCGCATTTTTTCTGAGGGAACCAGACTATTCAAAAAGACCCACAACTTAATATCGGCAAGGGCGCTGTAGGCGGCGTAGGCTACTGCCGCGTTGCCGGTGGAGGCCAGTACGCACTCTTTTACGCCGCGCTGCGTCAGCACAGAAATAGCCACGCTCCCCTGCCGGTCTTTGAAAGAGTTGGTAGGCAGTTGTCGCTCATCTTTAATGTAGATGGACGGATGTCCCAGATCCGCTTCCAGTTTTTTGGCTCTGATCAAAGGAGTACACCCCTCGCCCATCGAGACGACGAACTCATCCGGTATTGGCGGCAGCAAGATTTTATAACGCCACAGCGACACATCGTGTTCTTTGATGCCATTGCGCCACACTTCTGCCGCCCGATCATAATCATACTGCGCGTCCAACCAGGGCGAATTACACTTTTCGCAAAAGTCCAGGTCCGGGCGATAGTCCATTGTATGTCCACATTCAAGGCAGTTTACGTGGGTCAGATAGTTGTGTTGCATAGATTTGTTCATCCTTGTAAGTTGTTTGCTTCAAAGTAGCCGGTGGGCAGGTGGGCAGGTGGGCRGGTGRGMARGTGGGCRGGTGAGAAAARGCTCACYTKCTCACCYGCTCACCTGCTCACCTGCYCACCCGCTCACCCGCTTGTTTTACTTGGCGTAATCTACTACGCGGGTTTCTCTGATGACGGTGACTTTGATCTGGCCCGGATATTGCATATCTTCTTCTACCCGGCGAGCAATTTCTTTGGAGAGGGTGATGGCGGTGTAATCGTCAACTTCATCGGGTTTGACGATGATTCTGATCTCTCGTCCGGCCTGAATGGCGAAGGTTTCTTTGACGCCGGGGAAGGAGTTGGCAATGCCTTCCAGGTCTTTGATGCGTTTGACGTAATTTTCTAAACTTTCGCGGCGAGCGCCGGGCCGCGCGCCGGAAATGGCGTCGGCGGCTTCTACAATCACCGCTTCCAGGCTTTCTTGCTCAACTTCATGGTGATGGCTGGCAATACAGTTGATCACTTTCCTGGAAATGCCGTATTTTTTAGCCACGTCTGCGCCAATGATGGCGTGCGGGCCTTCAACTTCGTGGTCAATGGCTTTGCCCAGATCATGCAACAAGCCGCCAACGCGGGCCGTTTTTACATCGGCGCCCAGTTCAGAAGCAATGATGGCGGCCAGATGGGCGGTTTCAACGGCGTGCATCAACTGATTTTGGCCGTAACTGGTTCGATACTTCAGGCGGCCCAAAGTTTTGATCAAATTCATGTGCAGACCGGGGACGTTGGCCTCATAAGCGGCGTTTTCGCCGGCCTCTTTGAGCGCGCGATCCATATCCTGCGAAACTCTTTTGACGACCTTTTCAATTCGAGCCGGATGGATTCGGCCATCGTGGATCAAGGACTCCATTGCTTGACGGCCAATTTCACGCCTGACCGGGTCAAAACAGGTCAAGATGATGGCATCCGGAGTGTCATCCACCACCACTTCCACGCCGGAAGCCACTTCAAAAGCGCGGATATTTCGGCCCTGACGCCCAATGATGCGCCCTTTCATATCATCGCTGGGCAGGGCAACGCTGGAAACGGTTGTTTCGGCCACCTGGTCAGACGCAATACGTTGGATGGCCATGGTGATAATTTTGCGGGCTTTATCTTCGGCTATTGCTTTGGTTTCGGCGTCTACTTCTCGTATAACCCGCGCCATATCTTGTCGGGCGTCCAGTTCTACCGCTTTTACTAACTCCGCTCTAGCCTCGTCGCGGGTCATGCTGGAAACGCGCTCCAGTTCCGCCTGCCGTACTTGCTCAACGCTCTTTAGTTCGTTGGCCCGGCGATCCAGTGTACTTTGTCGCTTGCCCAGCGTTCGTTCCCGTTTTTCAATCGATTCCAGTCGCCTGTCCAGCGATGCCTGTCGCTTTTGCAGACGATCTTCATGTTGAGAGAGGCGCTGCTGGCGCTTGTTACCCTCTCTTTCTGCTTTATCCTTTAGACGCAAGCCTTCTTCTTTGGCTTGCACCTTTATTTCTTTAGCAGAGGCTTTGGCTTTTTCTAAAATATCATCGGTTTGCGCCTGAACCGATTTTATCTTTGAGTCTACCAGATATTGACGTAAATAATAGCCTATGGCTCCGCCAACAGCCAGCCCTATAATTCCAACTAAAAGAGTAATCAAAATACCACCTAGCGGATTGCCCATTGGGTTCTTCCTCCTTGTTTGTTAATCTTTGTCCATACCGGCTCTGACAACAACAGTCTGGATGATGTCATAGCTGAAACCGCGTCGAGCCAGATGGCTGCTTAATTTTTGCTTGAATGTTAGTTTGTCTAATGCTTGCCAGCGTGTTAGCTGTTTCTGTACGGCTTGCCAGGCCAGATTTTCTTCGTCCAGCCCGTCAAGGGCCTCTTCAATATCTGCTTCGCTCAATCCTTTAGCGCGTAGTTCATAGCGCAAGGCTGTTTTGCCTTTAGGGTTGAAGCGGTTTCGATTTTCTACCCAAAGCTGCCCAAATTCCACATCATTCAGATAGCCTTTATCTGCCAATCGCTCAATGGCTTCTTCAACGGCTTCCTCGCCAAAGCCTTTTTTCTGAAGATACTGCTTTATTTCCTGCTTGCTGCGCGCTCGATACGACAGAAAGTTCAAAGATTTTTGATACGCCTGCCCCGCCTGATCGTCGAATTTCAACCGGGCGATTTCTTCATCGCTCAAAAACTGACCTTTTTTCAAATTCAAAGCCGCATCCAGGCTGATACCAAAGGCAAAGGCGTCATCTAAAAACAGGTTGACTCGTTCTTTATTCTTTTTTTGAATGACCAGCGTAGTGATTTTTCCTGTCACCAGAAATCTCTAAAACAAAAAAGGCTGACGCGCAGTGCGCTACAGCCTTCCCTCCCAAGTTTATTTGACACTCAGTCAATCTCAGGCGTCAAATAAAACGTTATGTCAATTGTAAAAATGCTATTTCGAGTATGCTAAACGACATCACACCCTCGGTCACAAATTCTGCGCCGGTGATGCGGTTCTGCGCTATTTATTTCTCAAAAAACCTTATTTTGTGCGATGTCTGATGAATACTTTAAGCCTATCTAAACGCTTCAAATACTAAAGACGCTTATCAAAGTGAACAGAGTAAAAAATTGTGGCAAATTGCACCTGGATTGTAATTATTCCATCCCCACAACAGTCACGCGACTGCGTCCTCTAAATTTAGATAATCTATTTGGTATATTTTATGGATACTCAATAGCCAATTAATTAGGAAAAGCTGCGCAACGCAACTGCGCGCGGTATAAATTTAAGATTCAGATGCAGAATTAACTGCATCTACCGGTAGACTATAAGCCTCTCTGATTTTGTTTTCAATTTCGATCATCAGCTCGGGGTTGCCTATGAGAAAAGTTTTGGCGTTTTCTCTCCCCTGCGCCAGACGAAGTTCGCCGTAATTATAGAAGGAGCCTCGTTTATCCACAACATTCAGTTCAACAGCCAGGTCCAGAACGTCTCCGGCCAATGAGATACCTTCGTTGTACATAATATCAAATTCGACCTTTTTGAAGGGCGGCGCAACTTTGTTCTTTTTAACCGTTACTCTGGTGCGATTGCCTATGACGTCTGTCCCCTGCTTGATAGCCTGAATACGGCGAATATCCAGCCGGACAGAAGAATAGAAGCGCAAGGCCATTCCGCCGGTGGTTGTTTCCGGGTTGCCAAACATCACGCCAATTTTCTGGCGAAGTTGGTTGGTGAAAATGAGGATGCAGTTGCTTTGTTTTACCGCGCCGCTCATTTTGCGCAAGGCTTGACTCATCAAACGGGCCTGCAAGCCCATGTGGCTGTCGCCCATTTCTCCTTCAATTTCCGCGCGAGGAACCAGCGCCGCCACCGAATCAACCACTATCACGTCCAGCGCCTGAGAACGAACCAGCGCTTCGGTAATTTCCAGGGCTTGTTCGCCTGTATCCGGCTGCGACACGTACAGCTCATTCAGATTTACGCCGCACTTTTCAGCGTAAACAGGGTCAAGGGCGTGTTCAATATCCACAAAAGCGGCCATTCCGCCCCGTTTTTGCGCCTGAGCAATCACGTGCTGGCAGAGGGTGGTTTTACCGGAACTTTCCGGGCCAAAAATTTCTACAATTCGGCCTCTGGGCAAGCCGCCAATGCCTAATGCAATATCCAGCGATAACGAGCCGGTAGGAATTGCTTCAACGTTGAGGTGGGTTGATTCACCCAATTTCATAATGGCGCCATCGCCAAAGCGTTTTCTTAAATTTGCCAGTGTGGCTTCCAGAGCCTTTGCCCGACCATTATCTGCCATCAATAATACTCCATTTACAAGGTCTAAACTAACGCGCTAAGTTTACATCATCCGTTTAGAAAGCGCAAGGCAAGCGCGGCGGCAATGCTGATTTTGAGTCAACATTGTTCATTTTGCCCCTTCAAAATGGCTATGTTATAATCGCCTTTGCGTTTCGGGAAGGTGCCAGAGTGGTTGAATGGGGCGGTCTCGAAAACCGTTGTGGGCGTTCCCGTCCACCGTGGGTTCGAATCCCACCCTTCCCGCTGGCATCAATTAACAATTAGTAATTAACAATTAGCAATTTTTACTTTGCTTATTGTTAATTGCTCATTGTTAATTGAATTTCTGGAGAGGTCGCATAGTTGGTCTAGTGCGCACGATTGGAAATCGTGTAGGTGTCACAGCCTCGTGGGTTCGAATCCCACCCTCTCCGCCTGATAATAATTAGCAATTAGAAATTAACAATTAACAGTTTGCTAATTGTTAATTGCTAATTGCTAATTGTTAATTGTTAATTGAATATGTTGAGACGTTGGCATCCAGGCAGCATGGGGCGGGTCCTGTGCGGCGGAAGATCGTGAATCTGGTCAGGGCCGGAAGGCAGCAGCCATAAGCGACTCCTTCCGGGTGACACAGGGTTACCTGGCCGATGTTGTCTGGTTTCCAGCGCCTCAACAAAAGCAATCATTCTAGGGCGGGTCAATATTTGACCCGCTTTATTGTTATACTGCCAAAGGGCATAATTTTAACTTTTGAGAAATTTATGAAGGAACAGTGACGAAAGACGAAGGACAAAGGACGAATTGACTGCTCAAGCGTAAATCATTCGTCCCTTCGGCAAGCTCAGGACAGGCTTTGGTCTTTCGTCCTTCGTCCACTTGCGTAAAGGCTGCCTTGTTTGCAAGTTAAGACTATGCCCTTTTTGGGTATATCTGTTATGAAGACAGAAATTGAAGCGCCACCAGATAAAAAATTCACCCCCTACCTAACAATAGCGGCGACGTTGGCCGTGTTGACGATTTTTGTCGTTATCTACTACCGCACCGGGCAGCCGATTACCCTTGTCATTGACGGTCAGGCTTACCCCCTGCGAAGCCATCGCCTGACGGTGGAAGCGGTTTTATTACAGACCGGATTGCAGCTAAAGTCTCAGGATACCTTGTGGCCTCCGCCCGAAAGCGGCCTGGTTCCCGGCCAAAATATTGAAATCACTCTGGCTCGCCCGGTGATTGTTGATTTAAACGGCGAAGGGAAACATTCAACGGTCTTCACCCATCGCCGGACTCCGGCAGAGATTTATCAGGAGTTGCAGGTTAACCTGTCCTCCGCCGACGATATTTTCGTGGATGGGCAATTATGGGGCCACAACAGGCCGCTGCCTGTCACCCCATTCGATGAACTTAAGGCAGACTTGCCGCCCTCGCAAAAAAACATCCTCGGTTCCAGCCTTCAACTTGAAACCCTGCGCCCACGGCCCGTCAGAATTGCGCTGCACAAAGCTATTCCGGTACACATTATTGACGACGGTCAGGAAACAAACATTCTCACCACCCTCCAAAGTGTCGGCGATGTGTTATTGGCGCAAGACATCCCCCTTTATCTGGGCGACCTCATTACGCCAGATTTGAGTACGCCGCTGGCTCCCGACACCACTATCACTATCGAACGCGCCACTCCCGTATCCATTCAGGCGGATGGACACACGCTCAAAACGCGCACGCGCTCCTCTACCGTCGCCGAGGCGTTGGCGCAAGAAAAGGTGGCGCTGGTAGGCCAGGATTACACCCTTCCCGCCGAAGATGCCGCCATTACGTCCAATATCAATATCAAGGTGATGCGCGTAGTAGAAGCGCTGGAAATAGATAAAGAGACCACCGATTTTGAGACGCTGTGGATCTCCAA
The DNA here is from genome assembly GCA_011192195.1 of Chloroflexota bacterium. Classification (GTDB taxonomy): domain Bacteria; phylum Chloroflexota; class Anaerolineae; order 4572-78; family 4572-78; genus DUEH01. Next base: position 88 of record DUEH01000048.1, on the reverse strand, counting down.
CGATGGCCTGGAATTGGATACGCAGCAAATTGAGCAGCAAGGGCAGGAAGGCGTTACCAAAACGCGCGCGCGGATAATCTATGAAAAT
>DUEH01000047.1 GCA_011192195.1 Chloroflexota bacterium | reverse complement strand
GCCCTGAATAAATCGCCAACGCAGCCAGAAGGCAATCGCCAAAATGAGAAGGAGTATAAGGTTGTACAGTTTTGCTTGTTTTCGCATCAGTCACTCAAGACAAGGGGACAAGGAGAGGGGTAGGGGGGGAGAGGGGGAGACAGAAAATCTGCTCACCTGCCCAATTTTAGCCGCCAGAAACGAGATAGCAAATTCGCTATTCGCCATTCACTATTCGTAAAGCTTACCCTTATTATTGACAAGTTACCTTAATTATGTTATATAAATATGTAAATCTGTTATGACTAGCCTAACGGTTGCGCAACCAGAGGCGAGAAGTCTTCTGGGCGCAAAAATTGAACTTTGTTTACAGACACAACATTAAGCTACTGAAGCCTCATAATTGACAGGGCTTTGATAGCCCAGAGCCGAATGATAGCGGGTGCGATTATAGAAGACCTCAATGTATTCAAATATATCCAATCTGGCTTCATTTCGGGTGGCGTAGGATTGGTGGAATACCAGTTCGGTTTTGAGGGTACCAAAGAAGCTTTCCGCTGGAGCATTGTCATAGCAATTGCCTTTGCGGCTCATACTACTAAGCATTTCGTGTTTGGTCAACAAGGCTTGATAGTCGTGGCTGGCATACTGACTGCCACGGACGGAATGATGGAGCAATCCTGGCAAGGGTTGTCGGGTGGCAATGGCCATCTGCAAGGCGTCGATGACCAGTTGGCGATGCAAGCTCTCACTCATCGCCCAGCCGACGATCCGCCGTGTATAGAGATCAAGCACCACCGCTAGATAGAGCCACCCTTCAGCGGTTGGCACATAAGTGATGTCAGTCAACCAGATTTGATCAGCCTCCTCAGCCGTGAACTCTTGATTGAGCAGGTTGGGAGCCCACCGGCAGATTATGATTGCTGTTGGTGGTTACAGCCCGAAACCGCTGTTTAGTTTTGGGACGAATTTCCGCTTGACGCATCAACCGAGCTACACGTTTGTGACCGCAACGCGTCCCTTGTTTGCGTAAAACCTCAGTTCGGGATAAGGATTATAGTCCACAGATGGACACTGATTTTCACAGATAAAACCAAAAAACAAAAAAATCTGTGTCCATCTCTGTTTTGGCCTTATTTTGGCGCATTTTTTTATCCCGAATTCAGGTGTAAAGCAATGAAAATGCGGTAGCTGGTAATCGTTCACCCCCCTCCAACCTCCCCCCGAAATCAAGGGGAGGCTTTTAAACTTCCCCCCGTCAACGGGGGGAGAGCCTGCCCCGCTTTATCGGGCATTGAGGGGGGTAGGGGTGAATGGTTACTCGTATGGGGATGATAAGCGCCAAAGCGCAACTGCTCGCCGGTTCTGCCGATTGGCCGACTTACCTGGGGTTACTGGCCCAGGCGATTGGCGGCATTATACTTTTTGCTTTCATCAGCAGTTGGGTCTTTGGGCGAGAATATGCAGACCATACCATCAAAGACCTGCTCGCCCTGCCGACGCCGCGTTTTGCGATTGTGCTGGCCAGGTTTATGCTGGTTACGCTATGGTCAGCCGCGTTGACAGCAGTCATCTATCTCATTGGTCTGGGAGTGGGCGCAGCCGTTGCCCTGCCGCCAGCGTCGGCAGCGGTATTTTGGCAAGGCACAATCACTATGGCTATTACCACCTGTTTAACGATTGCGCTCCACACACCCATCGCTTTCTTTGCCAGCGCAGGGCGCGGCTATCTGCCGCCGATGGGCGTGGCAATCTTGACGCTGATAGTGGCGCAAATCATCGCCGCAGCGGGATGGGGCGAGTATTTCCCCTGGTCGGTACCGGCCCTGTATGCCGGAATGGCCGGCCCGGCATATAGCCAACTTGGAATGGTCAGTTGCGTCATTGTAATTTTAACGGGTCTCGTGGGGATGATCGGAACCTTTGTCTGGTGGGAATGGGCAGACCAAACATAGCAACTTCTGACCGCCGACCGCCGACCGCCGACCAGCGACCGCCGAAACGGGTTCTAAATGACTCCATGCTGTCATTGCGAGGAACGAGGCAATCTCCGCGTTACAGGCTGGAAATTGCTTCGTCCCTCGCAATGACATAACAAATAGCCTTGCAAAATGGCGTTTTTCGCGGCGGTCAACGGTCAACGGTCGGCGATCATTCCCCTACTTCGGCGCCATCCGAATAGCCCCATCCAGGCGAATCACTTCCCCATTGAGCATTTGATTCTCAAAGATATGTTTGACCAGCGCGGCGTATTCCTCCGGCCGGCCCAGACGCGAGGGGAAAGGAACCTGCTGACCCAAGGACTGGCGAGCCTTTTCCGGCAGCCCGGCCAGCATTGGAGTTTCAAAGATGCCGGGCGCAATAGTGGCTACCCGAATACCATAGCGAGCCAATTCCCGCGCCACAGGCAAGGTCATCGCTACCACGCCCCCTTTGGAGGCAGAGTATGCCGCCTGACCAATCTGACCGTCAAAAGCCGCCACCGAAGCGGTGTTGACGATGACGCCGCGCTCGCCGCCCTCGCCTGGCTCATTACGGGCCATCGCTTCGGCGGTCAGGCGGATGACATTAAAAGCGCCAATCAGGTTCACCTGGATGATCTTGGTGAAGCGCACCAGATCGTGCGGCTCTTCTCTGCCCAGCACCCTTTCCGCAATAGCGATGCCGGCGCAGTTGACCGCGCCGTGCAAGGCGCCAAAACATTCCAGAGCGCTTTGCACAGCGCGATAAACGCTTTCTTCTTCGGCCACGTTGGTCTGCGCAAAGCGGGCTTGTACGCCCAACTCATCGGACGTATGCTGCCCGGTTTCGCGGTTCAGTTCGGCAATGACTACGTTGGCTCCGGCTTCGACCAGAGTGTGTGCCGTCGCTGCGCCCAGTCCAGAGCCGCCGCCGGTGACTAGAACCGTTTTTCCTTGAAGGTTCATTGAGTTTTCTCCTATAATTTTATCAGATAGTTTTTACTTTTGCCACAAAATTGACGCAGGGATGTATTTCATTACGTCCGCCTTCGTATTCAGCTTCAGTTAGCTGAAAAGCTTGAGGTACTTCCCACACTGCACTCCAGTTAGGCTCAGAATCTAGCCCATCAACAATTTTTTGACGCATTCCATCAGAGTCTATATCAAGAGATAATAATATATTTTTATCCTGTGATGATTGATAACAAGGAACAACTATCATTGCAATTTTGAGTATTTCGCCAGAATCCATACCCAGTTCTTTTGCTTCCGATTTTTTTATCGTCTTCAATTGTTCCAGTGCGTCTTCCCAAGCCTGCTGCGTTGCCTTCCGTAGTTTAGGGGCTTTTATTGCCATCCAACCATGCTTCACTTCAATAAGAAGCTCAATTGATTTGTAATACACCCAGTAGTCTATTCTCCCAGACCACCTTTTGCGCTTTTTCTTTCTAACAACAGGTTGTTCCACAAGTACAGCATCCGCCACTTTGACTATTGCCGGCAACAGCACAGATTGAAATTGACGCTCGGCATAAATAAAAGGTAACTCTTCTGTTACCTCAAAATATTTCACACTAAATGCAGCAACCTGTTCAGTAATTTTTTCTAAAAATTCACCTGCCTCTGTCATCCCAGGATCAGGAGATAAATCATTGACTACTGTGACTCGCTCTTTAATTTTCTTACTCATATTCCCTCACCTACAATCGGCTTACACAGTTCATCTCATTTCGAGGAGTCTGCGACAACAAGGGTGGTGGTAAAAAAGTAAGTGATGGAGTCCAAAACTACAGTTTTGGATTCCGCAATCATCACTTACAACTTAACCATTACCAGAAAATCAAAGGTTCTTGATAACCAATGATAAGCATACACTCGCTCTTGCGGCTTGGCAGCCCTGCGGACTTGGGCCAAACGCCCACGGACTAATTCCTCGGCGCTAATCACAGTAATGGCAAGCTGTTCTGCGGAAATAGTCAACAAACGATTTCCAAGCGGCTCATAACCACGTTGATGTAGACTCAGATAGTCACTATCCAAAACGTAGAAAGTCATTCAGCTATCTGTTCCATCGCCAGGTCTATTTCTTGCCGGTAAGCAGCCATCTCAGCTTGCAGGTCATCAAAGGTGGGATCATCCTTGAACCACCCAAATTTATCAAGCCAGGGATTACCTGTCTCTGTTGGGAGAGGGATTTCAATTTTAATAATCTCGACTTGGTTGGTCAGATAGTCAATCAAGCGAGTTTTTATCTGCTGAATGGCCTTATTGCGGGTATTTTCTTCAACAATCACTTCAGGCCACTCTTTAGCCCTGGCAATGTATTTGTTATTTGTTTTTCTTAGAATGACATCATAAATCATAGTTCGTCTCCAACGTGATACTACGATATATTGTATTGGTAATCTGCGCCTAAACAAATAAACCCTCTCACGTGCAGAGCCTATGCCAAGTTGTACTCTTTCATCCAGATCCAGACTGGTTGCATTCTTCGCGCTCCTCACCAAGTATGTGAGGAATTATACTTCACAAGCGTCAATATCTAAAACAACAAAGGAGATTGGAGATTGGAGGCGTCTCCAATCTCCAATCTCCTAATCTCTAATCTCCAGCGCCTCTACGCCGGATTGAAATACACGTCCGTTGGTTTGAACTTGCTATTGCGCAGATAACGCGCTTTGACCTTCATACCAATCCAATCCAGGGATGGCTCATCAGGGTCAATGCCGGTCAGGCGGGTGAGGAAGAGGGTGTCTGCGCCCTCGAATTCTACCAGAGCCAGTACAAAGGGGGTTTCCGGCAAGAACTCTTCGGAGCCAAAATGACAGACGGTGAAAGCGTGGAGCGTGCCTTCAGCCGGCATCTGCACCCAATCGGTCTCGTTGCCGTTGTACATATCGTGGCCGCGAGGGGTGGCGTAGGTGTAGCCGGTCTCCGGGTCCCGATTTCCCAGCTGGACTTTGTTGGACAGTCCGGCGAAAAAGGGAGAATCTTGACCGTAGGAGTGCAGATAGGTGATGCTGTAGGGCTGCTCGATCTGGATGGGCGTCAGTTGCTTGAGCATAGCCAGCGTTTCTTCATTCACTTCGCGGGGGAAGGGGGCGGCGTGCAGAATGTAGCCGCCCAGGGTTTCTTCTCGTCTGGCGGGAATTTTCTTCGACATTTTCTACGCTCCTTTCTCGAGAATAGATACAGTAACATAAGTTCCGGTTCCGGCGTGAGAGTGAATGGCGCCGCGTTGAGCGTCTTTCACCTGCAAGGCAGGATCGTCAAAGTGCTTTTCGATGCTTTCTTGCAACTGCCAGATAGCAAAGACCGCCTGCATCAAGCCGGTTGCGCCAACGGGGTGTCCGCAGGCGATTAACCCGCCGCTGGGATTGACCGGGCAGAGCGGGTCATCGGACAGGTCCAGGCCGTAGTCAATGCCGGGCATAAAAGCTTTGCCGGAGGCGGCAAAGGAACCACCTTCGCCGTAGCGGCAGAGTCCCATATCTTCGTAGGTCTGGATTTCGCTGGAGGTATAGGCGTCGTGCAGCTCTACGAAGTCAATCTCCTTGAGAGGATCGTGGATGCCCGCGTTTTTATAGGCTTCTTTGGACCCCATTCTACCGGCGCGGAAAGAGTGGACGCCGGGATAGCGGAAACCTTCAGCCCACAATTCTTTGTAGTAAGCCAGAGTTTCAGCGGTGTCTTCGTGAGGGAGAAGGTTGCGCTTGAGGAAATCGTCGTAGGATTGGTGGGGACGGTCGGCCATACGCATGGCGTCGGTGCCGCGGCCAATGCCAGTAACCTTCACCAGCGGGCGCGGAATTTGCGCCCCGGCGGCCTCCAGTTTTTCCAGCCCCTCCTCAGAGACAAGGATGGTGGCCGCCGCGCCGTCGCTCATCACGCAGATGTCCAAACGGGTCAAGGGCCAGGCGACCATCGGCGCGTTGCGCACATCTTCAATGGTATAGCGATTGCGTTTTTGTGAATAAGGGTTGTGATAAGCGTTGAGGTGGTTCTTCACGCTCACGTGGGCCATCTCTTCGACGGTGGTGCCAAATTCTTTCATGTGGCGCGTGACCATCATGGCGTAATAGCCGGAGTAGAAGCCGCCCACCGGATAGTCGAAGCTCACATCGCTGGCCAGGGCGATGAACTCGTTCCCTTTCCACGTCTCCACGTGCGACATAGTTTCAAAACCGTAAGCGGCGCAGATGTCCATATAGCCGGAGGCCACGGCTTTCCACGCCTCTTGGAAACAGATACCGCCGGTTGCGCCGCCCCCTTCCACGCGATGGTTGGGTTTGGGACATAGTCCCAGATAGTCGTTGGCCATAATGCCGGCCATCAACTGACGACTAAAATGGTCGCTGAAGTAGCTGACCACTGAACCGTCCACCATTTCGGTGAACTGTCGAAAATCCAGGCCAATGTCCTGAATGGCGTAATCATACGACTCTTTGATCACAGCCTGAAAAGTTTTGTCGGGTCGAGCTTTGGCAAACTTGCTCACCCCGCCGGATACTGCATAGACTGTTCGCATCTTTGCGCTGCCTCCTTTATTTGGTTGTGGGTTAACTGTTAATTTACACTGCCATTATAAATCAGGAAGGGCAAATGACAAAAACTGCGCTACTATTCACCCTACCCCCCTCAATCCCCCCGTCAACGGGGGGAAGTTTAAAAGCCTCCCCTTGATTTCGGGGGGAGGTTTGGAGGGGGGTGAACGGTTACAAGCTGCGCAACTATTCATTGATTGCGGATGTTAGCCTAGACAAAGCCTCTTCCAGAACGCTGCGCGGGCTGGCAATGTTCATCCTGGCATAGCCGGCCCCTTCTCGGCCAAACCAATAGCCGGCATTGAGGGCCAGACGCGCCTCTTGAGCCAGGAATTTCGCCAACGCTTTGGCGTTCAATCCCAAGCCTTCAAAATTGAGCCAAACCAGATACGTGCCTTCGGGTTCAACCAGTTTGACCTGGGGCAGATTTTCACCGAGATAAGATTGTAGAAAGTCAACATTTGCTTGCAGATAGGTCAGCAATTCATCCAACCAGTCGCCGCCCTGGCTGTAAGCCGCCTCGATAGCCGCCGAAGCGAAGACGTTGGTCGTGTTGATCTGGTAACGATGGGCAAAATCGTGAAAGCGGCTGCGGTGTTCCTCGTTGGCAATAATCGCCATTGCATCTACCAATCCGGCAATATTGAAGGTTTTGGCCGGGGATAAGCAGGTCACAGAGGCTTGAGCCAGTTCATCTGAAATGGAAGCAATGGGCGTGTAGCGATGGGGCTGGTAAACAATGTCCCCGTGAATCTCATCTGAAATGACCAGCACGTTGTGTCGCCGGCAAATTTCGCCCGCCCGGGCTAACTCTTCCCGCGCCCACACTCTGCCCACCGGATTATGGGGGTTGCAGATGATCATTATTTTGGTCCTGGGATTCGCCGCCTTTGCTTCCAAATCCTCAAAATCCATCCGGTATTTGCCGTTAGCAAATTTGAGCGGATTCTTCACCATCCGCCGGTTATTGCTTCTGATCACCATCCGAAATTCAAAAAAGACAGGAGGTTGAACAATGACGCCATCGCCCCTCTCCGAATGTTGATTTATCAGAATAGTTATAGCGTTCAGAACGCTGGGGCAGGATTCAATGTGGGCTGGGTCAATCGTCCAGCGATGCCTGTTTTTATACCAGTCGAGAAGGGACTCAACATAGCTGTCCTTTTTGTATTCGTAGCCAAAAATGCCATGTTCAGCCCGCATGAGCAGGCTCTTGATCACCGCCGGCGGCGCTTGAAAGTCCATATCGGCCACCCAAAAAGGGAGCGCGTCGTCATTGCCAAAGTGTTCGGCCAGCATAGCTTTATTCCACTTGAGGGTGGGGTATTCATTTCTGTCGATGATTCGGTCAAAATTCATAGCGCAGTGATTCCTTTCTTTTTTATTCGCTAACGGACACCCTTTAAATTTGATGTTGATTTCGCTGGCAAAATTGCGTTCTGGCGACCTGACCGCAGACGGCAGACCGCAGACCGCTGTGAAAAATGGCCGATTTAGCGCGTTTTGGCGGTCAACGGTCAGCGGTCGGCGGTCACTGGAGGCTAAATCCGTGTCAAATCGCAGGGGTGTCCGTTAGCGAATTTCAGGATTGAGAGCATTGTGCAATTAATAGACTCTCATTGTCATATAGATTTTGATGTTTTTGACAGCGATAGAGATCAGGTTTTGGCGCGCGCCGCCAAAGCAGGGGTAAAACGACTGGTTAATCCCAGTACCGGCATGGAAAACAGCCGGCGCGTATTTGAGTTGGCAAAGCGTTATGCCAACATATACGCAGCGGTGGGCGTTCACCCCTACGATGCGCCGCAGGTTGACAAGGATTCCTTGGCAGAATTGAAAGCATTGAGCGCAGACCCCAAGGTCGTAGCCATCGGCGAAATTGGCCTGGATTACTACCGGGACCGCGCTCCCCGTTCAGAGCAGATTCGCGCTTTTGAAGCGCAGTTGAGTCTGGCAAAATCCTTGAACCTGCCCGTCATCATTCACCAGCGAGAAGCCGCCGTCGACACAATGGCTATCCTGCGACAATGGGCGGGACAGGGAGAGCATCCCGGTTTGGCGCTGCACGCCTTTTCCGGCGATGAGGCAATGGTTGCAGAAGCGGCATCGCTGGGCTTTTTTATGGGGATTGGCGGGCCAATTACCTTCAAAAACGCCAAAAACTACCCTCACATTGTGGCAAAAATCCCCCTGAAACGATTATTGGTAGAAACCGACGCCCCCTTCCTGTCGCCGCATCCTTTTCGCGGCAAAAGAAATGAACCTGCGCGCGTAGCGCTGGTGGCGCAAAAATTGGCTCAATTATTCAATCTTGATATTGATGAGCTGGCCGAACAAGTGTGCAGAAATACGGAGATATTGTTTCATCTGCCGGCGGCAGCTTGAACATATAGAGGTAGAAATGATAAAAACGGCAGAGATAAATGAGCTGGTTGCATCTGACATAAAACAAGTAGAAGAAAAAATGCGTGAAGTGGTGGGTGAACACAATGAAACGCTAACCTTAGCCATTGACCATTTGGTAAACGCCGGGGGTAAACGATTGCGCCCTATCATCACCCTGCTGTCCACGCGCTTCAACAAAGCCGATCACCAGAAAGCCATTGCCCTGGCAGCGGCGGTAGAAATGCTGCACACTGCCACGTTGGTTCACGATGACTTGATTGACAATGCCCTCTTTCGGCGGGGACATCCTACGCTCAACGCCAACTGGACGCCCAACGCCACCGTCTTGACCGGCGATTATATGTTTGCCCGATCTTCCGGCTTCGCCGCCGAAACGGACGACGTGCGAATTATTAAAATTTTCTCTAATACCCTGATGACCATTGTCAACGGCGAATTGCATCAATTTTTCAACAACGGTCATTCCGCTCCCCCCAGTCAAGAGGAATACTTTCAGCGAATTTACGCCAAAACCGCTTCCCTCTTTGCCGCTGGCGCCGAAACCGGCGCTATTTTAGCCGCCTTGCCGGAAACGCAGGTTAGAGCGTTGCACGACTACGGCTACTATCTGGGAATGGCCTTTCAAATTATGGATGACATCCTTGATTTTCAGGGCGACGAAGCGCGTCTGGGAAAACCCGTAGCCAACGACTTGCGACAGGGTATCGCCACCCTGCCTGTCCTGCTTTTCCTTGAAGATTCTCCTGACCATCCTCTCGTCCTCAAAGCCGTTGCCAAACAGTACCCCACCGACGCCGAAATTGAACAAGTTGTTGCCGAAATACGCGCCTCCGGCGGCATCCAAGAATCCCTGGACAAAGCGCGGCGTCTGGCAAGACAGGCCCAGGAAGCCCTGACTCCCCTGCCTGATAACAAATATCGCCGCGCTTTACTTGACATTGCCGACTATTCCGCAGCGCGGGATATTTAGGTGTTTCACGGTTTGACGGTTACAAAGTCCCTTTGTTTGCCACAAGACCGATGACGATAGACCGCAGACCGCCGTAAAAAACGCTAATTGAAGGTGTTTTGGCGGTCAGCGGTCAACGGTCGGCGGTTACTGCAAGGCTTCTTGTGTCACTTTTGGAAAACTGCGTTTTAGGTATTTTATGACCCTCTCTGTCATCATTGTCAACTGGAACGTAAAAGACCTGCTGCGGCAATGTTTACAATCTGTCATTGCCAGCGAAATTCAGGGCGAAGTAGAAATCATTGTAGTTGACAGCGCCTCTGGCGACGGCAGCGCAGCGATGGTGCGTCAGGAATTTCCCCGGATAAAGCTGATTGCCAGCGACGAAAATTTAGGCTACGCCAAAGGCAACAACATTGGCGCGGCGCAAGCATCCGGCGATTACCTCTTTCTCCTCAACCCGGACACGCGCCTGGAAGCAGACACACTGGCGACGCTGAACGCCTACCTGCAAGCGCATCCCGGCGTCGGCGCGCTTGCCCCGCAACTGCTGTGGCCCGATGGCTCCACCCAATCCTCTCGCCGGCGCTTTCCCACGCTTGCTACCCTTTTTTGGGAGAGTACGCTTCTTCACCAGTGGTTTCCCCGCAACAAGTTCGCCCGCGCCTACCATTGCGATGACATTTCTCCCGCCAAAACCACCCGCGTGGATTGGGCCGTTGGCGCGGCCCTCTTCATTCGGCGGAAAGCGTGGGAGCAGGTCGGCGGGTTGGACGAAACGCTCTTTATGTACTTTGAAGAAACCGATTGGCAGCGTCGCGCCGCCAAAGCGGGGTGGGAAGTTCACTACCTGCCCGCCGCTCAGGTTACTCACTACGAAGGGCAATCCAGCGGGCAGGTCTTTGCCGCCCGCACTATTCGTTTTCAGCGCAGCAAAATTCGCTACACCAAAAAATACTTCGGCAAGGGATGGGCGCTAACGTTGCGGTTTTTTTTATGGCTGACTTTTGCGTTTCAGTGGGGAGAGGAAACCGTCAAATGGGTTGTGGGCCATAAACGTCTACTGCGCAGAGAGAGGATGAGCGCCTATTTGGAAGTTTTGAAACAAATATGAACGGTACCGACGACACATTCTCCAGCATAAAGAATAGTTGGGCAGATTCCTCAGTTAACCATTTTTGCTTAATGTCCCTCCAATCATAAAATAGAATTATGTCTACATTTACACAAGCGCAAGCGAAAGAAAAAGTTCAAGAATTAATCATTGAGTACCGTTCGCTAATTGAGCCAGAGACTCAAAGTGAAGCTAATGTTCGAGCGAATTTCATTGATCCTTTGTTCGAAATATTAGGTTGGCCGATTAGAAATCCGGTGTTCTATAACCGTGAAGAATATGTGCGAGGGACAGGGTTTGCAGATATTGCCTTAAAAACTGACCCTAAGGCTGACAAACCATTGATTTTTGTTGAAGCAAAACGCTTCGGATCTATCGAATCTTTGGATCGGGTGCAGAATAAGCGTAATCGCTCAGTTGCTCAACTTCGATTACAATTACCCGGTATGTCAGTAGATAGAACCCGTGAAGAGCAACAAGCCATCAATTACGCTTATCAAAAGGGAATGCGTTGGGCGATTTTAAGCAACTTTGAGCATTTTCGTTTATTTAACGCGCGACGAGACACGCTTGTATTAAGTTTTGATAGTCCTGATGAGTTACTGGAACGCTTTGAAGAACTTTGGCAATTAGCTTTTGCAGAAATTCAACATGGAAGTTTAGAAAGTTTGCGCGCCCATCGTGAACGCTTTGATATTGATGAAGAATATCTACGATTAATTAATGAATGGCGGTTGCGGCTAGGGCAAGACATCGTTTCGCATCGTGAAAACAGGATTTTACTTGAAGATTCTGAAACCGGAGAGGTTGATGTTTATAAGTTGCGCGATGTTGTTCAGCGTATTTTGGACAGGTTAGTCGTTATTCGATATGCCGAAGACCGTTTGGTGATAAAAGCAGATCAACTGCGCACAATTTTGGAAATTCGGGAAAGAATGGATTATGGCGTTCCATTATTAGACCAAATTCGCCATTTCTTTCAGCAGTTTAATGTGCGGCACAATGGAGCGCTGTTTTCTGACCATCTGTGTGACCGATTAACAATAGATGAAGATGTACTTCATGCCATTATTTTAAATTTGTATGATGCTCGTTTCCGCGCTATGTCGGCGGATATTATGGGCAACACTTATGAACAATACTTGGGGCAGACGCTTGTTGTTATACAAGGTACAGTTCAGTCCGCAGATAATCTGGAAACACGCAAAGCGCAAGGCAGCTATTACACGCCGGAATTTATTGTAAGGTATATTGTGGACCAGACCTTGGGGCGTTATTTGTATGCCACAGAAAATGGTCGTTCCGATGGGGCGCCAATTTCTGGACAATCCCGCAAACGCCTGGACGATATTGACGGAACAAATGGACAATCAGCGCTCACCATACTTGATCCCGCTTGCGGCTCCGGTAGTTTTTTGATGAACGCTTTTCATGTTCTGGAAGAGTTTTATGCGTCTGAAATTAAACGTATTACTTCCGAGCGAGATACGCGTTTTCAACAATTAGCCAATGAAGGCTTGTCGCCCATTGATATACAAATTGAGTTGATTGGCTATAAACAAAGATTGGAAGGATTACAAAATTATAAAAATCACATTCTTGAACGCCACTTGTATGGTTTAGATCTGGACCCGCAAGCAGCCGAATTAGCCGCTGTAAATTTAATGTTGCGGGCTATGACCAGAGGTATGCGTTTGCCGCTAATTTTGAACCAAAACATCAAAGTTGGTAATACATTGCTTAGTGGAGCCGCATTGCGTGGCAAACAAGCGCAGACAGATTATGCGCCTTATTCAAGTCAATTGTCTGAAGCGCGAAAATTAAGATTGGCCCAACAAGGCAAGGCGCAAGATTTACGACACCCCATTGAGTTGCAAGGTGAATTTGAAAAGTTGGCTCACAGAATTAACAGTGAAGTGAATCACGATCTATCGAATTATTTTGGCGATAACACCGTTGTAAAACGCCCTTTCAATTGGATTGTAGAATTTCCCGAAGTTTTTTTGAATGATGATGGCGCTCTTAAAGAGGATGGCGGATTTACTTTTGTAATTGGCAATCCACCTTATTGGAGTGTAGATGACACGTATGGGCAAAATTCGCCGGATGCTGCCTACCTTAAAGATGCTTTTTTAGATATTTGGGCGGGCAAAAGTGATATTTACTACTATTTCATTCGCCGCGCTCTGTCTTTGCTTGCACCCAATGGGCAACTTGGATTTATCACCGCCAGATACTATCTTGAAGCCTATTACGCCGGCAAGTTACGTCAGATAATGCTAAAAGAAGCATCGCTACAGCAAATTGTAGATTTTGGTGATTACACGGTATTTCCTAAAGTTGGGATAAAAACAGCCGTCACCTTGCTTCAACGTGAGGCAGAAGCGCAATCGCGGGAAGCCAATCAACTGCTGTTTGATCGCGTACAACATAAAAATATAGATATTCTGGCTTTCTTGGAAGCTTTCAGAGAAACGGCGCATTGCTTTAGTCAGTTGAGCCTTGATAATGATAGCTGGAATTTTTACAGCCCTGTAGTAGCGCAGATTATTCAGCAAATAGATAATGGCGCAACCCCTTTAGGCGAATTGGCCTTTATCGGACAGGGAATGCAAACGGGGCGGAATGATGTATTTGTTGTGGACAAAGCCACGTTAGATCGCTATCAAATAGAGCCAGATTTGCTTCGCAAAAATATAAAAAATCAAGATATCACCCCTTATAACCTTGGCTTTCGTGGACTGTATCTGATTTACCCCGAAGATATTGAGAATTTAGATGATTACCCCAACGCAAAGGCTTATTTAGAAGAACACCGCGAAACTCTGGAGAATCGAGCCGCCTTCAAGCGGGGCGACTGCGATTGGTGGCGGTTTACCTGGCCTTTGCATAAAGAAAAATACAATTCATCCAAAATTGTAACCCCGTTTATTGCGCCAGAAAATCGCTTTGCGCTTGATACTACTATGGAATATGTTGGTTTAACGGATACAAACGCAATTTTTGCAACGGACGCCTTACCTGATTTACGCTACCTGTTGGCGTTGCTCAATTCAAGGTTGCTTAATTTTCGATTCCGGTTTATTGGAAAAGCCAAAGATTACCGTTATGAATATTTTGAAAATGGGCTGGCAAAGATTCCTGTAAAATTTGCCGATGATGAAACAATCGCGGAAGTGATAAATTTATCACAGCGGATGTTGGACCTCAATTTTGTTCGTCAAACGATATTCGATCAGTTTTCTGAATCTCTCAATGCTGCCATTCATTCAACACATAATTTTTATCGCGCTTATTATAATCACAGTGAATATCAAGGTAAATCTATTAGTCGAATTGGGGTTGCGGATGCAAACGCTAAAGGCGCAGTCATTGGTATAACCGTTGATGAAGAAACAACACGTTTAGTCATTTATATCACCGAAGAAACTGCGGGTAAGTTGCCGCTAATAACATTGGATATTCCTGATGATGACTTTCGTCATTTTTTGTTATTGGCTTTAAATTCAGATTTGTTTGCCAATCGCCTGAAACAAATTTGGTCGCGTGGTCGTTTATTGAAAGGCGCTCTGGAAGCGTTAAATGTTCCGGTTTTAGTGGATGCCTCTGCGGCTGTCAATATCGAAAAAATACATCAATTGATGGAAGAAACAAGATTGCACGCCAATGTGTTGATAGATGAACAATTGGGAGAACGGGCTACACAAATGAATGATCCATTAGCGATTGGTGATATTAACGCGGAAATCGCATCTATAAAACAAAAAATTGACGAAATAGTTTATAAAATCTATGGCGTCAGCTCTCAAACTGAGCAGCAGGTAATAAACGACGTGTTAGAGAGATTGTAAATAGCGCGGTAGTTATCAATGAAATCAACGACCAAAGTAACCTTCCTCACCGGCGAATACCCCCCGATGCAAGGCGGCATCGGCGATCACACCGCTATCCTGGCCCGTCATTTGCAGCCGTTGGGCGTTGAACCGTCGGTCCTCATCAGCCGGAAATATAACGAGTTTCAAGTTTCAAGTTCCGAATTCCGGGTTAGAGATTCCGAAACCCGAAACCTGAAACCTGAAACCTGTCCCGTTGTACGAGACTGGGGCCATAATTGCTGGAAAGATGTAAAGCGTCACCTTGCCGCCCACCCCGCCGATGTCCTGCACATTCAGTATCAGGCTGCGGCTTTCGAGCTGAAAGGTTGGGTCAACTGGCTGCCCTGGTATCTGCGTCGTTGGAAGGGACGGCCCAAAATTGTGACCACCTTCCACGATCTGCGGATTCCCTACCTCTTCCCCAAAGCGGGCCCGCTGCGTTGGCGTTCTGTACTGGCGTTGGCAAAATACAGCGACGCTGTCATCTGCACCAACGCCGAAGACGCCGCCGCGTTGCGTTCTTATTCCTGGGGAACGCGCGTCCATCAAATTCCGCTGGGAAATAACGTGCCGGTCAATCCCCCCGCCGATTATGATCGCCGGAAGTGGCGGGCTGAACTTGGTTTCGGCGATGATGCTTTTGTGCTGGCCTACTTTGGCTTTCTGAACCAAAGCAAGGGCGGCGAAGACTTGATTGCCGTGCTGGATGCGCTGGTGCAGCGCGGCGTAGACGCTCGCCTCTTGATGATTGGCGGCGACGTGGGCGACAGCGACCCCGGCAACGCCGACTACGCCCGCCGCGTTCGGCGGATGATTGATGAGCGCGGACTGACCGAGCGTATCGTCACCACCGGCTACGTGGACTTGCCGCAGGTATCCGCCCACCTGCTGGCCGCCGACGCCGCCCTGATGCCCTACCGCGATGGCGTTTCCTTTCGGCGCACTACCCTCATTGC
>DUEH01000046.1 GCA_011192195.1 Chloroflexota bacterium | reverse complement strand
CATTCGTCGTTCGTCATTCGTCGTTCGCAAGGGCGCCTTCCAATTGCAGCAGGCGTTTTTTTGTTTCCAGACCACCCGGACCGCTGTAGCCGGTCAAGTTGCCATTGGTGGCAATAACGCGGTGACAGGGAATCATCAGGGGAATGGGATTTTTAGCCATTGCCCCGCCAACGGCTCGGCTGGCTTTGGGGCGCCCAATAGCCTCTGCCAGCGATTTATAAGTTTGCACTTGCCCGTAGGGAATGGCGTAAGCCGCCATCAGCGCTGCTTGCTGAAACTCGGTCAGGCCGCGCAGGTCAAAGGGAAAGTCAAAGGTTACGGCTTCGCCTTGCGCGTAACGGCGCAGCGCGTTGCCGTACTCAGGCAGCAGCGCCGAATCAAGCATCGTCAGTTTGGGGTATTCCGCCCCCAGCGCAGCGAGCGCTTCAGCTTCTGTAGAACGAGGCAAAATCAAGCGCACAATGCCCTGCTCTGATAAAACCAGGCCTATAAAGCCCAAATTTGTCGCAAATATTGCGCCGGTCATCGCTTCGGCAGCGTATCGGTTAGATACAATTGACATTTGTTTCTCCTTTTTTACTTTACTAATTTTTGATAATTTAGTAATTGCATGCTACACTCATTGCACATCCTTACTAATTCTTCAGAAATTAGTAATAACCTCATCCTCTTAACGAATGGGTGTGTTTAAAGTGAGTTGGGAAAGGGGAGAGATGGGGGGATACCCCCCATCTCTCCCCTGCCTGCGGCGCTTTTTCTTTTACCCATTTTAAACACACCCTTAACGAATAAAAATATTATGAGAATTCTACAGAAACCGCCAGACTTAGATCATATTTTGCGTGAATTGATACAAAGTGATGGGGCTAACTGGATAACCTCCAATCCGGTAAAGCCTACAGACTACAAAGGACGCTATTTGCATTGGGATGAACTACGTCTAAAACCACCGCCAACCGGATTGAATCCAAAACAACATTGGTTGCTGACCAAAATTGCGCGAAATGCTATCATCAAGCAATTGCCATTTTTAGATAAAAACAACCAATCTTTCAAGTATTGTATCCCTGATCCGGCAGCAGAAATGTTGCATCAGATAGACCAAAACGCTAGTGGCGGGATCAGGATGGCTGAAGCGATTACTAATGAGCATACACGCAACGTTTATCTAATTAATTCGTTAATGGAAGAAGCTATCCATTCAAGTCAGTTAGAAGGGGCTGTCACCACACGTAAAGAAGCCAAACAGATGCTGCGCCAAAAACGCAAACCAAGAGCGCAGGGCGAACGAATGATTTTTAATAATTATGCGGCAATGGAATTTGTAAGGGAGGCTAAAAATGATCCCCTGACGCCGGCAATGATATTAGAGTTACACCGAGTTGTTACTCGTGACACATTATCTGATCCCGGTAGCGCAGGCAGGTTGCGACTTCCAAATGAGCAAATAAATGTAATTGATCATCAGGGACAAGTTTTGCATAATCCACCGGTATCTGAAACGCTGCCAAAGCGCCTGGAATTACTGTGTAACTTTGCAAATCAAGAAAAGTATGAGAGTTTCATTCATCCGGTAGTGAAAGCAATTTTGCTTCATTTTATCCTGGCGTATGATCACCCATTTGTAGATGGCAATGGGAGAACTGCGCGAGCGCTATTTTATTGGAGTATGGTTCGACAAGGATATTGGTTAGCGGAATTTCTCTCTATTTCTCAGATTATTAAACAAGGCCCAGCAAAGTACGGTAGAGCATTTTTGTATACTACAACAGATGACAATGATGTTACTTATTTTATTATGCACCAACTCAAGGTGATCATAAGGGCAATTGAGCAACTCTACCGGTATCTGGAACGCAAAACAAATGAATTAAAATCTGCTGCTCAGTTGATAGAAAAGACTCGTTTGAAAAACAAGCTAAATCATCGGCAATTAGCCATACTGGATTACGCTCTACGGCATCCGGCAGCGCAATATCAAATTAAGGAACATCAAACTACTCATAATATCGCTTATCAAACCGCTCGCACAGACTTGTTGAAGTTGGCAGAACTTGGGTTGTTATTGAAGATAAAAGAAGGGTTGTCCCATGTGTTTGTTACTCCAACAGACTTAAAAGATCGCTTGACTCAAGAAAAAGTGGCTGAATAATGCAACTACATTCGTCAATCTTTTGACAGCGCCCCGCAACACGCCTATAATCTCTACCAACATCATATATTTTTACGGGAGCTTGGGCAAAATCAGGCTGAGACACTGCCAAACGCGGCGTGAACCGTTGAACCTGATCCAGGTAATGCTGGCGGAGGGAGTTGAACAAACGTCAAAATAGAACGCTCTCTGAGGATCAGGGGGCGTTTTTTATTTTGAATATGCGAATGGCGAATAGCGAATTTGCGAATAAATGTCACAGCCCATTTGCTATTCGCCATTCGCAAATTCGCCCATTCGCTATTCGTCTTATGCCCAAAACCATCATTTTTGCCAACGGCATTTCTGCCGATCCTAATGAAAACCGCCACTACTTCAGCCCCGGCGATACCATCATTTGCGCCGACGGGGGAACGCTGCACGCGCTGGCAATGGGGCTGACGCCTGACCTGATTGTAGGCGATCTGGATTCGCTGCCTGCGCCGGTTGTGGCGGAAATGGAAGCCAAAGGTGTTGAAATTCAGCGGCATCCGGTTGACAAAGACCAAACCGACCTGGAACTGGCCCTGCAAATCGCCATTCAACGCGGCGCTAAGGAGATTTTACTCCTCACCGCGCTGGGCGGGCGACTGGACCAAACGCTGGCGAACATTCTGCTTCTCACCCGCCCTGAATGGCGCGGCGTCCGGCTTCGCCTGGCAGAAGGGGCGCAGTCGGCCTGGTTGCTGCGCGGGCCGGACAGCCTAACTCTGCGCGGTCAGACAGGCGATACGCTGTCGGTGGTGGCGTTAAGCCAAAACCTGCGCGAACTGACCCTGCAAGGCGTAAAATGGCCGCTAAACAAGGCCAACGTTTCGCTGGGCAGCACGCTTACCATCAGCAACGCCTTTGTGGAAGTTGAGGCAAAAATTCAATTGGCGCAAGGAATGGCGTTGGCGATAGTTGGCTGTCAGTCACAAGCTGATTGTAACTTAACAAAATAATTGACGCATAGGCTTGTCGGCGCAGACGCCTGAAAATTTATTTTCAGGCTCATAGCTCAAATCGGCTGAAGCCAATTCGCCGGTTTTGCGCGTTTAGCCGACTTGAGTCGGCTTTGGCTTGTAGCCCTGAAATTTATTTCGGGGCGGCGGGGCGTAAGGTGCTTGTTCAACGTAATGTGTCTATTATTTTGTAAAAGTGCAAAAAGCTGACCGCTATTTTCAAGGAGACGCAAAAATGAAAAACCTGCTTATACTCCTCTTCACCCTCAGCTTGCTTAGCGCTTGCGCAAGCGCGGAAAAGTCCCCCGCCACCGCGCCGGTCACTATCCGGCTGATGACCCACGACAGTTTTGACATTGGCAAGGCGACTATGCAAGCCTTTGAAGAGCAAAATAGCATCAAAGTAGAAATCTTCAAGGCGGGCGACGGCGGCGCGGCGCTAAATCAAGCTATTTTAGCCAAAGACAATCCCCTGGCGGACGTGTTCTATGGCGTAGACAACACCTTTCTCAGTCGGGCGCTGGATAATGACATCTTCACCCCTTACGCCTCGCCGGAACTGGCAAATATCCCCGCCAACTTGAAACTTGACCCGCAAAATCGCGCTCTGCCGGTGGATTACGGCGACGTGTGCCTGAATTATGATAAAGCCTGGTTTGAAAACAGCCCTTTACAGCCGCCGCAATCGCTGGAAGATTTGGCCGATTCGGCTTACGCGGGATTGACAGTAGTAGAAAACCCCGCCACATCTACTCCCGGTCTGGCTTTCTTGCTGGCAAGCATCGGGCATTTTGGCGAAGATGGCTACTTGAGCTACTGGAAACAACTGAAAGCCAATCAGGTTTCTATTGCCGATGGCTGGGAAGACGCCTACTGGGGCCAATTTTCCGCCGCCTCTGATGGCGACCGCCCCATTGTGGTTAGCTACGCCAGCAGCCCTCCCGCCGAAGTCTATTTTGCCGACCCGCCAATAACCGAATCCCCAACCGCCGCCGTTATCAGCGATGGAACCTGCTTTCGGCAAATTGAGTTTGCAGGGATTTTGAAGGGGACAAAACACGCCGTCGAAGCGCAAAAACTGGTGGATTTTATGCTGGGGCAAACTTTTCAGGAAGATATTCCGCTCAATATGTTTGTCTATCCGGCAAAGCAAAACGCCGCCCTGCCCGATGTGTTCAAACAGCACAGTCAGGTTCCCCAAAAGCCGGTTACGCTTTCTCCCGCCGACATCGCCGCCAAACGCGAAGCCTGGATTGAAGCGTGGACAGAAGTGATGCTGCGTTAGCGCGCATCCCACTCAAGCGCATCGTCAAAGGCAAGCCGGTAGTTGACGCGCTTGAGATAGTGTCTAACCGCTTTATCATTCAGGTTGTTGGCAGACGCGCGTTCAAAAGCTTCTTTTGCCATCCGGTAATTGCTATTTTGAAAATATTGCAGTCCCGCTTCAAAATCTGCTTTGGTTTGCAGTTTTCGGGCAATCGCATCCGGGACAGAGCCATCCAGGATTTCGGCAACCGCAATGGCTTTTTGTTTCCCTTTGACGTCGGTTTCGCCCAAACAGCGCACGCGATAAGCGGCAGGGTTGGCTGCGCTTTCCAGCGTTTCCCGGCTGACAATGATAGATGCGCCATAGAGTTTGCTCAGACCTTCAAGCCGGGCGGCCAAATTAACGGCATCTGAGATGACAGTATGTTCCAGCCGCTGCGCTTCGCCCACCACGCCCAGCGTAACCGGCCCTTTGTGCAGACCAATGCCAATAGCAATAGC
Organism: Chloroflexota bacterium; assembly: GCA_011192195.1. Taxonomy (GTDB): domain Bacteria; phylum Chloroflexota; class Anaerolineae; order 4572-78; family 4572-78; genus DUEH01. Next base: position 11,339 of record DUEH01000046.1, on the reverse strand, counting down.
CTGGCGCCCCGGGCGTTGACGGGTTTTGTTGTATTCAGCTACCGTTTCCAATATGGCAATGGCTGCTTGCAAAGCATCGTCCACAGAAGTGGGAAAAAGCGCCATAATTTCATCGCCAATGTATTTATCAATAAACCCGTTATGCGCCCGAATGACAGGCCCCACCCGGCTGAGATAGGCGTTGATAAAATTAAAATTATCTTGCGGACTCATCTGTTCTGACAGCGTAGTGAAAGAACGAATATCGGCAAAGAGGATAGTCATTTCCATCTGGATTTGATCGCCCAGTTCAACGGTAGTGATGTCGTCCCTGTTCAAAAATTGCAAAAACTCAGGGGGAACAAAGCGACTGTAACCCGCTGCCAGCGCTTCTTGTCTGGCTAAGGCCTCTTCCAGATGGCTCGTGCGCTCTTTCACCAGTAATTCCAACTGGCTTTGCAAGCGACGCAGGGTTAGATGGGTTTCAATACGCGCCACCACATCTTCCATTTGAAAAGGCTTGGTCACGTAATCTACCGCGCCCACAGAAAATGCCTTCACCTTATCCACGGCCTGATCCAGCGCGCTGATAAAAATAACCGGGATGTTGCGGATACGCTCGTCGTCATCCGATTTCAAGCGCCGGCAGACTTCATAGCCGTCCATATCCGGCATCATAATATCAAGCAAAATCAGATCCGGCGGCGATAGCTTAACGGCTTTAATGCCCATTGTTCCATTGGGAGCGCCGCGCACTTTGTATCCGTTCAGGTTCAATATACCGTTCAGCACGCGCAAGTTATCCAATGTGTCGTCAATGACCATAATGTCTGCTTTAAGGTTTTTCATAGCTATTTCCCTGAACAAGTTGTCTTGAATAGACATTAACTGCGTAAGTCTTGCCTGGTGTTTAACCATACCCGTATTGCGCTGAATAGTCAACATCCAACCGGCAAAGGGCGTATTGCAGTTTTCAGGTAGGATTTGAAAATTCACCACAGAGGCGCAGAGTCGCAGAAATTTTTTATGCTTTTCTCCGTGTCTCCGTGCCTCTGTGGTGAAAATTCGCCTAAAAACTGCAACGCATCCCCGACAAATGCTCAACTCAAAATTCCTTAAACTTACCTTCTACGCCTTGCCCCTTGCTTTCTTTGCCCTGTTCTATTTCTATCCGTTGGCGGCAATTTTTGGCTTGAGCTTTGCGCCGGAGAAACACCTTGACCTGAGCGCTTTAGCCAAACTGACCGACACGCCCTACTACCTAAAGACGCTCTGGTTCACCATCTGGCAGGCGACATTATCTACGCTGCTCACCCTTTTGCTGGCGATGCCCGGCGCCTACGTCTTTGCCCGCTACCGATTTTGGAGCAAGAATACGCTCAAAACCCTCAGCACACTCCCTTTTGTACTGCCGACGGTAGTGGTTGCCAACGCCTTTACCGCCCTGCTTGGCCCACGCGGGTTGCTCAATCAAGGGATGATGTCGCTCTTCAACCTGTCGCAGCCGCCGGTGCAGATTCATCACACTATCTGGATGATTTTGCTGGCGCATATCTTCTACAATTACAGCGTAGCCCTGCGAATCATCAGCGGCTACTGGCAAAATCTTAACCCCAACGTGGAAGAGGCCGCGCAACTGCTGGGCGCATCGCCTATAAAAGTTTTCAGGCGCGTAACTCTGCCCTTACTGATGCCGGCGATAAACGCTGCCGGGATGCTGGTTTTTATCTTCTGTTTTAGCAGTTTTGGCGTGGTGTTGATTTTGGGCGGGCCGCAGTACGCCACGCTGGAAGTGGAAATATACCGGCAAGCGGTTAACCTGTTCAATCTACCAACGGCGGCGGCGCTTTCTATCATTCAAATTATCTTCACCTTTGGGCTGATGCGCGTTTACAGCCGAAGTCAGACGCAGATGGCGCGCCCGCTGAATCGCCAATCAAGCCGCTCGCTGCAACGCCCGGTCAAAAGCTGGCGAGACCGGCTCATTGTTGTTGGCAATTTGGCGCTGATGCTGCTTTTGCTGGGGACGCCCTTGCTGGCGCTGGTACTGCGCTCTTTCAGCGGCGCAAACGGATTGACGTTGCGTTACTATCGGGAACTCTTCATCAATCGACAGGGATCACTCTTTTTTGTCCCGCCCGCCGAAGCCATTTTCAACTCAATTGCCTTTGCGCTGGCAACAGTAGTTTTGGCCGCGCTGCTGGGGATGATCAGCGCGCTGCTACTGACCAGAGAAACTCATCGCTGGAGAGGCTGGCTGGATGCGCTCTTTATGCTGCCGCTGGCAACATCGGCGGTAACGCTGGGCTTTGGCTACATCATCGCGCTGGGCAGGCCGCCTCTCAACCTGCGCAGTTCGCTGCTGCTGGTTCCTGTTGCGCACACCCTGATAGCTATACCCTTTGTCATTCGCAGCCTTTTGCCCGCCATGCGAAGCATTAACCCCAAGTTGCGTGAAGCTGCCGCCACCCTGGGAGCCACGCCGCGCCGCGCGTGGTTGGCGGTAGATTGGCCGCTCATTCAACGCGCGCTGCTGGTTGGCGCAGTCTTTGCCTTCACCATCAGTATGGGCGAATTTGGCGCTACGCTCTTCATCGCCCGCCCGCAGACGCCCACCATGCCGGTAGCCATCTATCGTTTTTTGGGACAACCCGGCGCGCTGAACTACGGACAAGCGCTGGCAATGAGCGCGCTGCTGATGCTGGTCTGCGCCATCGGCTTTATTGCCATAGAGCGGTTTCAATTGGGAGATGAAGGGGAGTTTTAAGATGTCACTATTAAAAATTAAAGCGCTCACCAAATCCTTCACCCCCGACGCCTCTGCTGTCAATGATGTCAGCTTTGAGGTTGACGCAGGTGAAATTGTCTGCCTGCTGGGTCCATCAGGCTGCGGAAAAACAACGTTGCTGCGAATGATTGCCGGGCTGGAAACTCCCGACAGCGGACAGGTTTTCTTCGCCGGGCAAAAAATTACCAACCTTGCGCCCCACCGGCGCGGCTTTGGGATGATGTTTCAGGATTTTGCCCTGTTTCCGCACAAAAACGTCTTTGATAACGTGGCTTTTGGCCTGCAAACGCGCGGCAATTCGCCGCAGGCAGTGCAAGAACGGGTGGCGGAGATGCTGGCGCTGGTTGATCTGCGCAATTTTGAAGACCGCGACATCAGCCTGCTCTCCGGCGGCGAACAACAGCGCGTGGCGCTGGCGCGTTCGCTGGCGCCGGGGCCGCAATTACTGATGCTGGATGAACCGCTGGGCGCATTAGACCGCGCCCTGCGCGAGCGATTGATGCTGGATTTACGCCACATCCTAAAGCGCGTTGGTGTAACCGCCATCTACGTTACGCACGACCAAAGCGAAGCTTTTGCCGTTGCCGAGCGCATTGCGGTGATGAACGCCGGGCGCATCGAGCAATTGGACGCGCCGCCGCGCATTTACGCCCGCCCGGCATCGCCCTTTGCAGCGCGTTTTTTGGGCTTTCACAATTTACTGGCGGGAAACACCACATCATCGGGAGAGGTGGATACCGTCATTGGCCGCCTGACCCTACCCTCTCCGCTGCCGCCGGCGGGTGAGCAGGTGACAGTGTTGATCAAGCCTGATGCGGTGGTCGGCTTTCAGCCCTTCGGCTTCGCTCAGGACAGGCTTTCAGCGGTCAGCGGTCAGCGGTCAGCGGTCAGTGATCGGCGGTCGGCGGTCGAAGTCGAGGCCCTTGTGACAGCGATTTCGTTTCGGGGGAAGTATTATCAGGTGTGGATCAAGGCTGCCGGTCAGCGTTTGATGTTTGAACTACCCTCTGCGGAAGGCTGGCAGGCAGGAGAGACGGTGCGCCTGACGCTGAATGTGGAAAAGATGCTGGTGTTGTGAAAAAGATGTAAAGGTCATTAAGTCAGCATCCCACTTTGCTCAACAACTCAAACAACACCGCCAACTGCGCCGCCTCGTCTCGCTCCGGTGAAAGAGACAGCAGGCGAATTTTCTTGCGCTCTTCCAGGTCTTGCGCCTGGGATTGGGTCAGATTAAACAGTGTAGCGTAGCCTCGCCGCTCAAAGCCTTGCATACGATCCAGTAATTGGCCCAAAATCAGGCTAAAAAAGGGATCGCTGTGGCTCCAGCCAATATAAAGCGCTGTTGAGCGAGCCAGTTCCGTTTCCAACAGCTTGATCGTTTGCGGGCGATCCCCCAAATAAGCCTCAAACTGCTGACGCGCCAAGACCAGTGTATCCGGCTGACGCAAATCGCCGTAGAGTTTGATGATGTTGACCTCATCTTCCCCCCGCCCCATAAAAGGAATATAACTATCTCGCGTGACGATGTTGACGCGCTTACCCGCCCTTTCAAAGGTCTCTTTGAGCAGGTCATCGTAGTTGGCCGTGAAGATCAGGGAGACGGGGAGTTGCGCCAAAGCGCGGTGAGCGGCGCTGGGCGATACTTTGCTCGTATCCAATTTTTCGCAGTACCGCAAAAGTCACCTGGAACAGTTGGACGAATGACGGAGGACGAAAGACGAATCGATCATGAAAACAACAATTTTCGTCCTTCGTCGCCTCGTGTGCGACTTTTGCGGTACTGCGAAATATCACTTGTTTTGCTTGTCACGGTAATTGAGACAGGATAATTGTACCGGATAAAGGGCATGGTTCAAATGTTGCACAAAGCAGGTTGACAAATTCTGACGAAGGACGAAATTTACGCCCAAGTTCATTGGTCTTTCGTCCTTCGTCTTTCGTCTACGGGTGCAAAAGTGTCAAGTTGATTCCAGCCTGTTCTGAACCATGCCGGGAGTTTGTTATGGGCAAAAATTACTGAATAGCCTGACGTACCTGATACGCCAATGCGCTGAAATTGTTGTCGTAGACCAGAGATAATTCCCTGGGGCGGGGCAGGTTGATGGGAATAGCGGCGGTCACTTGCCCCGGTCTTTGGCTGAGAACCAGAACCCGGTCGGCTAAAAAGACCGCCTCCTGGATATTGTGCGTTACCATCACCACGGTTTTGCGGCTGGCTCGCCACAATTGCAGCAATTCCAGATTAAGACGCTCGCGGGCAAGGGCGTCCAGCGCGCCAAATGGCTCATCGAGGAGCAAAATCCTGGGTTCGTGGACCAGGGCGCGGGCAAGGGCGACGCGCTGCTGCATTCCGCCGGAGAGTTCGCGGGGGTAGGCGGCGGCAAAGTCGCTTAAGCCCACCATTGTCAGGGCCTGTTCTACGCGCTCATTTGCTTGAACTTTTGGAGTATTTTGCACTTGCAGCGGCAGCAGAATGTTGTCAAAAACGCTTCGCCAGGGCATCAGGTTGGCTTTTTGAAAGACCAGCCCGATGTCGGAACACGGTTCTCGCAGCAATTGGCCGTTCAGTCGAACTTCGCCCTGGTCTGGCGAAATCAGCCCGGCCAGTAAACGCAGCAACGTGGTTTTTCCGCAGCCGGATGGCCCCACAATGCACACAAATTCCCCGGACGCGACCTCAAAAGAAACATCCTTGATGGCCGGGAGCGCCCCGTGTTGGGTGGTGGTGTATTGTTTGTAGAGATGGATGGCCTGGAGAATGGGCGCTACTCCTTCACAAATTCATTGGTGTACAACTTGTCAACTTCAACATCTGTCTCTATCAAGCCGCTGGCGCGCATAAACGCAGCCGAATCAGCCCAGGCTTCAGGGGCCGATAGCCCCGGTTCGTCGCTGCGCCACAATTCGATGGAGGCGTTCAGAACGGCGCGTTGGGTTGGCGCGTCTTCGTCGCTCATCTCGGGGATGAATTGACGGGCGATGTCAAAGGCTTCGTCCGGGTGTTCGATGGTGTAGGCCAGTCCCTTCAAACTGGCTCCCACCATTCGACGTATCAGGTCCGGGTTTTCCCGGATGAGTTCTTCGCTGGTAATGAGGCCATTGGCAACCAGGTCAATATAGTCGGACACTTCGATCAGGTTGACCGCCATCCCGGCGTGTTTCAACTGGATTGGCTCATTGGCCACGTAAACAACGGCGGCGTCAACCACTCCCTGACTCAAGGCTTCGGCCTGGGTGAAGCCGATTTCCTGCAAATCAATGGCGCTTTCGTCCAGATTGGCGGCGTAGACCAGCGCCTTCCAGGCCACGTAGCTGGCTCCAAAAAGCCCCGGTATCCCCACCGACTGTCCGGCCAAGGCCTGGGGCGAATCAATGCCTGAGTCCGCCGGAGCAGCAACGCCCACCGGGAATCGCTGATACCACTTCATCACGTAAACCACCGGCAGCCCTTGAGAACGGGCCAGGATGATCTGGTCTCCGCTGGCAACGGCGAATTGGCGTTCTCCCTGAGCAGTGAGGGCGATAAAATCGTTCTCATAACCGTGTTCCAGAGATACGTCCAGCCCGGCTTCGGCGTAGAAACCTTTGGTCTGCGCCACGTAAATGGGGGCAAACTGTACGTTGGGCGCAAAGCCAACCCCCAAGTCAATGTGGGTCAACGCATCTGGCGGCGTTTCTGCTGCCGGAGCAGCGCCGCAAGCCGTTATCAACAAGACTGCAAGTAAAATGATGATGAATATTAGTTTTTGCATTATGTTTCTCTCCTCAAAAATCAGTAGATGGTAGACGGTAAAAAGTAGAAAGGGGAAAATTCTCACCTCCTCTCCCCTGCTCCCCTGCTCACCCCCGCCAGCGCAGCAGGCGCGTTTCCAGCAGCGAAACCAGCCCGTAAAGCGCCAGCGCAATGAAAACCAGCGTAAAAATTGCTACAAAAACCAGCGGCGTATTGAACAGGCCGCGCGCCTGGTTGATCAAAAAGCCCAATCCCTGATTCGCGCCGACAAATTCGCCCACCACAGCCCCAATCACCGACAGGGTGACGCTGACTTTCAGGCCTCCCAGCAGTACGGGCAGGGCGGCAGGGACTTCTAACATTTTGAAGGTCTGCCACCGGCTGGCCCGGAGGGAGCGCATAAGCTCGTGTAAATTCTCGTCTACGGAACGGATGCCTACGATGGTGTTGACCAACATTGGAAAAAAGACAATCAGGGTGCAGATGAGTACCTTGCTCAAATGACCGGCCCCAAACCAGATGATCAAGAGCGGCGCAATGGCTACCACCGGCACCGATTGGGAAGCGACGATGCAGGGCGCTAATAAACGTTCCAGATATTTGTTTTTGGCCAGGAAATAGCCCAGCGCGGTTGCCGATGCCACGCCCAGGATCAGGCCGCTCAACACCTCGGATAGCGTGACCAGAGTATGCCGCCAAAGAGCGCCATCGCGCAATACACGGGCAAAAGCCGTTGCCGTCTCGATTGGCGAGGGCAAGATAAAAGCCGGATAGTCCCCCAGCCAGACAATTCCTTGCCAGATTATCAAAAATACAAGCAGCGCGGCAGGCGCCGTCCACAACGATGAATTTCGCCGCCGGTGAATTTGACCTGTGTCTCTTTTTTCCATAGAGCAAGATTCCTAAAACAAAACCCCCAAAGCAATAATGCTTCGGGGGTAAATAGCAAAACAACGCGATTTTGGATACTTCGGTTTCGCTCAGCACAGGTTTACGATTAACCTCAGTTCGGGATAAACCAAACTATGCGATGATTTTTCAAATGGGACACAGATTTCACAGATAAACATAGTATGCCCCGCTTCCTGGGTACAGATTATGTTAATAAATCAAAGAAAAAATCTGTGTAATCTGTGTCCCATAAATCTTATCCCGAACTCAGGTGATTAGGCTGCGCGTGAAAAACCAATCGTAAATCTGAAATCGTAAATCCAAAATCGCAACTCGCTTACCTTCTCCTATCCGGACTGTACCGTCGGCTTTGGAATTGCACCAAATCCTGCCGCTGCTGCGGCTCGCGGGCTTAGCGACTTTTACACCGCCTTACCGCCGGTCAGGAATTGCTTTCGCTCACCCTGCCCCGAAGGTATTTATTCGCAGTACCGCAAAAGTCATCTGGAACAGTTGGACGTATGACCGTCAAGCGAGACGAAAGACGAATCGATCGTGAAAACAGCAATTTTCGTCGTTCGTCCTTCGTCGTCTCGCGCGCGACTTTTGAGATACTGCATTTATTCAATTAACGCCATTATAGACGGCTGCAAAAGGGATGTCAAAAAAATGATGGTTTTTGACTAAACCCCCACTCTCTGCTAGAATAGCGGGCGGTCAGGGAATTGAATAACCTGGAGGGATGGCAGAGTGGTTTAATGCGGTGGTCTTGAAAACCACTGAAGTCGCAAGGCTTCCGGGGGTTCGAATCCCTCTCCCTCCGCCTGATACCAATTAACAATGAACAATTAGCAATGAACAATTCTTCGGTTTTTCATTGTTAATTCTTAATTGATAATTGCTAATTGAATTTGGGGAGATGCCAGAGTGGTTGAATGGGGCCGCCTGCTAAGCGGTTGTGGGGTCACAAAGCTCCACCCAGGGTTCGAATCCCTGTCTCCCCGCCTTTTTCAAGAACAGACCCGGCTCGGTTAGCAAAACTGAGGCGGGTCTGTGTTTTTAAACCAGGCGCGGCGGCCTTTGTCTCGCGCTTTTTAGGGAGCAGTACCTACCGCACTCAAAAGAAATCAGGCATCAAATTTCACGAATTAACACGAAAAAAGCAAAAAATTCAGGTAATTAGTGAAATTCGATGCGGAACATGGCAAAATGCGTAAATACTGAGGGAGAATAAACAGCATGGCAAAAGAGACAAAATTAAACTACGGCAAAATCATTTTACTTGGGTCTGGATTTCTGGGAATCTCCCTGTTGTGGGCGGTTTACAACGCTTACGTCCCCATCTTTTTGCAAGCGGGCAACCCAGGTCTGCCAGACGCGAAAAATATATCGGGATTAGTTGGGTTTGGCTTAAGCGCCGCCGCCACCGGCTTCATTATGTCGCTGGACAACATTGCCGCCGTCTTCATTCAACCGTGGATTGGCGTAAAAAGCGACGCCACCCGCACCCGCTTTGGACGCCGAATGCCTTACATTATGGTTGGCGTTCCCCTCACCGTCGCCGGATTTGTAGCCATTCCTTACGCCATCACCCTTATCCCCCCGGAATTAAGCGGCCAGTTTGACCAACTGACAACGCCGTTCCTGATTTTTGTTGTGGCCTTGGGCTTCACCTTGTTAGCCGCCGCCATTTACCGCACGCCCGCCATCGCTTTAATGCCCGATATTGCCCCTTCCAAATTCAGAAGTCAGGCAAACGGCATTATCAATTTAATGGGCGGCTTTGGCGTAGTGACTGGCTTGCTTGCCGGCGGCGCCCTTTTCGATATTAACATCTCGCTTCCGTTTTGGATTGGCGGAGCGGTGGTTTTACTCACCGGCATTGTTTTGGTGGCGGTTATCAAAGAACCCAGAGATTACGAAGAAAAACCGCCTGAAAAGAACGCAAAACTGATGGACACGATCAAGGAAGTGTGGCGCAATGAAAACAAAAGCGTTCTTTTTCTGCTTCTTGCCATTTTTGCCTGGTTTCTGGCGTACAACTCTCTGGAAACTTTTTTCACCTCTTACGCCACGTTTGATTTAGGAATTACCGCCGGAAAAGCGTCGCAGCTGTTCACCATCGCCGGAGCAACTTTTATTCTTGCCACCGTGCCATCCGGCTATCTTGCCGGAAAAATTGGGCGAAAAAAGACTATCCTCATCGGCTTGACCGGGTTTACCCTGGCTATTCTGGCTATTTTTGCTATCGCCAACTTGACAACCGTGATGATTGCAATGGGCGTGGTGGGCGTTTGCTGGGCGATGGTCAATATCAACAGCCTGCCTATGGTCGTCGATAGCGTTTCGCAAGAAAAGCTGGGCGCGTACACCGGAATGTACTACTTTGCCTCAATGTCCGCCGCCATTGCAGGCCCGATTGTCATTGGTCAGCTAATAGATATTCTTAACGCGCAAGCAGGAATTGGCTACCGGACAATGTTTCTGGTTTCGGCGGCGGCGATGGGCGTTGCCGCCATTTTTCTAAGCCGCGTTTCAACCGGCGAAGCGATACCCGAGCCGCAAGATGCCGAGCCTACCTTCCGTTAGCCTCTTAGCGTTTTCGTATCGACAAAAAATTGTCGGTCTTGCAACATTGTTTGCATCCGGTCAATTTCAGATTTCAGATTTACGATTGACGATTAAGGCTGCCCGCCAAAACCAATCGCACCCAAAGGGCATTGTAATAAATCCAAAATCGTAAATCGTAAATTGATTTAGCTGCTTTTCAGTAAAATTAAGGAGACCATCAAATGACCCACCCCGACGATCTACAACAACTGATTTCTGACCACAATCGCCGCTTGCAAAGGCTCAAACAGCAAGAAGTCTTGTACGACATCTCCGCCGACCCGCGCATCCCCATCGAGATCGAAGACCTGGAAGCTCAACTGGAAACGCTGCAAGCTCAACTTGCCGCCGGGGGCAAGGAACCCGGAGCGCCGCCAACGCCGCCGTTCCCGCAGCAGGGAGGCGTCACCATCCACGCCGGGAAAGGGAGCGTAATCAACGCCTCAACTGGCGGGGATATTGTGGCCGGAAGCGGAAACCGCATCATCAACACCGGCGGGGGCGACTATACGGAGGGGGACAAAACCACCGTTGGCGACGTGTCCAACAGCGCCGCGGCCATTGGCAAGGGGGCGCAGGCTGCCCTCAATCAAGGCGTCAGCGGCGAGGCCCTGGCCGATTTCTTTGCGTCCATCGCCCGCCAAATCTCCGATGACCCCAAGCTCAGGCCCGCAGACAAAGCGGACGCCAAAGCTGAACTGGCCGAAATTGAAGAAGCGGCCGCCGAAGACCCGGAAGCGCTAAAAGACTCCTTCCTCTCCCGCCGCCTGCGCAACATCGAGCGCGCGGCCCCCGACATCATTGACGTAATTCTGGCTACCCTGGCCAATCCCGTCGCCGGGCTGGGCGTGGTGGGAGCCAAGATCAAGGCCAAAGCGGAAGAAGTAAGGCAGGCGCGGACAAAAGGGTTTTCGGACTGAAATTTATTTTGAAAAAATGGTAAATGGTGAATTATGAATGGTAAAATACTTTATAATTTACCATTTATAATTTCATTTTATCATCAGGAGTCAATTAGATGACCAAAAACCAACCAGACCAGCAAGCCGCGCTGGAAAAAATTCGCCAACAATTGAATAGTCTGGAAACTCTGCGCGGCATCTTGCCCGATGAACAAATCGAAGAAAAGAAAGCCGAACTAAAGCGGCAGCAAGCTGCACTCAAGGGGGCGGGCATCATCATTCAAGACAGCCTCTTGCAGGCGGGCGATAACGCGGTGGTGGGGAGTACGGCCCAGAAGATCATCGCCGGGCGGGACAACACCTACCTGGAAAAACCAACCTTCATCACAACGGGCGAAACAACCCCCGACGCGGCTCACCTGCGAGCTGCTTACCT
>DUEH01000045.1 GCA_011192195.1 Chloroflexota bacterium | reverse complement strand
TCTCCCTGTCGATGAAACCAACCAATCGGCGTTGGGGAGTCTGGTCTTCAAGTTAGCTTGCGATTATTGGTAGTTTGCTTGTTAGTGGGAAATGACATATTCAGTTGCTTATGAAAATTTAGCTGTGCCATAGCAGGTATTATACCACATCTGTACAACACAACCGCCATTCCCAAATGAACATGCGTTCTAAACAGATTAGTGGTATACTATCTGAAAGCCTCTGGAGCGTTTACTGTGGGTACCCTTACCAATAAATCAAATGTGACTAACTTCAATATCAACAGGTTGTCGCCAGATTTGCAGCGTCAACTCACAGAAGTTTATCAAAGTGAGCAACTTGATAGCGCTTTAGAAATCAATCGCATTTATCACGGCGACGCGCGTAAACTTCTCTCCAAAATTCAACCCAATAGCATCGCCTTGAGTATTTGGTCTCCCCCCTACTTTGTCGGCAAAGAATACGAAGCTGATTTATCGTTTGAAGATTGGCAGAATCTACTTTCTACAGTGATAGCCCGTCATTTTCCTATCATCAAACCAGGCGGGTTTTTGGTCATAAATATAGCCGACATTTTAGTTTTCAAAGACCCCGCAATCCCTAGGATCCAGGCTGAAGTCGTTAGCAACAAACGTTCCCCCGTAACCAGAGATGATGTGCTTAGGGCGATGGCTGAACACCCTGACTGTAATCGCTACCAAATCGCAAAACTATTGGGATGCAGTGAACAAACGGTTGATCGCCGGCTTAATGGCAACAACATACGCGGCGGTAAATATGAAGCGCAAACCAGAGTAAAAATTGTTGGCGGCCTCATTGAAGAATGGGGGCTTAATGCCGGTTTTTACCTGTACGATAGACGAGTCTGGACAAAAGATGCCGCCTGGGAAAATTCACGCTGGCATAGTTTGTCTTACAAATCAGTTGATGAGTTTGAATATTTGTACGTGTTCTGGAAGCCCGGCGTAACCAAGGTTGATAGAAACAGATTGACTAAAAAGGAGTGGCGAGAGTGGGGGTCGCGCGGGGTTTGGCATATTCCGTCGGTACGCGCCAACGATAACCATGAAGCCAAATTCCCCCTGGAACTGCCGCGCCGCTTCATTCAATTATTGACCGAAGCGGGTGATATTGCGCTAGATTGCTTTATGGGCAGCGGAACGACAGCGATTGCCGCCATTCAACAGCGCAGAAATTTCATCGGCATAGAATTACTTGAAAAATATATAAAATTAGCCCAAAGTAACGTTCAAAAGGCAATGGCAGAAGGCCAACAATTAGCTTTACCCCTCAATGAAGATTAAAGCGTGAAAGATGCTACTTGACCCCGAAAAACTCAGAGATGACCTGGACCGTTTAGAAGAAGTAGAAAAAGCCTCGCTTCGACTGGTTGTGCAGGCCATTTATGATTATCGAGATACGGCTATTGAAATTTTCCGCGAGGAAAGTGATTTAGTGGCGGACATTGGCGAGGACATCACCCGTGAGGCTTTAGACAGGGTGGGCGTAGCAAAAATTGATCAGCGATTATTTGGCAAAATTGACTACAAACGCGCCAGATACCTGTTTCATCCAGATTATGCTATTCGGCAGGCGTTATTTGTGGATTCCAAAGCCGAAAAAGCAAGCGGTCAGGGAACAGCTACCCTGCAAACTTCTCAATTCTTGATGACGGTACGCCAAATCAGAGCGGAAGAAAAGATTGAAGTTGAGGGAAACCTGCCCAAGATTTTGACCATCCGGGATACCAACTACATTATCACGACCATCTTTGTCAAATACAACTACGAACAGATCGACAACTGTAATAAACTGAAATCCATCACCATAGCGGCTGTACCGAATGGCCTGCTTCAAGAAAGATATAATCCATCCTTCCAAGATACCATTTGGATAGCCGGAAGAAATGCCCCAAGTAGAGAAGAAGTTTTTCGCGCGCGGCTCTCGTTTAGCCGGCTGAAATCCAAAGCCGCATGGCGGGTACAAAAAATCCTCCTTTTCCCCGAGAATTTTGTGTGGAACAACTAAGGCTTGCCTTAATCCTAATCCTCTAGCTCCAGTTCGTCTTTTATCAATACATCCGTAGAAACATTAAAGATTTGAGAAACCCTTAACACCATTGTACGTTAGGGATTTTTTCCCCTTTTTCCAACCGCGCAACAAAAGTGTGGCTGACACTGAGTCTATCTCCCATCTGCCGCAACGTTAAACCTTGCCCACTACGCAGGGTATGCAGTTTTTCCCCAAATCTTTCCATTATGTACTCTTAAACCTGACGCAAGTCGAACAATATGTTATTATCGCGGTTGTAAACCTATAGGGTTACAAAAATTCAAAAAAGGAGGGATTTCAATGGGTACATATAACCATAAACAAATTCTGTCGGATTATGCAAACGACAGAATGACGGTCGAAATGGCGATAGGGCATACTTTGCAACATATTGATAAACTCTATGAACTGCAAACTACGGCCAACGTCAATCGCTATGAACTGCGAGGCAGGGTAGATACGCTTGAAAAAACCGTTACTACCCTGCAAACAGAATTTGCCCGCCTGACTGCTCTCGTTGAGAAATCCTTACCCAAGTGCAAGCGGAAATCTTCCGGCAAACAGCAAAAAAGTCAATCTTGCGCATAGCATAGGGGTCAGGCAAGACAATCATTCAAAACCTGCAAAGTCGGTACACTTTGCAGGCTTTTTTATGATAAGCTAAAGTTGTAATTTGGGCAAGATTCCGTATTTTTTGAAATTGAGAGAGGTTGTTTTTGTTCCAACGAAGTCGCGCGCCCCAAAGCGTCGGTCGTGAACCAATCGATTAGGCATACGCGAAGGGCATATCGGGCGACAGTAGATGCCGGTTGTCACAACGCCATACACAAAAACGCCATCAGCCTGTTGATCTCGCTGAACAATGGCTTGCCAGCGACTCAACTCAGATGCAAAATTATCGGCGCGTTTCATCAATCACCTCACAAATACTGTTGTCATCGGTAACAGATAGTTGGGCTGGTTTTCGGCCTAACTGCCTCCTCGCTATCTGCAACACATAGAATTTAATTTCCATTACAAGGCTTATGCGCTAAAAAAATATCCGTTTCTTGCTCTCTAATTCAAGTGCGTTGCAAAAAGCAGCATATTCTGTAGAGGGCAGGGGCTAAAGCGGTTGTGGTGATTGGTTCAGGCATAGGGAAACTCCTTTCCTAACAACTCCTCCAAATAGGGCGTCGCGCCCCACTCAGCCTTCATCGCCTGATATTCGCGCAGAAATTGGGCTTGGCCGGGCTTGCTTGCCTTCACGGCGCGGATCATTAGATTTTTGTCGGTGTGTTCACTGGAGATAAATTCTACTACCTCGCTGCGGTAGCCCATTATGCGCAGGATGAGGGCGCGAAAGGCGTCGGTGAGAATGTCGCCCAGGCGTTCTTTGAGGATGCCGTGCCGCAAGACGGGTTTGTGGGACAAGCTAACAGCTTGTCCTACAGAAGGGAGTTGGGCTTGCAGATGATGGTGGCAACAGGGAACGCTGAAAATGTAGCGACTGCCCCAGCGCGCGGCCTGAGCCAGCGATTCGTCGGTGGCGGTATCGCAGGCGTGCAGCGCCAGCACAATATCGGGCGGGGCGGCGGGAGTGTAGTCAATGATGCGGCTGGCTTCAAAGCGCAAACCGTCCCAGCCCAGATTCCTGGCCTGCTCACCGCGTCGTTGAAGCAGGTCTGATTTGAGGTCAATGCCCACCATTTGGGTGGGACGCTCCAAAATATCGCTTAAGTAGTGGTAGGTGGCAAAGCTAAGGTAGGCGCTGCCGCAGCCGCAATCAACCACGCGCAGCGGCGAATGGCTTAGGCGTTTGAGGTCAATACTCTGGTGAACAAGCTGCAAAAAACGGTTGATCTGCCAGAATTTATCCTGCATTTTGGCGCGTATGCGGCCTTCTGCGGTCATAATGCCGATGGTTTGCAGAAAAGGGTTCGGCTTGTCAAAGGGCAGGATCAGGTCTTTGCGATGATTGTGAGAGAGGTCCGGCTGCTGAGGCTGTTTGGCGGGCGCTTTGTCTTGATGAATGATGGCTTTTCCCTTTTTGGTGATTTGAACGCGAATATCTCCGCTGCTGGCGCGCAGGGCGATGCTTTTGAAGGCCAACGCCAGCAACTCATCAACCTTTTCTGCCAGCTCATCGCCGGCGTAGTTTTTGCTGATGTCCTGTTTTCCATCAAAATACGAAAACTGGATGTGTCGCTTGTCCTTTAGCAGCACCGGACGCAGCGAAACTTTTTCCCAGAGGACGCTTTTCCCCTTTTGCTGCCCGCTAAAGACGGCGCTGAGGAAGGTCTCTTCATCGAGTATGTGGTTTTTGATGCGCTGTTGGTAAGTGTTTGACATTTGTTGACCCTTTGGTATTATCGTATAAGAGTTGTAACTGTCTCACGAAGCTTTGCCTCAAACCGACAAGTGATAAGGATAACTCACGGACGGAAGGAAACACGGACAATGATTTTTTTGTTTTTGTCCGTGTTTCCTTCCGTCCGTGAGTCAAAATTTTGTCTCATACTTTGGCGTCGCTTATCCTTCGGCAAACTCAGGACAGGCTCTGCGGCAGACATATAAAGAATTTTTACTCTCAAGGGGTTCACTCTCCCACAGAATCCCGCGCAAAGGCTGCCAATCGCTCAAAATACGCTTGCCCGCCCACCACGTAAGTGTCATTATGCCCCGCGTCAGGGATGGGATAGAAAAACCTGGGCGAATTGGCGGCCTCAAAAAGTTGCCGACTATGCGCAAAGGGGATCAAATTATCTTCTTCACCGTGAATAAGCAGGAGAGGGACGTGAATGTGGGGAAGTTTGCCCACCGAGGCGTAGCTCTTGAAGACCTTGCCAAAGCCAGGCAGCGGCAGCGTCTTTTGCGCCATATCGCCCAGGCTGGTAAAACTGCTTTCGATAATGAGGCCATCCAATCCCTCACCCTGCGCATGCAAAGCCAGTTCAATGGCAACTGCGCCCCCCAGCGAGCGGCCAAAAATGAGCCGGGGCGCGTTGAGTGAGGCAGTAGTCGCCAACAGATACTGCCACGCAGCTTGAGCGTCCCGGTACAAGCCTTGCTCAGAGGGAAAACCCTTGCTGTGACCGTAGCCGCGATAATCGAAGATGAAGACATTGAAGCCTGCCGCCACCAGCCCGGCAATGTTTTGCAAGCGATGGCTGATGTTCCCGGCATTACCGTGACAAAACAGCAGCGAAGCCAGCGCTTTCTTGTGCGGAAAATACCACCCGTGAAGGGGAACGCCATCCTCGGCCTTCAGCCACACCGATTTGTATTCCAGCCCGCGCTGCTCCGGTTTCCCTTGATGCCAGGGCAGTGGATAGTAAATAAAAGATGAGAGTATTTTTTCCAGCAACATAACGTATACCAGTGGGTGTGTTTCATTTGGGTTAAGGTGTATCTTTTTCCCACGCTTCGCGTGGGAAAAAGATACACTAATTCAACTCATTTGAAATGTACCCTTATCATAAAGGAAAACCAGTGAAAATCCGAATCCTCTCTGCCGCCGATGTAAATGCCGCCCTGCCAATGTCCAAAGCCATTGCAGCAATGCGCCGCGCCTTTGGGCAACTTTCTGCCGGAGAAACCAACGCGCCCTTACGCGCCCGCCTCGCCGCCGAAAAGGGCGTGACCCTGCTGATGCCCGCCTACCTGAAACAGAGCCGGGAGATGGGCGTGAAAATTGTCTCCGTGTACGGCGACAACCCCTCGCTGGGGTTGCCGGTGGTGAACGCCGCCGTTTTAGTCCTTGATCCGCAAACCGGCCTGCCGCTGGCGCTGCTGGAAGGGAACAGCCTGACCGCCATTCGTACCGGCGCGGGCGGGGGGTTGGCCGCCGACTTGCTGGCGCGTCAAAACGCCACAACGGTGGGACTATTTGGAGCGGGCGCGCAGGCGCGGGCGCAACTGCGGGCGTTAATGGCCGTGCGAAACATTGCTCAGGTTTATCTCATCAGTCGCAGCCGCCAATCGGCGGAAAAGTTGGCGGCAGAGATTGCCGTCTGGCCCAACGCGCCCGCCGTTACGCTGGCAAAGTCGCCCCGGCAGGCGGTGAAAAATGCGGATGTTGTGATTACCGCCACCACATCGGCTGCGCCCGTCTTTAACGGCGCTGACTTGAAGCCGGGAACGCACATCACCGGCGTGGGGTCTTTCACCCCGCAGATGCAAGAGGTGGGTGCTGCCGCTGTTTTACGCGCCAAAGTGGTGGTAGACTCGCGGGAAGCGTGTCTGGCTGAAGCGGGCGACATCATCATCCCCAACGCGCCCATCCACGCCGAGTTGGGCGAAATCATCAACGGTCAAAAGCCGGGGCGACAGTCGGCGGAGGAGATAACTTTCTTCAAATCGGTGGGCGTGGCGGCGCAAGACGCAGCAACAGCGGCGGCAGCGCTGGCCGAAGCGGAGCGGCTGGAACTGGGAACGGTGGTTGATTTGGGGTGAAAATTCGCAAAATCCTGAATTACTGGTATAATTCCGAGCTATGGATGAAACAAAAAATCAGTCGTTGGAATACCAGGCCGATGAAGCGAAAAGCGCCGCTCTGCCGGGCAAAACCCTGTGGCTGGTCATCGGTATCAACGCCCTTGTCTCAACCCTTATCAGCCTGTTGGTAGTGTTGATAGTTGGCCCCTGGGTGTTCGGCGGCGCGATCAGGGGATTGCCCATCGGCGGGCAAGATGCCACGCAAGCGCCGGCAGCGCTGGGAACGCCTCTGGATCAATTGGCCGCTACCGACGAAACGCCACCCCTTCCGGCTGTTCCAACAGCCACGCCGGAACCCATTTTATACGTGGTTGAAGTGGGCGACAGCCTCAGCGGCATTGGCGATAGATTTGGCGTACCCATTGAAGACATCATGGAAGCCAACGGCTTTGATGACCCGGACTACCTGCAAGCGGGTCAAACCCTGCTCATTCCAATGGGCGGATTGGCCGAAGCCACGCCTACCTTCACCCCCATTCCCGTCCCAACCGGTACCGTCATCCCCTTTGATCCTCCCGGCAACGACGTTACGCCCCCCGCCAACGACATTTCGCTGACGCCCACGCCTACCTCATCCCCCATCCCCACCGCTACCGCCCCGCCGTTAGATGAGATAGCTATGGAAATTACCAACGTTTTGGGATACGGGCAGGTGGAAGATGAAGTGGTGATTATTTATAATCAAGGCCCCGGCGTAAACCTTTCCGGCTGGACATTGAGCGGCTCCGCGCTGGGGGACTACGCCTTCCCCAACCTGTTTTTGTGGAACGGCGGCAGCGTGCGCGTTCATAGCGCAACAGGCAGCAACACCCCCAGCGACCTGTATTGGGATCAAGACGCCCCTCGCTGGCTTAGCGGCGATAGCGTTGTGTTAAAAAATGCTCAGGGCGAAGAAATTGCAAGCTACGCTATTCCTTAATTGGCATAGGTCACGTTGCCCGATGGTGACGGAGTTAACTCCGTCACCATCGGGCAACTTACTCCATTTAATCCGGAGAGAAAAAATGATCAAACTTTTAATGAGTTGGGACATAAAATCCGGGCAAGAGAACGAATATTTTGAGTTCATTGTCAGAGAATTTGCGCCAATTGTTATGAAAATGGGACTGCGGCCCACCGAATCCTGGTACACCGTTTACGGCGAAGGTCCTCAAATTCTCACCGGCGCCGTCACCGACGATTTGGACACAATGATGAACATTCTCAGAAGCAAGGAATGGAAACAACTGCACGAAAAACTTCTGGGTTACATCACTGACTACCGCCACAAAGTTGTGCGCGCCACCAGCACCTTTCAACTACTTTGATTTACGATTTCGGATTTACGATTGACGATTGGACTGCGGAAAGGAAATAGATTCCGTCAATCAAGATAAGCGTAAATCCAAAATCGTAAATCGTAAATCAAACAAAGGAGATTCCTATGCTTAACCTATCCGTTTTTCTTGAAGAAAGCGCCAAACGGCACGCTAACAAAGAGGCCATTGTCTTCAACGACACGCGCCTGACCTTTGCCCAGCTCAACGGCGCGGCCAATCAGATAGCCAACGGGCTGAAAAAGGCCGGTATTCAAAAAGGGGATAAAGTAGCCTTGAGCTGCCTCAACATTCCCTATTTCCCCATTGTCTACTACGGCATTCTCAAAACGGGAGCAGTGGTGGTTCCGCTGAATGTATTGCTCAAACGGCGGGAAATTGCCTACCATCTAAAGGACTCCGACGCCAAAGCCTACTTCTGCTTTCAGGGTACGCCGGAACTACCAATGGGAGAAGAGGGCTACGCCGGATTTCAGCAAGCGGACAAGTGCGAACACTTTGTGATGATGACCGCCGACCCAACTGCCCCGTCGCCCATCGAAGGGACAACTTCTCTGGGCATGTTCATGGGCGCGCAGTCGCCCGCGTTTGCCACGGTTCAAACCCGCCCCGATGACCCGGCCGTCATTCTCTACACTTCCGGCACTACCGGGCAGCCCAAAGGCGCAGAGTTGTGTCATTTCAATATGTTCTCCAACGCCGTTGGTTCGGCAAATCTTTTCCACGGAACCAGCGATGATGTAGGTTTGATTGTACTGCCGATGTTCCATTCCTTTGGGCAGACCGTGCAGATGAACGCCAATATCTATTTGGGCGCCACCAGCGTGCTGTTGCCGCGCTTTGACCCGGATGCCGTATTGGGCTTGATGCAAAAAGAGGGCGTTAGCATCTTTGCCGGCGTGCCGACGATGTACTGGGCGTTGCTTCATTACCCTGGCGCAGATAAATTTGATTTGAACAAGATTTCCAACACCATGCGCGTGGCGGCTTCCGGCGGCGCGGCGCTGCCGGTTGAGGTGTTGAAAGAATTTGAAAGGAAATTCGATGTGCCAATTCTGGAAGGCTACGGCCTGTCAGAAACTTCGCCGGTGGCTTCTTTCAATCAGATGGAGTACGAGCGCAAACCGGGGTCCATTGGGCTGCCAATCTGGGGCGTGGAGATGAAGGTTGTAGACGCCGATGACAATGAACTACCGTCGGGCGAAGCGGGGGAAATTGTTATTCGCGGGCATAACGTGATGAACGGCTACTACAATCGCCCGGAAGTGAATAAAGAAGCGCTGCGCGGCGGCTGGTTCCACACCGGCGATGTGGGCCAAACCGATGAAGACGGTTATTTCTACATTGTAGACCGCATCAAAGATATGATCATTCGCGGCGGCTTCAACGTTTACCCGCGCGAGATCGAAGAAGCGCTGCTCACCCATCCCGCCATCTCTTTGGCGGCGGTCATTGGCGTGCCGCACGGTCAACACGGAGAAGAGATCAAAGCCTTTGTGGTTTTGAAAGCAGGCGCAGAAGCTTCGCCGGAAGAGATTATAGCCTGGAGCAAAGAAATTATGGCCGCCTACAAGTACCCGCGCCTTGTTGAGATAAGAGAAACCCTGCCTATGAACGCCACCGGCAAAATCCTCAAGACCAATCTCCGCGAAGATGGGTAGGGCGCAAGTGAGCGGGCGTGAAAATGAGCGGGGGAGATTTTCTCACCCGCTCACTTTCACGCTTTCTCCCCCGCTCACCCGCACACCCGCTCACCCGCCCAACAAGCGCCATACCTGCGCCACTAAAAACGTAACGGCAAAGCCCATTACAACCGGCAGAAAGGCGGAAACAAGCGTCCACCTTTTACTGCCGGTTTCTTTGTAAATAGTGTAAATGGTGGTGCTGCACGGATTGTGAATAAGACTAAAAAGCATCAAGTTCACCGCCGTTAGCAGCGTCCAGCCGCCGGCCCGCAGAATCACCTCTGTATCTTTCAGCGAATCCAACTCGAACATCACGCCGGTCCCCTCTCCGCTGGCGCCCAATACCAGAGTGGTCAGCATCAAGATGGTAGGAATGACAATTTCGTTGGCCGGAATGGCTACCACGTAGGCCAGCAGGATAACCCCATTCAACCCCACCAGAATACCCAGCGGATTTGACCAGTTGATAAAATATTCGGCCAAAGATGTTCCGCCAACGGTGATGTTGCTCACCAGCCAAATTGCAGCCCCGGCCGGTATGGCAAAGATAATGGCTCGCCACAGCACCACCAGCGTGCGATCAATAAGCGAGGTGTAAATAGTTTGCCAGATACGCGGCGGGCGATAGGGCGGCAGTTCCAGACTGAAGGTAGATACTTCGCCGCGCAGGACGGTGCGCGACAAGCCCCAGGAAACCACAAAACTAAGCAATACCCCCAGCAAGGTAATCGCCACAACCGCCAATGCGGAAATAAGCCCGGCCCACTGCGCCGATACCAGCCCGCCGATGAAGATGCTTGCCACCAGAATTTGCGTGGGCCAGCGTCCATTGCACATGGCAAAGTTATTGGTGATAATGGCGATCAATCGCTCGCGGGGGCTGTCAATAATGCGGGTTGCCACCACGCCGGCGGCGTTGCAGCCAAAACCCATCGACATACTCAGCGCTTGTTTGCCGTGCGCGCCCGCTTTTTTGAAAAAATTATCCAGATTAAAGGCCACGCGCGGCAAGTAGCCAAAGTCTTCCAGCAAGGTGAAGAGGGGGAAGAAAATAGCCATTGGCGGAAGCATCACGCTGATAACCCAACCCGTAGCCAGATACACCCCGTCAATCAACAGGCCATCCAGCCACCAGGGAAGCCCCACACTGGCCGCCAGACCTTTCAGAAATGGATAGATGATTTCCAGAAAGAGCGTTGCCAACATAGCCGAGGGGACATTAGCCCCGGAAATAGTCAGCCAGAAGACAACCATCAGCAGCAAGAGCATAATGGGAAAGCCCCACACGCGGCTTGTTACCAACCGGTCAATGCTGCGGTCCAGATCAAAGCGCGGCGGCTTATCCGGGTAGCTTATAGCGCGGTCGGCAAGTTGGGCCGCGTTGGTGTAAATATTCTCCACCAGACTTTCGTGAAAATCGCCGCCTACTTCCCAGCGTAACGCTTCGGCAGTTTTTAGAATTTCGTCATTTGTCATTGGTCACTCATTTATTGCTAATTGTTAATTCTTAATTGCTAATTGGCAAGTTCTCCCAATTCGCCGCGCTGTACGGCCTGAATGATGCGTTGGTCGCCGTCCAGCAGGCGGATAGCCACCCAGCGCGCGTTGGGCAAGCCGGGGAAAGCGGCTTCAATTTGGCGAACAAGTTTGTTTATCGCCTTCTTCAAGACGGGCGACTCGTTTTTCAGGCGATGCAGTTTGGCGACAATTTGGCCGGTGGCTACTTGATGAATGGCTTGTATCAATTCGGGGATACCTTCGCGGGAGCGGGCGGCGGTGGGAACTACCGGCGCGCCCAGGTCACGGGCCAGGCGACGCTCATCAACGATGATATTGTGCCGCCGCGCTTCGTCCATCAGGTTTAGCGCAATCACCACCCGGTTAGTGATCTCCAGCACTTGCAGCGCCAGATTCAAATTGCGCTCCAGTCGCGTGGCGTCTACCACAATCACCGCCACATCGGGCTGCCCAAACAAAATGAAATCGCGCGCTACTTCCTCATCGAGGCTGGTGGACAAAAGAGAGTAGGTTCCGGGCAAATCTACAATTTTGTAGCGTTTGTCGGCGAAAGAGAAGCCCCCTTCGGCGCGAGTAACCGTTTTGCCGGGCCAGTTGCCGGTATGCTGTCGCAGGCCGGTGAGGGCGTTGAAGATGGTGCTTTTGCCGGTGTTAGGGTTTCCTGCCAGGGCAATTACGTAGTCCCATTCTTCCATATCTATGCCCAGCTTGGTTAAATTGCCCACATTGTGCGCCGGACAGGTCTGGCAGGCGGATGATGGCGCTTGAGGAATAGTTGTTTTCATAAGCGTCCTTGCTCTATGTCAATTAGGGCGGCTTGCTCGTCTCGCAGGCCGATGAGCGCGCCGCGAACTTGATAGGCGGTCAATTCTCCGGCAGGGCTGCGCAGTTCGGCGGTGATGGTGGTACCGGGTAAAATACCTAAATCCATCAAGCGCCGACGCTCTGCCCCGCGAATGGCTTTTGAAATGCCAATGACGCGGACGCTTTCGTTTGGCTTTAACTCGTTCAGGTGGTCGTGGGGAACGGGTTCCGGCGCTTCTTCTACCGAAAAGGTGTCCACAGAGATGTTGGCGGCAATAATGGGCGCCAGAATATGCTCATCGCCATTGGCCCAAAAGACAATGCGCTGCGGCGTTACCTCTACTACCCGAATGGACATTCCCGGATGCAGCCCTTCAGCCACTAGCTGCGCGTACACAGCTTCCGGCTCGTCTTCCAGATGCGTAATGCGCCCTGGCTGATCAAGCGGAAAGTTGGACAGCGTTAAGCGTTCTATAGCTGCCAGTTCTCCGGCGGCGGTGGGGATGGGGTCGCCGTGCGGGTCGTAGCGGGGATGGCCTAACTCATTGGCAAGGGCTTCGGCATCTGCGGGAGTAAGTAAATGCTCGTAGTGTTCAGATTTGCTGTGCCAGTCTGCTTCGGGATAGCCGGTTTTGTCGGCCAGGTAGCGTTCCCACAAGCGGTGGGCGCGAATGATGTGCAGCGCGTAGCTGCGCCCTTGCAAGCTTAATTTCACTTGATCGCCTTCAAAAGTTACCAATTCGTGATCTTGCATTTCGCTTAATAGTTCGCTTACCTCATTATCGGTAATGCGCAGCGATCCGGCCAGGCTTTTCACTGTCGGGCGGCGGTCATGGTACTCGCAATCGTGAATATGCTTCAAGGCATCTTCTCTCAATACGCGCCGAGTCATTTGTCGCGCCTGTTGCCAGCGCCAGAAAAGACCTTTTTCAGGCCAAAACAGCCAACTGCTGATAGCAGTTAAGATGGCGGCAATTATTAGAGCGTTCAGGGGATCAATCATTTATCCTCCCAAGATTCGGGCGGTCAACGTGAATGGATTTTGTCAATCAGAAATAAATTTTTAGTTACGGCTAAATTGTACGGATAAAAATAATTTTGTCAAATGAGAATAAAAAAACCTGACAGGTTCTAAAACCTGTCAGGTTTAAAAAGACGTGCCCCGGCTGGCGGGTTGGGGGGTAGCCGGGGCATTGGTCGCCGAAAAATCGGGGGATCGACGACCAACGATAATATAGCACAAACAGATGTTTTTGGCAAAAAATCCCGGTGTAATTTAGCGGCTGGGTTTCAAGTTTATTCAGGGCGTGGTATAATCGCCGCCGGCGCTTAAGTTGTGGAACTGCCTAAGTGGCTTGATTGGAGTATCTTTGGATGAATGAAAGACCCTTGTCTGGCTATATTGCCGTTATTGCGGCCTCGGCGCTTTGGGGGCTGTCTGGTATTTTTGTTCGATTTATTTTGGCCGGCGCAAATTTTGGCCCGCTTTCTCTGGCCTTTTGGCGTGATCTGCTCACATTTGCAGCGCTTTTTGTGGGGCTTATGTTGTTGCGTCCAGCCTGGTTGCGCGTAGAAAAACGCGATCTTCCCTGGCTGGCAGCGGTGGGTGTTAGCGTGGGCGCGTTTCACGTCTTCTGGAATTTAGCCGTTTTTGTGAACGGCCCGGCCGTAGCCACCGTACAGCAAGCGGCTATGCCGGCTGTTGTAGCGATCATTGCCTGGTTTCTATGGCGCGAATCCTTGGGTTGGCGTAAGCTTTTGGCGATTATTTTCACCTTTTCCGGTACCGTGTTGGTATCTAATGTTGGCTTACTCAGTCAGACGAACTTAAACCTGTTCGGTTTATTGACAGGCTTGGGGCTGCCCTTGGCCTACGCCAGTTGGAATCTTTTTGGCAAAAAAGTGCGTCGCCGCTACGGGGTGTTGACCGTTTTGACCTATGGTTTTGGGTTTGGCGCGCTGGCGTTGCTTCCATTTCAATTTTTTGTCCCCTTTCCCTGGCCTGCCCCGCTTAGCACCTGGCTCTGGTTTGCTGCTTTGATTTTTGTGCCAACCATTGGGGCCTGGTACGCTTATATGTTTGGCCTGGGACGCCTTCCCGCCAGCGTTGCCAGCATTCTTTCAATGATGGAAATTCCTTTTGTGGCCGTGTATGCCTATCTTCTCCTGAATGAATTGATGACCCTTACCCAGGCAATTGGCGCGGTGATGGTCATTATTGGCGTATCGCTGCTGTTTCGTCAAAAAAATGGTGTATAGATGCCCTTGATCAATTTGCGATTTTTTCTTGGTTCGCTGTCTCTGCCTGCAAACCGTAAATCGTAAATCAAACTGCTGACCAGCGCGGTCTTGACAAAGCCAGCCAGGACGGAGATGAGGGTTGTTTGCGGTGCAGACCCTCGTTCAGCCGCTCAATCAGGCGGGGGCGGGGGACAAGATCGGGTTGAGGTGGGGGGATATAGAGTTTGGCTTGCAGCAGGGGCGGTTCCATAAAACAAGTATACTATACCCTCGCATCAAAGACAATGAATCATGACCTGCGGTGAGCGGACTTTTGCTTTCGGCCATCAAAGGTATACCGCTCAAGAGAGTACACTTGCCGATCACACCGTAATAACCACTTTTCCTTGAGCGTGTCCTTTTCCAAGATACCGGAGAGCTTCAGCAGCCTCACTTAAGGGGTAATATTTATCTATAACAGGTACGACTTTGCCGGCTTCAAGAAGCTCGCTCATAAAAACCAAATCCTCTTTGTTTGTTTTCGCCACGCCCATGCTGCCCAAATTCTTGTTCCCGCGCATTGACATCAATGGGCCAAGGAGCATGGATTGGAAGACTTGAGCCATCGTACCTCCAGCACAAACATAAGTTCCCTCGGGGGTCAAGGCACGCTTATAATCTGGGTAGTGGTAAAAAAGTAAGTGATGGAGTCCAAAACTACAGTTTTGGATTCCGCAATCATCACTTACAACTTAACCATTACCCCCAGAACGATGGGAAATAGGCGCTTAGTCTATAGAAATTCGTTAAGATTACTCAATGGGTGAGAGTCCCACCCGACCAAAGCTATAAGGTTCGGGCGGCGGGTTAAAATTAGCGTTATGCCTCATCGCTTATCTTCCGCCTCTGCCGCCCATACCGCCGCCCGGCGGTCTACCGCCAAACATTCCGCTGCCGCCTTCATCCTCGTTAATGAATGAGCTAACGCTTCCCAGCGCCTCATCCCCCGCTTGCAATTCATCCGATTGCACAATCGTCCATTCCCCCTGAACGCCGGTTTTGGTCGCTTGAACGGGGGATGGCTGCCCATCGCGCAGCAGAATCACCATCGTTTGCCCATTGCGCTCTTTCACGGCGTCGGTGGGAACCAGCCAGCCCGCCGATTCGCCGTCGCCGCCCGCCATAATGACGGCGACCGCGGTCATGCCGGGCCGCGCTTGCGACAGGTCGCCATTGAGTTGCACCGTCACCGGATAGTTGACCACGCCGCCGGCGGAGTTGCTGGAGGGCGCGATGCGCGTGACAAGGCCCTCGAATATCTGATCGGATAAAGCGTCAAGGGTAATCTGCGCCGCTTGCCCCACTTCGATCTTGGGAATATCAATCTCCGCCACATCTACCGTCAATTCAAGTTCATTCAGATCAGAAAGCGCGACAACGCTGCTTCCGGCGTTCACTCTTTCCCCTTCAGAAACCTTCACCGACATCACCGTGCCGTTGACAGGGGCGTTGAGGGTTGCCTTTTCCAGCGCGTCTCGAGCCTCTTCCAGATCGAGTTCCGCTTTTTCCACGTTGATCTCGGCGGAGCGCAGGTCGCTTTCATCCGCGCCGTCGAGCAGCGATTCCAGTTTTGAGGCGGCGCTGGCAACTTTGGCTTCGGCGCTGGCAAGGTTGGCGGCGGTTGGTTGCTCTTTTAGATTATCTAATTGCTGCTGCGCGTTTTGAATAGAACTCCAGGCCGATAGCAGGTCGGACTGGTCGGCGTCGGCTGCCGCTTCGTTATAGGCCGCTTCCGCCGAAGCGTAATCAATAGTCGCTTGTTGCAACTCTGCCGCCTGCTTGCTTTCGCCCAACGCGTCGCTGTAGGCAATTTTGTCATAAGCCTGCTGCGCTTGCCGTAAGGCGATGAAACTTTTTTCCATACTGGCGCTCAATTGGATCAACTTGTCGTCGCTGGGTCCGTCGAGAAGGTCATTGTATTTAGCCCAGGCCGACGCCAAACTCGCTTCGGCGGCGCTGATTTCGATTTCATCCGCGCCCGCTTGCGCATCGAGCAAAGATTCTTGCGCCGAGGCCAGGTCCGCTTGCGCCGACGCAATATCGGCGTCGTCGGCGTCTTCCAGCAGTTTATCCAGGCTCGCCTGCGCCGAATCGAGGCTGAGTTGCGCCTTCTCGACAGCGCGTTCCAGGTCGCTTGTGTCCAGAGCAACAAGTAAATCGCCCTCGGCAACCTCGTCTCCCTCAGTGACGGTCACTTGCTGCGCAACGCCGCTCGCTTCCAGCGTCACCGGGCGCTCGCTGACCGCGGCGATATTCCCCGCCGCGCTGACCTGATTCATACTGTCCGCCGGACGGATGATGGTGGTTTGTATATTTTCCAGGTCAATTTCGCCTCGCTCGCCCGGCGTCTGGGCGTTTACCGTTTCCCCGGAACGCCCTCCCGTGACCAGGCCGATGATGTCGCTGCGGAAATAAAAGGCTGCGCCCAACAGGGCGATAATGATGATTAGGGGTATCCAGAATTTTTTGCTTTTCATTGTGAGTTCTCCTTGTGATAGCTATCAGCGGTCAGCTTTCAGTCTTTAATCTTTAGCTGACTGCTGAAAGCTGAAAGCTGAAAGTTGATTGCTTTTATTCGCTTCTCAGCGCTTCAATCGGATCAAGATTTGTGGCCCGGAAAGCCGGGTAGATGCCGAAGACCAGGCC
>DUEH01000044.1 GCA_011192195.1 Chloroflexota bacterium | reverse complement strand
GCTTATCTCTTCGGCTCAATCATTCAGCCCGGCAACTTCCATCCGGAATCGGATGTGGATATTGCCATTGAAGGCGCAACAGCCCAGGCATACTTTGACCTTTGGCGAACGCTGGAAGAAGATCTGCCGGAATGGGCTATTGACTTGCGCGATATTAGCCAACCATCACCCTTTGCGGATTTGATCCGCCAAACCGGGATGTTGATTTATGAACGAGAAAATCCGACTACTTCAAGCTGAAATTCAGGCTGATTTAAAATCCACCAAGGAGACATACAAATTACAAGAACGTCTCAAAGCAGGCGAAGATTCTCGCCATCAATTCAAAGAAAAGTTCTCCAGTATTGACAAACTAGCGGTTGAAATTTCTGCTTTTGCTAATAGTCAAGGAGGAAAAATCATTATTGGCGCAAGCGACTTGGGAGAGGTAACGGGACTTAGCCAACAGGACATCAATAACCTCAATCAGTGGATATCCAACGCCACCAGCCAAAAAATAGAACCGCCGCTTTTTGTTGATACTGAAACCTTGCTGTTAGGGCAACTGCCTGTTTTGATAATCAATGTTCCAAGAGGCAGTCACAAACCCTATTGCGTAAACAAGAGTGATTATTGGGTTAAAAACGGGGCGGATAAACGTCGGGCAACCAGAGAAGAACTGTTCAGGCTGATGCAATCCTCCAGTAGATTATTTGCCGATGAAATGCCTGTCGCCGTATCAATAGAGCATTTTGATTTCCTGTATTTTACCAAATTTTACCAGACGGCTTTTGGAGAGGAATTAAGCGATTTAACCATTCCCCGAGAGGCATTGCTTGAAAATTTAAAGTTGCTTCAGGACAAACAACTGACGCTGGCGGGGCTTCTGCTTTTTGGTAAAAATGTCGCCTTGCATAAACCGCAATTTGGTATCAAGGGAACGGTGTATCTTTCAAAAGATAAATTTCGGGACAAGGAAGATATAGGGGGCAACCTGTTTGAACAATATAAACAGGGCGTTGATTTCATTTTACGCAACCTACACCGAGCGCAACGACAAGGTCAAAACTTCAATGCGCCCGGCGAACTTGAAATTCCGGTTGTTGCTATCAAAGAAGCGGTAGCCAATGCGCTGGCGCACCGCGATTATTTTATCAATTCATCTGTGTTTATAAATATTTTTACTGACAAGGTAGAAATTACCAGCCCCGGCGTTCTGCCAAATACTGTTACTGTTGAAAATATCAAGATGGGTATTCATCTTGAGCGGAATCCAATTTTATTGTCTCTAATGGCTAAAGACCCTGATTTTGGCTACACAGGCAGAGGTAGCGGTATTCCAAGGATTCTACGTTTATGCAAAGATAAGGATGTACAAGTTACATTTACAAACGATACAATCCGAAATCTTTTTCAAGTTGTTTTTTCCCGCCACAAGTATCCAAATGATGACAAATAGCGCAATCGAACTCGACCCCAAACTGAATACGAACCAGATAACCCCCGAACTGATTGACTACATCGTCCAGAAAATTGTTGATCGCTTTAATCCCTACCAGATCATCCTGTTTGGCTCCCAAGCCAGAGGCGACGCCGCACCGGACAGCGACCTGGACCTGTTCATTGTGCAGAGCGGAAGCGGCTCAAATCGGCAATTGCGGCGAGAACTGGATATGTTTTTGGCAGGACGACATTTTCCTCTGGACCTGATTGTGCGCAAGCCTCAAGAAATTGAGCTCAATCTGGAAGACAAAAACCCGTTTTACATTTATCATCTATTCGGCGAAGGAAAAGTGCTTTATGAACAAGCCAGGGAAACTGCCTGAAAAAACGCCCCAGGTATGGTTGCATTATGCCAAAGGTGATTTAGCTGTGGCTGAACGAGAAATAAATTCCGAGTCCCCGGTCTATCATACAATTTGCTTCTTGTGTCAAGGCGCTGCCGAAAAGTTTTTGAAAGCATACCTCATCGCTCAAGGGTGGCCGCTCAAGAAAATCCACGATATTACCGATTTACTGAAAGATTGCATGAGCTATGATCAGGCATTTGAGGTATTGCTTCCAAACGGAGCCATACTCAACGAATACATAACCGCCGGCCGCTATCCCAGCGATCTGGCCTTTGAAATGATGGGCTTGGCCGAAGCGCAAGAAGCGCTGCAAGCCACCCGCGAAATACGCGACGCCGTTATCGCTCGCATATCTCCCCAAAGGTAAACGGTAGACGGTAGACAGTAGACAGAGAAGAACCCCGTGTCTACTGTCTACCGTCTACCTGATTCCTCATATCAGGTTGCTCCCCTATGAAAACAAAACTATCTCTCTTCTCTGAAAAACTCATCGAAGCCGGTTGGCTGGTCGCTGTAGTAGCCGTGCCGCTCTTTTTCAACATCTACACCGCCCGCACCTTTGAGCCGGATAAAATCACCTTGATGCGCAGCATTGCGCTGATAATGCTTTTAGCCTGGCTGATCAAAGCATTGGAAGAAGGAGTTGGCTCAAACAGTCAGCAAACCTTTGGTCAGCGGTTCAAAATCTGGCTCAAACAACCCATGACCTTGCCGGTGCTGGCAATTGCGCTGATGTATGTTATTTCCACCATCTTCTCCATCTCCCCCCAAGTCAGTTTTTGGGGGTCTTACCAGCGGTTACAGGGCAGCTACACCTTTCTCAGTTACATCCTTGTTTTTGCGCTAATGGCGGCCAATATGAAAAGCCGCGCCCAGGTAGAGCGATTTATCACCACCGTTATCATCGCCAGCGTGCCGGTGGCGCTATACGGCATTATCCAGCACAATGGGCTTGATCCCCTTCCCTGGGCCGGCGACGTGACCAAGCGCGTCGCCTCAAATATGGGGAACGCCATTTTTGTCTCGTCTTACTTGATTATGATTATCCCGCTCACCGTCAGCCGTCTCATCCGCTCGATGAAAGCCATTATCACGGAAGACCAGGCATCGTGGGGGCATACTATTTTGGCGGCAGTTTATATTTTTGTATTGGCAATACAACTTCTAACCGTCTGGTACAGCGTTAGCCGCGGCCCGCAAATTGGATTGTTGGGCGCTTTTGCCTTAATTGGCTTCTTACTGATTTTGAACCTGCGCCACAAAGCCAAAGACAAAAGCCGCTTGTCCTTCAAAGAGATTGGCCTCTCTGTTGGCTTTGCGGTAGTTGTAGGAATTGTGGTCGCTTTAGGTGGCGCGCTGGGCTACGGCATAGGACTGGCAATAGAATCCTTGTTGCAAGCCGCGCGGTTACAGCTAGAAGGCGCGGCAATCATCGGCGGGCTGATTGGCGTAGCCATTGGCTTTGCAGGCGCATTTACCTATATGGCCGCCGCCAAAAAAGGCTGGCGCTGGATGTGGGCCACATGGATGGTCATTGGACTGGCGGGCGGCGTGGGGCTTATCAGCTTCT
This sequence comes from Chloroflexota bacterium, assembly GCA_011192195.1. Classification (GTDB taxonomy): domain Bacteria; phylum Chloroflexota; class Anaerolineae; order 4572-78; family 4572-78; genus DUEH01. The sequence continues at coordinate 13,394 of DUEH01000044.1, read as the reverse complement.
TGCTGGTGTTAAAAGACCCGGCAGGCCCACTGCAATCCCTCCGCGAAATTCCAACGCTTAGACGTTTAGCCGGTACGCTGGACACCGAAGGCGGTACCGGAAAAGTGCGCGTACTTATCTGGGGAAGCGCGCTCAACCTGATCAGCCCCCACCCTCCGCTGGGCGTCGAGGGCGATTACAGCGATTCAATCAACAGCATCAGACCCTTGATTGGCTACGGGCCGGAATCAATGTTCAACGCCTTTGCCTACGTCTACCCCACCGAACTGGCGCACGTAGAACAGCGCGGCAGTTCCGCCGACCGCTCGCACAATGAAACAATGGATGCGCTGGTGATGACCGGCGTCCTGGGGCTGATAGCCTTCTACTTTTTGATGAGCAGTCTTTTCTATTTCATCCTCAAATGGCTGGGCTGGATACCTGATAAACGCGCCGGACAGGGTTTAATTGGCCTGATGGGCGCAGCCGGTTTATCAGGCATCTTTATCCCTTATTTTCTGGAAGGCAACTTCATTCTATCCGCCGTAGGATTGCCCTTTGGCTTGTACGGCGCAATGTTCCTTTACCTTATCTGGCGCGCTCTTATTACCCAGCCTGATGAGCTTGACAGCGCCACCGTCACTAACGCGCCCATCCTGCTCATTGGCTTTTTGGGCGCTTTTGTGGGTCACTTTCTGGAAGTTCACTTTGTTTTCTCCATTGCCGCCACTTACACCTACTTCTGGGCCTATCTGGGCGTGGTAGTGGCGTTGGCTAAAATGCGCCAACTACAAGTTGAAACGCAGCAATCCGCCAACCTCGCTCTCCCCGCCGCCGACGCCGTGATTGAAGAAACAGCGCCCGCCCCCAAACGCCGCAGGCGCAGCCGCAACCGCGCGCCCAAACGCGCCGCAACAGCAACGCCCGTCGTCAGCCGCACCCCCCCCGAAAACCGGGACACCTGGCTCGGTTCCTTGGGCCTTTCAATGGCGATTATTCTGGTTATCCTTATCTTTGATTTTGTACCGGTACAATTTGACCTCTCCACAGGGCGTTACAGTCTGCTATGGATGAGCAGTATCACCATTCTGGTTGGTTTTGCCATCGCCCTGGCCGATACCGCTGTTAAAAAAGAGACCTGGCAAACGCCCATCAATTGGGGGAGGGGCATCTTGCTCTACATCGTTACCTCGCTGGGATACGCCGGGTTTTACGCCGTCTTCCACTCTATTCAGCGCGGCAATTTAATCCACGGCGGCGCGCGCAACGCCGTAGACGCCGCTAACGGCGTAGTGGGGCTGCTAATTGGCTTCTACATCACCCTCTTCCTGCTAATGATCATCATCGCCATTATGTTAATGCAAAAACAGGCCAAACGCCTGCCATTCTGGCAATCCGGCAATTGGTGGCTTTACCCGCCGCTGGCAGCCGCCGTTCTCCTGCTGATCTTCTTCAAAAATATCAACGTAGTCAAGGCCGATATTTACCTTAAAGAGGGGGAACGCTATCGCAATGCCAGACAATGGGACAATGCCATTGCCCTGCACCAACAGGGCGTTAACGTCGACGTAGACGAAGACTTCTACTACCTGATGCTGGCTCTGGATTACCAGTTACAAGCTCAGGACGCCAACCTGTCCCCGCAGCAGCGCCAGCAAGCCTGGCTCAAAGGCGAAGAGACTGCCCTGAAGGCCCGCGACCTGAACAAATACAATCCGGACAACACCGGCAATATGGGGCGCTACTACTTCACGCTGGGGCAGGTGCTTGACAAATCCTACTACCAGAAAGCCATTGAAGATTTTGAAAAAGTCATCCAGTTGGCCCCGCAAAACGTACAGTACTACAACCTGCTGGCTCAGGTGCATTATCTATTGGGCGATTACGACGAAGCGCTGAACTGGCTTGAACAATCGGTGGCGCTGGACAGCGAATACCACCCCACCTGGCTGCAACTGGGCGATACTTACGCCGCCAAAGCCAATGTTGACAAAGCGCTGGAAGCGCATCAAGAAGCCATTCGCCTCAGCCCCGGCAGTTTTGCCGACGCCAATTTTGATAACCGCCTTAACTTCTACCTCTCCACTCAACGCAGCGAGGATCTGATTCAAGGCTTTGAAGATTATTTGACCGACCACCCCCAAGACAAACAGCAGCGCACCCCGCTGTGGGCTATCGGACACATCGCCCTGAGAAATGGCGATTTAGATAAAGCGGAGCAGTACTTCCAGCAGGCCATAGCCAAAGGCTACAACAACGCCAAACCTTTTACCAGTCTGGGCGACGCCTACCTGAACCAGGAAAAATACCAGCAAGCCGAAGCCGCCTACCAGCAAGCCTTGCAACTTAAAAAACCTAACGCCGCGCAAATCTACAGCAGTCTGGGCTACATCTACGCCCGCAGCAATCGCCTGCCAGAAGCCATTGACGCCAACAACAAAGTCCTTGAATCGCTGCCCGATGACTTTGACAGCCACAAAAATCTGGCTATTCTCTACCAGCAGTCGGGGCAAATTGACCAGGCATTGGCGCACGCGCAAGCCGCTCTGGAAGTTTCCCCTGAAGAAAACAAGCCGGATATAGAGGCTTTTATCAATCAATTGAAGAACTTACAGTGATACGGCGGGTGAGCGGATGAGCGGATGAGCGGGTGTGCAGGTGGGAAAGTGAGCAGGTGAGAAAAAAAGCACAATCCACCTGCACACCTGCACACCCGCACACCCGCACACCTGCACACCCGCACACCTGCACGAGGAAGCAATGCCGCATCTATCAGACAAAATCAAGAACAAAACCGCCATCGTGGGCGTGGTTGGCTTAGGCTATGTGGGGCTGCCGCTGGCCATCGCTTCTGGCGAAATTGGATTCTCCGTCATCGGAGTAGACCTGTCGGCGGAAAAGGTAAAGCAACTGAATGACGGCGTAAGCTACATCCCCGACGTAAATTCGGCGACGGTCAGGCAATTGGCGCAAGCCGGGCGATTTCGGGCTTACAGCAGCTTTTCCCCCTTGCAAGAGGCGGACGTGATCTTTATCTGCGTCCCCACCCCCTTCGACGCTCAAAAAGCGCCCGACCTGTCCTTCATCAAATCGGCGGTCGCCAGCATCGCCCAAGTTCTCAGGCCGGGACAATTGATTATCTTACAGAGTACCACCTACCCCGGCACCACCACAGAAGTCGTTTTACCTATCCTGAACCAGAGCGATTTGACCGTTGGCAAAGATTTCTACCTGGCTTTCTCGCCGGAGCGGATTGACCCCGGCCAGGTTGGCAGTTCCGGCTTTGACGTACACAACACGCCCAAAGTAGTAGGCGGCGTCACGCCTGCCTGCACCAAAAAGGCCGCCGCCTTTTTGTCAACCATCACCCCTGAAATTCACACTGTCTCATCGCCCGCCGTTGCCGAAATGTCCAAACTGCTGGAAAACACCTTTCGCAGCGTCAACATCGCTCTGGTCAATGAACTGACCCTGCTCAGCGACCGGATGGGAATTGACATTTGGGAAGTCATTGACGCCGCCAAAACCAAGCCCTTCGGCTTTATGCCCTTTTATCCGGGGCCGGGCGTCGGCGGACACTGCATTCCGGTTGACCCCTATTATTTGTCCTGGAAAGCGCGCGAATTTGATTTCTACACAAAGTTCATCGAATTGGCTGCCGAAGTGAACAGCGGAATGCCCTACTTCACCGTCGAAAAAATCACCCAGGCATTGAACGAAAGCGCTAAAACGTTGCAAGACGCAAAAATCCTGATATTGGGCGTCGCCTTCAAACGCGATATTGATGACGCCCGCAACTCCCCCGCCCAGCGAGTCATCGAACTGCTGCTCAAAGCCGGAGCGCAAGTCACCTATCACGATCCTCACGTGGCGCAATTCAGCGTGGGAGGGAACGTTTTCCTGAAAGAAGTAGAGCCTGTAAAACAGGTTGCGCTGTCTGAGAAAACGCTATCGCAGGCCGATTGCGTTGTCATTATCACCGGACATAGCAATTTGAACTACCCTTTTATTGCGAAATATAGTACAATCCTGGTGGATGCGGTGAATGCAAGCAAAGCTATTCAGAAAACGTATCCAAATATCATTCGCCTGTAATTTTATCCCTTGCAACCTGCGTTTTTTCGACTAAGAAGCGGCTCGCTCGCAAAAAATCATACCCGCTTCTTGACAGCAAAAACACCCGGTGCATTGCGGATATTTTGAAAATTTACTTTCCGCATTCTAATCTCATAATTAAACAAAGGAGTTAAATTATGAAGAAGCTAAAAATTGCCGTAACCGGCGCTGCCGGTAATATTGACTATGCTATTTTGTTCCGTCTGGCGTCCGGCGACATCTTTGGCCCCGACACCGCTATTGATCTGCATCTTCTGGAAATCACCCCGGCGATGAAAGCGCTGGAAGGCGTGAAGATGGAATTGGAGGACAGCGCTTTTCCGCTATTGGAAAATATCGTCATCACTGATGAAGCTAAAAAAGCCTTTAACGGCGTCAACTGGGCGCTTCTGGTCGGTTCTCGCCCGCGCGGCAAAGGGATGAAACGAGGCGACCTGATCAAAGTAAACGGCCCTATCTTTGTAGAACAAGGGCAGGCCTTAAACAACGCCGCCGATGATGTGCGCGTTTTGGTAGTTGGCAACCCGGCCAACACCAACGCCCTCATCGCCTACCACAATGCCCCCGATATTCCCCGCGAGCGTTTTGCCGCAATGACCCAACTTGACCACAATCGCGCCATTAACCAGTTGGCAAACAAAGCGGGCTGCTTTGCCAGAGAAGTGAGTAACGTAACCATCTGGGGTAACCACAGCGCCACCCAATTCCCCGACGCCTACCACGCCCGCATCAGAGGGCTTCCGGCTGCAACCGTAATTAAAGACAAGGAATGGCTGCGCGGCGAATTTATCACCACCGTACAAAAACGGGGCGCGGAAATTATCAACGCCCGCGGCGCATCGTCCGCCGCTTCCGCTGCCGATGCGGCCTTAGACCACGTAAAGAATATGAGCCGTCCCACGCCGGCGGGCGACTGGTTCTCTTGCGCTGTCCCCTCAGACGGCAGCTACGACATTGACGACGGGCTGATGTTCTCCTTCCCCATAATCGCCGATGGCTACGGCAATTACGAAATTGTGCAGGGGCTTAGACACGGCGACTTTGCCAAAGAAAAAATCCGGATTACGCTGGATGAGCTTCGCCACGAAAAATCATTGGTAGCAGATTTGCTGAAGTAAAGTAACCGTTCACCCCCCTCCAACCTCCCCCCGAAATCAAGGGGAGGCTTTTAAACTTCCCCCCGTTGACGGGGGAGAGCCTGCCCCGCTTTACCGGGCATTGAGGGGGGCAGGGGTGAACGGTTACAAAGTAAAAGAGGCTCAACGTGGATTCGAGGGGTAAAAACAACTTGAGTTATCCCGATTGGAAAATAAAAACCAGAAGGGTTGCTCACTCGTTTCTATTTTCTAATTTCTCACTTTTCAACACCCTCTTACCCCCTCGAATCTGCGTTGAGCCAAAATCCTGTTCTTTCCCCACAAAAGGCTAATACTTTCCCTACGTTGCTTGAATATTCAATTGTAAGCGAGTATAATCTTCCCGGAAGTTTGAAACTTCCGGGAAGGTGAACTTGACATAATGCGGTCAAACAACGCAGGGAAAGCTTTTTTAGAATTTTTGACAGGCTTTGGCTGCGTCGCGCTGGTAGCAGGCAGTCTGGTTGGCGCGGCGATTGCTGTGTGGTGGACGCTTGCGCCTGTCCAGTTGCCTGCCGAAGCAGAAGCCGCGCAGGCGGCTATCCCGGCAATACCAACCGACGCGCCGCCGTCTGATACTCCCACATTCACGCCCACCTCCCAAGCTACACCCCCTGCAGCAACGCCAACGATTACGCCCCCCGCGGTCACTCCGCTGCCACCAGGCCTCTTCCTTGCGCCAATGAGCCACGAATATCAAAAACTGAACAACTGCGGCCCAGCTTCGTTGTCTGCGGCGGTCAGCTATTTAGGTGTCAATATCACCCAATTTGATGCAGCCGACGTAGTGAAAGGCGGCCCCGGCGACAAAAACGTGTCGCCCGATGAGATGGTCGCCTATCTCAACTCATTGGGGCTGGGCGCCGTTTATCGCGTCAACGGCAATCAAGCCACGCTCCAGCGACTGGCGGCCAATAGTATCCCGGTCATCGTCGCCCAATGGCTCAGCCGCCCTGGCGACGGCGTACTGGTGGGGCATTATCGCGTGGTACGCGGCTACGATCTGGAACGCGGTATCTTCATCGTCAACGATCCTTACACCGGGCCGGAGTTTAGCATTAGCTTTGAGCAATTTGAGGAATGGTGGCGGCCTTTCAATCGGGGGTACATTCCAGTCTATCATCCGGAGCAGGCCGGGTTAGCAGCCAATATTCTGGGCGAAGACTGGTCGGCGGAGGCTAATCACCAACGCGCTTTGGCGCAGGCTCAATTGGAAGCGGAAAGTATTGCCGATGGCTATGCCTTTTTCAATCTGGGGGATGAATATCTGGCACTGGGCAAGCCGGAAGCGGCAGTTACGGCCTACAACAACGCCTTCACTTTTGAATTCCCCGAACACTTCTTGTGGTATCAATTTGGCCCGCTGGACGCCTACAACCAAGCCGGCGAGTACCAGCGCGTGCTGAATATGACCGCCGCCCTCATCGCCGAAGCGGGGGAAGTGGAAGAAGCCCGCCTGGAGCGTGGAATTGCCTATCTGGGGCTGGACAACCCCGCCGCCGCCCGCGTTGAAATAGAAAAGGCCCTGGCCGCGAATCCGCGCTATGCCAGAGCCCAACGAATGGCGAATAGCGAATGAGCGAATATTCGCACTTCACTATTCTCCCATTCGCCCATTCGCAAATTTGCTCATTCCCCCTACTTGCCAAACTTCATTGTGCCGGTGTCCATCATCATATCAATGAGGAGATTATCGTTCTGGAAGAAGAAAATAGCCGCCGCGCCCAAATCTTTCAGGAATTGGTCGGCCAGTTCTTGCTGCGGACACATAGCCATTGTCATTGGACCCGGTTGGATGGAAATAGAATTGCCAGTGAGCGTATAGGAACCGCCAAAGTTATTGCAATCCGCTTTGCCGTTGAAGTAACCGTCTTCATTGAAGGTGACGGTGAAATCGCCGGGCGTGGTCACTTCGCTTTTGGCGTCGTTACTGTAAGTTGAACCAAGCCAATTCCAGATAACGCCGGTTAGTTGCGCGCTCTCGCCTTTGTTGTCCACTACTTCACTGTAGGTTTCCAGCAGTTGATCGCCTTGCAGCGCAAATTTTTTGATCATATTCCGGGTAGGGCAACACATTGGATCATCAGGGCCGTGGGTGAGTATTTTGGCAACTACCTCGCCATTTTCAATCTTTAATTCGTTAATGTCGGTCCGGTCTCCTACCATTACAGAGGCCACGTTGACCGGCTGCCCATCTTGATCAACTACCGCCGCCAGATAAGTGAAGACGCCGCTCCCGCCGGAAGCTTCGGCCAGAAAAACAACGGCGTCATCTACGCCATCGCCGGTCAAGTCGCCCCAAACTGCGTCTACATAGGTCACGGTAGGGCGCATCGGGCTGCCTTCTACAAAGGGATCGCCTTCGTAAAAGCCGTCGGTTAAGGTAGCAGGCTCATCGTAGATGCCCTGATAGGTGGCGTTCTTCAAGGCGTCTTCACTCAACACGCCGCTTACAGCCGCCGCCCCTTCGACTTTGGGGATGCAAATTATCCAGCCTGGCTCAATCAAGTCGGGATTGTCAATATTGGTGCAGGCGTCATCTGCGCTGGCGTTTGCCAGTTCAACCAGTTGCTCGTAAGCTAAAGCATCGCCCATGTATTTTTCGGCAATCTTGCTGAGCCAATCGCCTGCTTGAACGGTGTATTCCACTTCACATTCTACGGGGTTCTGAGCCATTACCGCGCCGGGAAGAACCAGCGTCAGCAGAACAAACAAGGTAATCAAGGTTATACATTTTTTCATAATTTCCTCCAAATAAGTAGGCGGTAGACAGGGAGAATATCTCCCCCTCCTGTCTGGTGAAGAAACCGCTTCGCGTCCCCATCTCCTTGTCATCCTTTACCCTCCCAACGCGCCCAATATCAGCGGCAAAAGCTGCTTCTTGCGCGAGACCACACCTTCGGCCAGACGAATGTCATCGCCGCGACGCGGATAAGGCAGCACGTCCAATTGGGGAACTTCATCGGTAAAGAGAAGACTACTAGAACCGCGTACTACGTTGGTCGCCATTAAGATAGCAAAATCAAGTCCTTTTGAATCGCGCAGGTTGGCAAGCGCGGCGCGAATATCGTCCAGCTTTTCTTCAAGTTGGGCAAATTGAGTCACTTCCACCTGTCCAATACCAAATTTCATTCCGCCCGCCTCATACAACTTGAAGTCTGCCCCTACAATGTCTTCCGGTTCACGCGAAGAAAGGTCTGCGCCCGCGTGCAGTACGGCTTCGCCAAAGGAAGCCACGCTTTCCCCGGCCAGCGCAGAACCGCCGATGAATGCCCAGCGAGACAGGCGCTCGGCGGCTTGATGGTCGCGGGCGGTGGTGGTGGGAGAAGTTAGCGCCAGCGTATCCGAAACCAACCCGGCCAACAGCAGCCCGGCCAGCGCAGGCGGCGCGCTGAGGCCCGCTTCATCAATGCGTTCAGAAACCAGGGTGCTGGTGCTGCCAACAGTGTCTACGGTGAATTTGATGGGCGCTTTGGTGGGTGGGTTGCCCAGGCGATGATGATCAAGAATTTCAAGCAGGTCGGCTTCGTCCAGCGCCCCCAATGCCTGCCTGGTCTCATTATGGTCTACCAAAATTATCCGCATTCGGGGAGGATGTAAGGCGTCGCGCTGGCGACAAATGCCCACATAGCTGCCATGTTCGTCAGTAATCCAAAATTCGTTTCGCTCTTCCTGCAAAATGCGAGGCAGCATGTCCTTTATGCGACTGCTGTACAGGAAACGAGGTACTTCCGTATCGCACGCCTCCCGGCAGGGGCGATCAAATAACTCAGATATCCGCGTCTCTTCTCTACTGCGATGCGAACCGATAGCGCGGCTGATAAATTTAAACAGGTTTAAACCGGTGATCATGCCGTAAGGCGTACCGTCCGGATTGATGATTGGCGCTACGCCGCCGGTACGGTTAGCAATGGCCCAGGCTTCGCGGAGGGGGCGATCCGGGGCAGCGGTATTCAATCGCCGCGCAATATTTTCAAAGTGAGGCGAGGCGTCCGCCAGCAACACCGGCGGCTCCAGTTTCAGGCGCTCAAGCACCCAGGTGGTTTGGGGATTGAGTTGCCCGGCGCGCGCGGCAACAACATTTTCGCCTTCCAGCGTGTTTTCCAACAACCAGGCGTAGCCCATTGCRGAGGCAATGGAATCAGAATCCGGATTGATGTGTCCAATRACGTAAATCTGATTATTAACGTTCTTTTTCATTGCGCGCCCTTTGCGAATGACGAGTGATTGAACTCGCATTCGTAGTTCGTAGTTCGTAGTTCGTNANKTTCNKTRGYTCSWASTKMKYAGNWCGTWMMTYWMMKYSGCTNSWAYTSAWCWKCNMKTTSAKCNNSGCMGCTKYMKKCAAMWKSAGCGGGCGCGGGTCAGTGCCGTCGCTGTTCATTATCCAGAAAGCCCACTGACCGCCTCTATCGCTGATAAAGGCAATTTTCTTGCCGTTGGGCGACCAGACCGGCGCGGCGCTGCCGGCAGGCTGCTCCAGCATTGGCTCTGATTTAGTCAGACGAAGGCGACTGCCGTCGCGAGCGTCAACGGTATAAATTTCCCAGTGATTATCCTGCTTGTAAGTGACGGCCACTTTACTGCCATCGGGCGAAAAAACGGGCGCGTGGTCCCGGAAATCGGCTTCGCCAAAGGGCCAGTATTCATTACGGTTCAGGTCTAACTGAAGTAAGCCCTTGCTTCCGGCAAATACAATACGCCAGGGGTTGGCCGGGTCCCAGGTTGGGGCGAAAGAGTAGGTTGCGGAAGCTAAATCTTCAAATTTGCCGGTAACTGCATCAATTTTACGCAATTGCCAATGTGTGTCGGGAAACAGGTTGAAACAGAGCTTGAAACCGCGCAAGCGAATATCGTAAGCGCCCGGCGGCGGTTGGCGAAAACTGCCGTCCTTACGCATCGAATAGCAACGACGCTCTATCTCGCGCCGACCGCCATTCTGATAATTGATGACCAACTGCATCCCGTCCGGCGACCAGGTTGGCGATTTGGCTTCCCGAATTTCGCCTACAATGGGCCATTCGGTTCCGCTATTCAGATCATAAATCCACACCGATCCAAACTCGTTGTTGTCCCAGCGGGTGAAGGCAATTTTTGAGCCATCGGGGGAGAGGGCGGGGTCAATGCCATGCGAAATACGTCGCAAATTTGAGCCGTCCGCATTGGTCAAATAAAAATCACCGCCAGACTTACCCTGCAAGACCAGTTTGCCACCGCCGGAAGGCACAGCGGGCGCGCTAACTTGCGGCGCATCCACCACCAGCGGCGTTGTTTCAATGTAAGTGGGCGATGCAGAAATCCAGCCGATGGTCTCGCCGTTGCGGGCAACCTGATACCATTCATCCGTGAAATTGACGCCGGTTATTTCCACACTTTCGCCCTGTTTGAGTGCGCCAATCGGCGCGTAAATGGGGCCAGGTCCGGCGCGGACGTTCAATTCGTAAGAGAGAATTTTTGCCATCGGCGGAACCGGAGTTGGCGTGGCGGCGACAGGTGTTTTTGCGGGCGTACGCGTGGGCAAAACAACTGATGCGCGGGGCGTCGGCGTGGATGTTGGGGTGAACGCGAGCGTCTCGGTGGGGGCGGGGATAGCTGTTACCGTCGGCGAACGAGGCGTTACTTCAACATCGCTCAGCACGGGCGTGGAGATTTCTGCGTTAAGCGCGACGGCGGTTGGCGTGGGCGGTGAGCTGGTTGAGCCGATGTTGCAGGCGCTCAAGATAAACAGTAAAAATATCAACAACAAGTGCAGGTTTCGTTTCATCATCTTCCTTATGCTCGCTTAATTCTTTCCTCGGCGTGTCCATCACAGCCTCTGTAATCAAAATAATGACGACCTGCTCTTCCTTAAAATGATAACCTGAGTATTATTGGCACAGGAATAGTGAAAACACGTGTCATATCAAGCATAAACAAAACGTGTGTACTTGCTTCGTTCCAATAAATTGCAAATCACGCCTACCATAAGTCTATAAGCGATGTATTTGCCACAGGACGCTGATACAAAGTTATGTCGCAAAATTTATATCACAATATCAGAAAACTCAATTTTGTGTTATTATAAACTAAAGTAGATGTTATCGGAAATGAGATGCTTGTCACAAAGCGACCAAATTTTCATCACGAATGATTATGCAAAGTGCGCCCTTTGGGTATACGAATAGTTCATCAGGAGGGGTAAAAATGACGTGGGCAGTAGTCAAAGGAAGATATAAACAAGGAATGATTAAGCCGCTAGAGAAATTACCGTACCGGCAAGACACAGAAGTGCAGGTATTTATTTTATTTCCTGAAAACATTGAACAACAAAGAAAAAATGAAACCTGGCAACGAATAAAACGGGAAATAGTCAGGGAAATGCCCAGTCTGGTAAATATGACATCAAGCGAAAAGCGAGCGGACTTTGAGCGTTTGTCTAAGCGAATAACCGAAGGGTTGTCATACCAATCTGTAGAGGAATTTGAGCGCGCAATGCGGGGAGATGTGTATGATCTTGCTGGACACTAACGTTTTCGTAATTGACCGATTTTTCCATCGGGACGAACGATATGAGGTAAACAAGCGATTCATTACCGCATTGTCCGAAATAGAAGCAGGCTTTTGCATCTTCTCTTTATTTGAACTGTGCGGCATTTCATCCTTTAACTTATCGTTACAGGAACTCAAGCGTTGGAGCTACTACTTTGACGAGGGGTATGCCATAGAGATATTGGAACCGCAGGAATTGTACACAGCCACGGCGGCTGATTGGTTTGCGAATTTTAGCGCCAAGATGTTTGAATTATTCGGGCGTAAGATGACCTGGGGCGATGCGGTTTTGCTAAAAACGGCAGAAGAATACGAAGTGGATGCAATTGTCACCTGGAACAAAAAACATTTTGAAGGCCGCACAACGATTGAGGTATTGACGCCAGAAGAATATCTGGAACGCTAAAACGTTCAATAATCCTTTTACTCATAACGCAGCGCGTCAATAGGACTCAAACGCGCCGCCCGCGTGGCTGGATAAATGCCAAAGAAAAGCCCAACGCCGATGGAAAAGCCGGTTGCCAGTAAAACTGCGCCGGGGGTAACAATGGTGTTCATATCGGCTACTTTACCGATGGCAATTGAGCCGATAACGCCCAACACAATACCAATCGCCCCGCCGATGACCGAGAGGACAATCGCTTCGATCAGGAATTGAGCCAAAATATCGCTGCGTTTGGCGCCGATGGCTTTCCGCAGGCCAATTTCACGGGTGCGTTCCGTCACCGAGACCAGCATAATATTCATAATGCCAATGCCCCCTACCACCAGCGATATACCGGCAATAGACCCCAAAACAGTGGTAAAAATGGCGGTGATGTCGCCAAAGACGGCAATCAGGTCGGCCTGATTGATGACGGTAAAATCATCTTCATCCCTGAAGGTGATGCGATGTTGGTCGCGCATAACGTCGGCAATCTGGTCGGCGGCTTCGTCCATCAGGTCTTCGCTGACCACCTGGGCGTAAATAACCGATACTTGATAGGAGCCGCGCACCACTGCCGCCGAGTAGAGACGGCTCTGGGCGGTAGAGACAGGAATCAAAATCGTATTGTCTTCATCGCCAGCAGGCCCGCCGGAACTCCCTTTTTCTTCCAAAATACCTTTGACACGAAAGGGGACGTCGTTAATTTTTATCACCTGGCCAATGATAGAAAACGGAGGTTCATCGGGGAAGAGGCGCTCCGCGGCGCGGGAACCCAACAAGGCAACACGCGCGCGTCCTACCACATCACTATCCGAAATAAACTCTCCTTCAACGACCTTGAAATTGCGCACGATGGCGTAGGCCGGCGTAATGCCATCAACCGTAGAGTAGGTATCTCTATTACCATGCACTATTAAACCGGAGCGCGAATAAGCCGGCGCTACAGCCGCTACATCGGGAACCTGAAAAACGTCGCCCAGCGCCTCGGCGTCGTCCATTGTCAAGGGCTGCGCGCTGCGGCCGCTGCGAGAGGAGTGAGGGCCGCCGCCTTCAAGCTGGCCGGGAACCACAAAGAGCAAGTTTGTGCCCAGGCCGGCAAACTGTTCGGTAATGTAGGACTCAAAGCCCTGCCCCACCGAGATCAAGGCAATTACAGCCCCCACCCCAATGATAATGCCCAACATTGTCAAAACAGACCGTAATTTATT
>DUEH01000043.1 GCA_011192195.1 Chloroflexota bacterium | reverse complement strand
AGGTTAACAGAGTTTGGTTGAATGATGGGACGGGTACATTCAGTATAAGCGGGCAAAGTATTGGAATGGGGAAGAGTTACGCTGTGGCAGTAGGTGATGTAGATGGCGATGGCGATCTTGATATAGTTGTTGCGAACAGTAAAGCTGGTGAGCCAAACAAAGTCTACCTCAATACCAACGCCACAACCCTCACTCCCACCCTCCACCTCGCCAAAAGCGCCTCTACCGACACCGCCCAACCCGGCGATACCATCACCTACACCCTCATCCTCACCGCCGAGGGGAGCAGCGCAGCCGCAACCCTCACCGATACCCTGCCCCCCGGCTTGACCTACGTGGACGGCAGCCTCACCGGCGGGGCGAGCTACGCCAACGGGCAAATTCGCTACAGCGGGCCGGTCAGTCCCGGCGGGCCGGTCGTCACTAGCTACCGGGTCACGGTGAACGCCAACGAGCAGCCCGGCAGCATCCTCTACAACAGCGCGGTACTCACCGGAACGGGTCAGCGCATCGAGCGGGCGGCGGCGGTGGTCGTGGCCGATACTTCGCTTACAACCGACACCCTGGTCCTCATCTACGCCAACGGGGACAACAACCTGGCCCAGTATATGCCCCAACTCATCAACCGGGCCGAAACCGGCGCGGGCAACGACGCTATCATCCCTCTCCTGCTGCTGGACGGCCCCGACGAGGGAGACAGTTACCTCTATCGCCTGAGCTACGACGAAGATGGAAGCTGCCCCAACTTCCACAATCCCACTTGCGATGGCCGCTACGTACAGGGTCAAAATATGTGGACCTGGGGCGAAAACACCGGCTCTCCCTACAGCCTGGCCGAATTTGTCAAGGGAGCAGTTCGCGCTTACCCCAATGCAAATCGGGTCATCCTCTCGCTGGTGGGGCACGGCGGCGGTTGGGCGCCCAATCTGCTGGCCGGACAACCCAGCGACCACGGCGAGCAGCCCGGTCCCGGCGGCCTGTTGTGGGATGACCACCCCGGCTCTTCCCTCTCTACCGCAGAGTTGGGGCAGGCTCTACGCTGGGCGCATCAGGCGACCGGCCAAAAAGTGAACCTGCTCTACCTGGACGCTTGCCTGATGGAAATGAGCGAAGTGGCCTACGAAGTGAGCGACAGCGTTGACTACTTGCTGGCCTCGCAAAGCTGGAGTTGGACCGTCTTCCCCTACGATGCCCACCTGAACGCCATCGCCGCCGGGCAGAGCCCGGCTCAAATCGGCGCGGCCTGGCTCGATAACGAAGCCGCCCTCCTCCGCGCCGACGGCTACCCCTTCACCCTTTCCCTGGCAGATTTGAGCCAGACCAGCGCCCTGCAAAGCGCGCTAGACGCCCTGGCCTTGGCCCTCATCGCCGCCCTCCCCGCGAACAAAGCCGCCATTCAAGCCGCCTACGACGGGAGCGATTGCTTCGACAGCAGTCAGGACGGCGTCATTGACCACAGCGATAACTACTGCGATCTGTCCAGCTTTGCCGCGCAGCTCGAAGCGCAATTCAGCCAGAATATCACCATAAGCGCCGCGGCTCAGGCGGTGCAAACAGCCGTCGCCAATAGCATCCTGGATGAAGACCACCAGGACGGCGTCCCCTGGCCTTACCCCGAGCAGACCTGGACCTGGGGTGACTTGGGCGGCTTGAGCCTCTATCTCCCTCTCCGTCAGGACGATTGGAAACGCCGTTACTACACCGCCGAACATCTCCAATCGGCCCGCGACGGTCAATGGGATGAATTCCTGTCCGCCTTCTGGGATAACGCCGAACCGCCGCAAGACCCCGGCTGCCCGCCTGAAGGCTGCGAACTCCCCCCGACCGGGGACACCGCCGCCATCAGCGCCCACGCCAGAGCGGGGCAGGACCAAATTTTGCTGCGCTGGACCCTGCAAAACGCCGTCCCCAACCTCTACGGCTACACCGTCTATCGTCAGGAGGATGGCGGCGCCTTCACCCTCATTTCATCCACGCTGCGCAGCGATTATGAGGATGCAGACCCGGCGCTGACCGAAGATACGGAATACTGCTACCAGGTCAAGGCGCTTGACGACAGCGATGCGGTTGTCGGCGAATCGAATGTGACTTGCGTCCGCTATGGCGAACTTTCGCTCTGGATACCGAATCAGGCGGCGGCTCCCGGCGCAACAAATACGCTGGTTCCGGTCAATCTGGTCAACGGCGACGGGCTTTGCATCGGCGCAATGAACATCACCCTGCATTACGATGAGGCCGTCGTTCAGGCCAATGGCAGCGTATCGCCCACCATTTACACCGCCGGCTACCAATTTGAAGCCAACACGGGTACGCCGGGTCAGGTCAAAATCTCGGCTATTGTAGACCAATGTACGCCGCTCTACGGCCCCGGCAGCCTTTTCCAGATAGGCTTTGACGCTATCGGGAGCGAAGGCCAGATCAGCCCGCTGGACTTCATCACCGGCCTCACCGGAACCGTCATCTATGACGATGACGACCTTTTCAATCCGCTCAGTCTGGCTTTGAACAACGGTTCCCTGATTGTGCAGAGCGCCTACATTCGCGGCGACGTCAATGGCGAAGGCGCGGTCAACGCCGCCGACGCCCTGCTCGCCCTGCGCATAGCCGCCGGGAAATTCACCCCCACGCCCCGGCAGCGCGCCGCCTGCGATGTGAACGGTGATGAGGACTGCAACGCCGGCGACGCCAGCCTGATTTTGTGCTACGCCGCTTACCAGGATTGGGGCGTCTGCGGACTCGGCGGCGGCGGAGCGATGGGGCAAATGATGCGGCAGACTGCCGTCCAGAGCTATCCGGTCCAACTTGGCTTTGGACAGGTTAGCGGCAGCGGTCAAAGCGTAAGCGTCCCGGTTCTCATCAAAGACGGCCCGGAATTAGCCGGCGGAGATTTCTCCTTCAGCTATGACCCGGCGGTGATGACGCCAACCGGCGTATCGCTGGCGTCGCTGACCGGCGGCTACAAGCTTGCCAGCCACACGCCGCAAGCGGGTCTGCTGCGCGTCTCCCTGGCCAACAACGCTCCCCTTACTGCCGACGGCGAAATATTCATCCTCAGTTTCATCCTCAGCGATGGCGTTTCGGCGCAGGATTTACCCCTCACCTTCAACCATCCTCGCCTCAACGACGCCGCCGGGCGCGATTTTGAGGCTTCCGGCTTGCAAAAGGAGCTTGTCATCGTCGATACGCAGAACAGAATCTTCCTGCCGCTGGTCATCAAGTCTCAGTAGCGGCGTTGACTTCGATTAACCGGCAAAGCCGCCTGGATGCATCGCATTCAGGCGGCTTTTGCGCGCGGACGGAAAAATACGCCAGTAGCTGCTCTCGGAAAGGTGAATTAGGGCTTACGTACTTTAGAGACCCGAAGGGTTTCACGAAGCGATTTTCACCCGAAATCAGGAAGTTTTGCAAAAACCCTCCCTCGAAAAGCCGGTTTTGGAAACCCTTCGGGTCTGATTTGAGCCAACTGCGTAACTCTTGGCGAATCTATCTCTACTCTTTTGCCATTATTTCTTGGTAGTCCTGCACAAGGGCGCTGGGGTCCTTGAATGGGATTGGCGTAAAGGATAAAAATCCAACCACGAATAGCGCTAATTTACACGAATATAAAAATTAAAAATTAGTGAAAATTCGTGTTATTCGTGCTTAAAAATGTCTTTCCCATTGAACGACCCCAGTGCCTGCACAAGTAATGATGGTATAATTGGGGATACCCAAAATCAAAATAATGTCAGGAGCAGAGTCATGCGAAATTGTCCCGAATGTGGTTCAGATAATTGTGTACAAAATGGTTCAATCCATAACGACAACCCAAAATGCCAATGCAACGATTGCGATCGACAATGTAAGGAAACAGGCAAAACCAATCACATTGAACGCTTTAATTGCACAATGCGCCAACGAATATCTCGCCTTGTTCGTAAAACCCTCTCTTTCTCCAAAAAGCTGGAAAACCATATTGGGGCTATTTGGTATTTCATCCACCATTACAATGCCTCTCTTGCTTAATCACTACTTGTGCAGGACTACCAAAATGTCTTTCCCATTCAACGACCCCAGTACCTAATCTCCTACGTAAAGCCCGTCAGCAACGCCAGCACCACCCCCCCGGCGATGACGCTTCCCAGTTGACCGGCGGTGTTGGCCCCCATTGCGTGCATCAGCAGGAAATTTTCAAAATCGTATTCCTGGCCCAATCGTTGCACAATGCGCGCCGACATAGGAAAGGCGCTGATGCCCGCCGCGCCGATGAGCGGGTTGAATTTTCCCCCCGAAACCCAGTACATAATCTTGCCCAGAGAAACGCCGCCCGCCGTGTCTATGACAAAGGCCAGCAGCCCCACAGCCAAAATCAGCAGCGTATCCATGCGAATAAAATTGTGACCGGTCATCGTAGCGCCGATAGTCAGCCCCAGAAAGATAGTGGCAACGTTGGCGATTTCGTTTTGCGCCGTCTGGCTCAATCTATCCACTACCCCCGATTCGCGCATTAAGTTGCCAAACATCAGCGTGGCAATCAGCGGCGAAGCTACCGGCGCAATCAAGGACACAATGATGGTTACAATGATGGGAAAAAGAACGCGCGCGGTTTTTGAGATTTCGCGCTGGGTGTAGGGCATTCGCACCCGACGCTCGGCGTCGGTGGTCATTAAGCGCATTACCGGCGGCTGGATGATGGGAACCAGCGACATATAACTGTAGGCCGCCACCGCAATAGGCCCCAAAAGATGGGGGGCCAGTTTGCTGGAGACGTAAATAGCTGTTGGCCCGTCAATGGCGCCGATGATGCCGATGGAGGCGGCTTCGTTCATATCAAAGCCCAGGGTCAGCGCCAGCATCAACGTGCCAAAGATACCTATTTGCCCTGCTGCGCCCAGCAGCGCCATTTTAGGATTTTCCAGCAGCGGGCCAAAATCGGTCATCGCCCCCACGCCGATGAAGATGAGCAGGGGGAAGAGTTCTGTTTTGATGCCCGCTTCGTACATAAGACCCAGCAGCCCCTCGTCGCCCATAATGCCGGTTAGGGGCAGGTTGGTCAGAATAGCCCCAAAGCCGATGGGCAATAGCAGCACCGGCTCATAATCCTTAGCAACGGCCAGGTAGATGAGTACGCCGCCGATCATCATCATCACCACCATTTGCCAGGTGAGCTGCATAGGCGCTTGTAATAGTTCCAAGAGTTGGTTGATGTTCATTATCGCCTCAATTCTTGCGTTTCCTTCTCGCTCCCACGCTCAGTGTGGGAGCGAGAAGGAAACGGGGGATACGGAGGAGGGCTATTCAAACGTAAATAAGATGTCGCCGTGCGCCACTGCCTGTCCTTCGGTAATCTTTACCGAAGCGATCACGCCGTCTCTGGGGGAGCGAATGGCATTTTTCATCTTCATTGCTTCCAGCGCGCAAAGTTGCTGGCGGAAGCTGACCTGATCGCCCGCTTTTACCGCGATGTCAATGACGTTGCCGGGCATTGGCGCTTTAACTGCCTGCACCAGCGGTCCTGCCGGGCCGGTGGGTGTGGGCGTTTTCTCTGGCGCAGAGGTTGGTCTGGCAACGCTGTTCAGCGCCGCAGCGCCGGCCCCGGCGGGTACTACCTCAAGTTCTTCCGCGCCAATGTCTACCAGACAGGGTTTACCATTTACGTTGACGGTGGTGGGAAAAGTGTTCAGGTCTCCCACTTCTACTATGTATGGTTTTCCGTTGACGCTTACTCTTAGCCGTCGTTTACTTGCCATTGTGTGTTACTCCTTGTATAAAATAGAGATTGGAGATTAACATCCAATAATTTCCTAATCTCACAAACGCGTAAGTTGTTTTGTACTTGTTCACCCCCCTCTTCGCGTAGCCCTCCCCCCTTCGGCTTCGCTCAAGGCAGGCTCTGCCAGGGAGAGGGGACTGAACGCTTACGTTGTTTTTTAGGTAATGGTCAAGTTGTAAGTGATGATTGCGGAATCCAAAACTGTAGTTTTGGACTCCATCACTTACTTTTTTACCACCACCGTTTTTTACAGCCCCCATCTCGAAGGAATCGTTCCTAACCGCGAAGGAATTGTTCCTGGCCGGGTAGCAACCGTTCCTGTCCCCAATCTCCGTGATGCTTCACTTGCGGTTCACAACGTTGTGCTGCTGTTTTACTTTCCCCATTACCCACCAGGAGCCAGGCTCAGTTTCAAGACTTTCGCCCAGTCCGCTGCGACCAATTTCCAGCGAGCGAAAATAGCTCAACGCGGCGGCGATGGCGGCGGCAATCTCTTCTTCTTCCACGCCGCGTCGGGATGCGTCGCTTTTGATAGGCTCTACCGGACGGCTAATATCATTTTTCTCTTTTTTCACCGGAAAGAGGCGCACCAGCAGAAACATCATCAAAATCAATATTCCCAGCGCGGCAAAGGTCAGGCTAATGCCGATGACGCTGATGGTCAATCCTTGTGAGATCAGTTCAGACAAAAGACACCTCCAGGGTATTTACGATTTACGATTTTGGATTT
The DNA here is from genome assembly GCA_011192195.1 of Chloroflexota bacterium. Lineage (GTDB taxonomy): Bacteria > Chloroflexota > Anaerolineae > 4572-78 > 4572-78 > DUEH01. The sequence goes on along the minus strand of DUEH01000043.1, from coordinate 10,503 downwards.
ACGATTGGACTGCGGGAGAAAAGTGAATTCCTCAATCGGAATAATCGTAAATCCAAAATCCGAAATCGTAAATTTACAGTGGTATGTTGCCGTGTTTCTTGGCCGGCGGCGAAACTTGTTTGTTGCGCAGTAATTCCAGCGATGCGATCAGGCGCGGGCGGGTTTCGGCGGGAATGAGAATGTCGTCAACGTGGCCGCTGGCGGCGGGCGTATAGGGTCTGGAAAATTTCTCTTTGAATTCGCCTACCAGACGGGCGCGGATTTCTTCCGGGTTGTCCATTTCTTTGAGCTGCTTGCGATAGAGGATGTTCACCGCGCCTTCTGCGCCCATCACCGCAATTTCGGCGGTGGGCCAGGCAAAGACCAGATCGGTGCGGATGTATTTGCTGCTCATCACAATGTAGGCCCCGCCGTAAGCTTTGCGCGTGACCACGGCCAGTTTGGGGACGGTGGCTTCTGAGTAAGCGTAGACAATTTTGGCTCCGTGTCGGATGATGCCGCTGTGTTCCTGAGCTACGCCGGGCATAAAACCGGGCGAATCGATGAAGGTGACGATGGGAATGTTGAAGGCGTCGCAGAAGCGAATGAAGCGGGCAATTTTATCAGAAGCGTCAATGTCAATGACCCCGGCCAAAATCATTGGCTGCTGGGCGACGATTCCCACCGGCTGCCCGTGCAAGCGGGCAAAGCCGACAATGGCGTTCTGGGCGAAGTCTCTATGCGCTTCTAAAAAGCTGTCCCGGTCAAAAATATGCTGGATGACCTGGTGCATATCGTAGGCTTCGCCGGGGTCAACGGGGACAATGCTGTTCAGTTCCGGGTCCATTCGCCAGGGATCGTCGGTGGGGGGGATGGCGGGCGGCGGCTCCGCGTTGTTGGCGGGCAGGTAGCTTAACAGTTGGCGCGTTAGTTCCAGCGCATGGGTTTCGTCATCGGCGGCAAAGTGAGAGACGCCGCTGACGGTGTTGTGGGTCATCGCGCCGCCCAAAGTTTCCAGGTCTACCTCTTCGCGGGTGACGGTTTTGATGACCTCCGGGCCGGTGATGAACATGTGGCTGCTCCCTTTGGTCATGATCACAAAATCGGTCAGACCGGGCGAGTAGACCGAGCCGCCGGCGCAGGGTCCCAGCATCACGCTGATCTGGGGGATGACGCCGCTGGCCTGCGTGTTGCGCCAGAAGAGTTCGGCGTAGGCGGCCAGGCCGTAGACCCCTTCCTGAATTCGCGCTCCCACCGAGTCGTTCAGCCCGATGACCGGCACGCCCGCTTGCATCGCCAAATCCATAGCGTGGGCTATCTTTTGGCCTTGCACTTCGGAGAAGGAGCCGCCCAGCACGGTAAAATCCTGAGCGCAGACGCAAACCGTTCGCCCGTTGATCTTGCCAAAGCCGGTTACAACGCTGTCGCCGGGATAGCGATTTTCGTCCATACCAAAATCGCTGTGACGATGGGTGATGTAAGCGTCTATCTCTTGAAAGCTCCCCTCGTCCAGCAGGCGGCTGATGCGCTCACGGGCGGTGAGCTTTCCTTTGGCGTGCTGCGCTTCGATGCGTTTTTGGCCGCCGCCCTGTTGAATCTTCTTTCGCTTCTCTTTCAGTTCGTCAATCAAGCTTTGGTGGGTGATTGTGTTTGGTTGGTTTGTGGTTGATTCCATAAGGACTCCTTTGGTAATCATCTCTGCTTGCGCCGCACCGACCAGGCGTTGCGCAGGTAGTTCGGCCCCATCTGGGCTAGAATAGACCCCAGACTCTTGGGCGGTTTGCGATAGTTGGCTGTTGCTTCCATCTGGATGGCCTTTTGGCGGTCGCAGGCCACGGCGCACAGCCCGCAGCCGATGCAGCGTTCCGGCAGGTGTTGGTACAGTTTGTTCTTCGAGTCCACTGCCAGCGCGCCCATTGGACAGGCTCTGGCGCACTTGCCGCAGTAATTGCACTCGTCCAGATTGACCTGGGGCATAAAGTGGGGCGGCGCGATGAGACCGGGTACGTTGAATTCGCTGATGGTGCGCAGGGCGTGACAGCAGCAACCGCAGCAGGAACAGGATGCGCCGCTGGCCGCTTTACCCGTGTCAATTTCGGCGATGAAAGTCGCCAGACCCATTGATTCGGCTTCGGCTTTGATTTCCAGCACGTCCTTCTTTGTCACCCGCCGCATCCGACCGCTGCGAACAATGCCCTCTACGCCGTCGCCAAAGGCCACGCAGTTTTCAAGGGGACGGCCGCAGTCCCGGTCAATGATTTGCTCGGTCATACGGCATTGACACAGACCGACGGCAAAGTCTTTGTAGTGGTCCAGAACTTCTTCCAACCGGTCAGAAGGGAGCGCCATCGAGTGGTGTTCGATAGTTTGTTGCACCGGCACATAGCGCACCGCCGGGATAGGGTTTCCGGCGTACTCGGTCAGAAAGCCGGTATCATACAGGGCGGCGAATAACTCGGCAAAGCGGCGATGCCAGGGAGTGAGAGTGTCCATCGAGCTGCGCAGCAACACCGCCTCGAAGACGCCCGGCACAATGGGCATCAGGCCGAAGCGTTTCTTCTTGCCCTTGCCAAATGTGGGCAGGATGCGCTTGTCGCGGGCCAGACGCCGTAAAATTGGACGCACTTCTTCAACGGGGCGATGAACCGTTTTGGCAATGTCGCGGGCCGTGTTTCCTCTGGGGAACTTGATGCGCCGCACCAGCGATGCTTCTTCTTCGGTGAACATATGCTGGATGAGCGCCATTAGTTCATCGCAGATGGGCGGCCCCAAGAGGAAGGGGTTGGCGTACAGCCTGGCCGTTTCCAGATGCGCTCTGGCTACGCCCGGATAGTCGCTCAATCTCTTGCGTTTTACCGGCCTCAGATGGGCTTCATCAGTCCCGCCGATTCTGACGTTTACCGGTATCACCCGCCCGCCATTGGGTTTGTGGGTGGTCATTATGTTGGTTCCTTAAAAATAAGTAAACGGTAGACAGTAGACAGTAGACAGGGGGAAATTGTAAATTGCTAATTGTTAATTGGGCGTGTAATACTTTTCTCCCCACAGTAGCAACTTTTCAAGATAGCGCGACTTCATCTGCTGGCTGGCCATGGCCTGTTTGATGGGCGGCAGCTTCAAAATAACGCCTAAAATGGCCGCCATCGCCCGGTGGTTGAACTGGGCGTTATTGTCGAAGATGAGATTTTGCAGCACGCCGCGTTCTATGGCCATCAGGACGGTCCGGTGGGTGGAATTGACCGGCGTTATCACTCGTTCCGGGCGAGATTTCAGTTGCAGCCCGTCCGTTGAGCAATTGCGGACGCACACGCCGCAGCCCAGGCAAATAGCTTCATCCAACTTGGCTACCCGTTTTTTGGGGTGATGAGGGTCATTGGCCGAAACCAGGGTCATCGCCTCGACGGGGCAGACGTTGACGCATTTGCCGCAGCCGTTGCAACTTTCCACATCCACTTCCGGGATGAAGTTGGCGGTGAGGACAGGGTTGAGCAAGCCAAATTTGCGGGCGGCGATCATCGCTTCACAGCAGCAACCGCAGCAATTGCAGATAAAGTTGACATTTTGACGAATATTTTCGCCGAATTGAACCAGGTTTTGCTCCTGCGCCTGTTGCAGCAAGTCCAGCCCTTCGGCAACGTCTACCTCGCGGGCAAAATCGTATTTTATCAGCGACGCCGCCGAGGCGTTGAAGGTCATACAAATGTCCATCGGGGCGTTGCAGGCGCGGCCTACGTGTTCCATTTTGTGGCGGCAATAGCATACGCCAATGCCTCTATGCGTGGCGCTTTTGATCACCTCGCTGGCGCGCTCGTAGTCCAGCACGTGCAGCGCGTTTTCGTGTGAAAGAATAGCTTCCTGAACAAACACCCGGCCAAGCTGCGTTTCGCCGTCTACAAAAAGCGCCTTGATGAACTCTTCTTCTACATTTATGTATTGGTAGAAAAGTTCTCCCAAAACTTTCTGGTTGACGTCGTTCCGCAGGCGCATCATAGAGAACTCGAAAAAACCGGCCATTGGCGGCGGCAGAATGTAGGTTTGTTTCCCTGCCGGGTCTACCATATCTACCAAAATTGCTCGCCCGGCCAACTCGTCGAGCGTTTTTTGGGCGTCGGCCTCATTGGTATGCCAAACCTGAGCCGCTTTTTTGACCGTGAAGGGTTTTATGGGCAGCAGCGCCACCAATCCGGCTTCTCGCTCGCTGAAAAGCATCGCGAGGATTTGGTACAACACATCCGATGGCGGCGCGCCCTGTGGAAAGCGGTTTAGCCTGTCAACCAAGTGTTCGTAGCCTGATTTTAGCGTTCGGTGAGCCATTTTGACCTCCCCATTTTGACCTCCTGTGATAAGGAGATTGGAGATTAGAGATTGGAGATCGATTTAATCTCCGTTTTGCTTAGCCCTTGAGTCTCTCCACCAACTCAATGTATGCCTGCATCGCCTCGTCCGGCGTCGCGCCTTTCATCTTTTTCCAGGCGTCGTACTTGGCTCGGCCTACGGGGTTGGTGAAGCCCGGTCGCTTGCCGGAGACATCCCCTTTGGTGGCCTGCTTGTAGAGCGCGTAGAGTTTTAGCAGGGTATCGTTGCCCGGTTTTTTGGATAGTTGCTGGGCTTTTTGGGCTGCTTTTTCAAACTTCGTTTTTAGATCGGACATATTGCCTCCTCGATGGTTTTTTGGAGATTAGGAGATTGGAGATTCAAACAATCCCCCAATCTCCAATCTCCAATCTCCCAAATGCGCAAGTTATTTAATCCCCGTTCCAGAGGTTAGGGGTAATTAGATACGTTGGAGTTTAATGATATTCTGTTGAGCGGCTCGTTCAAAGTCGCCATCACGCGATAGTACTAACTCACAATCGGTCAGAGCAAATGTGGTGATAATCCAGGGCTGTTCAGTTCTCCGTACAGAGTAGGTGCAATGCACTTTCGCACCGCCTTACAAGGCAAAATTAACTTATTTTACGCAGTAAATTGCAAGAGAAGACAATGCGTTAAGTGCATCGCACCTGATGTTTGCGCCTCTGCTTTTTAGAACTGAACAGCCCTGGAGCAGTATGAGTAATAAAAAATGAAATACATCTTTGGCCCGGTCCCCTCTCGGCGACTGGGGCAATCATTGGGGATTGACACCATTCCCCTCAAAACCTGCAACTGGAACTGCGTCTACTGCCAGCTTGGACGCTCGAAGCCGCTCGTCAATGAGCGCAACCCCTACTTTCCGTCGGAAGACATTCTGGCCGAAGTAGAGGCCGCGCTGAAGTCTCACGCCCCCGACGAAATTGACTGGCTCACCTTCGTTGGCTCCGGCGAACCCACGTTGCACAGCGACATTGGACGACTCATTCGCGGCGTGAAAGCGATGAGCAACAAGCCGGTAGCGGTCATCACCAATGGCGCATTGTTGTATACGGCCAAGGTTCAACACGCTCTGGCCTCCGCCGACGCCGTTCTCCCTACTCTGGACGCAGGCAGCGCCGAACTCTATCACCGTATCAATCGCCCCTACCCTACGCTCACCTTTGAGCGTCTTATACGCGGGTTGATCATCTTTCGACGGGCCTACAGCGGCAAACTATGGGTGGAAGTGATGCTAGCGCGCGGCCTGAACGATACGGAAGCCGCCCTGCGCGACATCGCCGCCGCCTTGCGCCGGATTCAGCCGGACGAAGTCCACATCAACCTGCCCACCCGCCCGCCGGTAGAAACGTGGGTGCAGCCCCCCGACGAAGAAGGCTTGCTCCGCGCCAGAGCCATTCTGGGCAACATCGCCCGCGTGGTCGCTCCCATTGAAGGGACTTTTGACTTGAGCGGCTATGAGTCGGCGGTGGATGCCATCGTAGCCATCATCACTCGCCACCCGATGCGTCAAGAGCAGTTGGAAGAGACGCTGGCTCGCTGGACACCGGGCAAAGTGCGTCGAGCCTTGGCAGACCTGGAAGCCGGCGGTCAAGCGCAGATCATAGATCGCTACGGCATCCGCTTCTGGAGCGCCGCGCCCGCCCACTTTCCTGAAACGAGGTAATTACTCACCCCCCTCAATGCCCGGTAAAGCGGGGCAGGCTCTCTCCCCGTTGACGGGGGGAAGTTTAAAAGCCTCCCCCTGATTTCGGGGGGAGATTTGGAGGGGGTGAGTAGTTACAAACGAGGTAATTTTAGCTATGCCAGATCAAAAATCAGAATCAACTTTGTGGCTCGACCCGACGATGGGCATATCGGGCGATATGTTTGCGGCGGCGTTGCTGGACCTGGGCGCGCCTCGCCGCGAAATGCTGGCCGCAATGAAGACCGCCGGCGACCTGTTCGGCGTGGCAGACATTCATACCCACCTTCAATTTTTAGCGGACGACACCCCGGCGCAGCAACTACACATCCACTGGCTGGCCGGTACCGAAACCCTCTTCTTTGATCGGGCGCAGAGCTATTTAGATCAGGCGCTAACCCAAACCGGCGTCAAGGGCGAATACGCCCGCTTTGCCCAACGCGCTTTAGCTGCCCTGATTGAAGCAGAAACTAAGACCCACGCCGGCGGCCAAGTAGAACCCCAGCCTATCGAACAAGTGTCGCTGTCCATCATCGGCGTCGCCCGCACCCCCTACCCCTACGGTGGTAACGCCCCTTACCAGCCCTTAAAAGAAGATGAGACCGAAGGCGATTTCTACATCGAGTTGCATCCCCAATACGCCGCCGGTCTGGCCGAGCTGCCGACCTTCACCCACCTCTTCATCATCAGTTACCTCGACCGTTCTACGGGCTACAGTTTGGGCGTTACCCCTCCCTGGGGAGAGCGGCCCAAGCAGCGCGGTCTGTTCGCCACCCGTTCGCCCAACCGCCCCAGCCCTATCGGTTTAACCCGCGCCCGAATACGCCGCCTGGAAGGAAACCGCGTAATCACCGGCCCCCTGGATCTATTCGACGGCACGCCGGTGCTGGACCTCAAACCTTTCATCCCCTCGCTGGATGGCGGGATCGAAAGCGCCTCAGACGGTTGGCTCAGCGACAGCGATCACCTGGAATTGCACCGCCGGGGGATTCCACATCAACACACTGAGGAAGATGGTCATCTGCGCGAAGTCCGGGATATTTTGGTCCTTCTGACGGGCGCAGCGTGGGGACTGCAAGCGCTTGAAATTGACCTGACGCGGATAAAATGTCTCAGTTCGGTGCAAGTTGGCGGCGGAACCGTCTTAACCTCGCGTGGACGTTTACCTGTTCCGGCACCGGCAACCCAAGCCATTTTAGAGCGCTTCGATATTCCTTACGCGCCCGGCCCGGTGGAGGTTGAGCTTCTCACTCCTGCTGGCGCGGCAATTCTGGCCGGGTTATCGCCAAGCTTCATCACTCGTCAAGAGACGCTTCTTCCTGCCGCCAAAATCGGACTGGGAATGGGGCAGCGTAAACTTGAGCGTCCAAATGTACTGCGAATTCTCAACTATAGGGAGCTAAAAAACCAATGACCGAAGCAATCACCCAAGACAATGTTATGCAGATGATTTCTCAAATAGAACACCCGGAGATTGCCAGAACTCTGGTTCAGCTAGGAATGATTCAAGAAGTGAAGTACAATCAAGAAGAAAAAGAGGCGATTCTGACTCTGGCCTTCCCCATTGCCAATATACCGGAGAGCGTTAGAAATTATATTGCGAACGATATTTATCAGGCGCTCCAGACGAAGGGAGTGGGGTTAAAAGTCTATCTAAGCGTTATGGATGATCAGACACGCGCAAAATTTATGGCTCAGTCTCAAGCGTACTGGAAGCTCTAAAGAGACATTACCCGTTCGTAGTGAGCCTCGTAGCGGTAGCGAAGTGGCGTTTAGACGGCAAGACGGCGCTTCACTACGTTACGAGCCTAACTACAAACCTAAAACCTATTTACGGAGAATAAACCGATGCAAACTATTCACACCGGCTTTGCCTGGTTTGACAAACTCATCCCAAACGGATTTCCAACCCGCACCTCAACCTTGATCGGCGGGCCGGGCGGTTCCGGCAAACCGCTCGTCGGCGATACCATTGTCTCGGCCTGGCTGCGGCAGGGAGGCAGCGTGGTCTTTATGTCCCTGCAATATCCCCGCCGCGATTTCATCTTCGCCAGCCTCAAGGCGGTAGCCCAACTCGATCTGGCGGACTACGCCGAACACACCGCCTTCATCGAACTGGACGCGCGCATCGAGGGGATGGAAACGCCTGTTGGCAACGGCTTCAAGGCCAATCTGGTCAAACCCCACATCTGGGGCAAGGCCATTGAGCAAGCTTGCGCGATGCTTCCCGACGAGGGTCCCGGCGTGCTGGTCTTTGGTTCCGCGCTGAACCTGCTCCTCTTTTCGCCCACGTACTCGGCGGAAACGCTGGAAGAAATACGGCGCACTTTGGCCGAAGACAAACGCCGCACTTACATCTTCTCTGTCAGTGACAAGCCCAAAGCAAAAGAGATCTCTCGCCTGGAAGAAGCGGCGGACAACGTGATGATCTCTCACAAAGCGCAAGACGCCTTCATTCTTTTTATGAGCATCAAGCGAATGAAAGGCGTCCCCTTTGTGTCCGACGAGGTGGAAGTTCCCATTCCCCCCGAAGCTTTGCAGGAGATGAAAGAAATTGCCCATCACAGCCGCCAGCGGGTGATTCCGCTGATTTCAAAAATATAAAAACAGAGGAGAAAACAATGAAAAAGATAGTATGTGTGGTTGACAACGCCGTACAGCGCGGGTCCCCCTTCTGGGGCGAGCATGGGGTGGCCTTTCGTCTTGAGGTGGATCAGGTTTGCGCCCTCTTTGACACCGGCCAAAGCGGAACGGTGTTGACGCATAATCTGGGACTAATGGGCGGCTGCCCGCGCGACGCAAGCGCCCTCATCCTCAGCCACGCCCACAACGACCACACCGGCGGACTGCCCGCCATCCTGTCGCAAAAGCCCGGCCTCCTGCCTCTGTACGCCAGCCCGGACCTTTTTCGCCCGCGTTTTAGCTTAAAAAACGGAGAGTACAAATCCATTGGGCCGCCGATTACTCAGACAGAGATGAGCCAACTGGCCGACCTGCGCCTTAGCGATGCGCCGGTTGAGGTACTTCCCGGCCTGTGGACCACCGGCGAAATTGGCGAGCGATCAGAGCCGGAAGGGCGCAGCGCCCGCCATTTTGTCCCCCACAACGACGGCTGGCTACCTGATCCCTACCGCGACGATATGTCGTTGGTGATGGAGACGCCGGAGGGGCTGGTGGTCATTTGCGGCTGTTGTCACGCCGGGTTGCTGAACACGCTGGCCCACGTCCGGCAAACCTTCCAGCGCCCAATCATCGCCGTTCTGGGCGGTACGCACCTGGTAGATGCCGATGAAATCCATCTACAGCGCGTCACCGAAGTATTGCGCGACCGGTATGCCTCGCCCCGCCTCTACCTTAACCACTGCACCGGTGAGCGGGCCATCCTTGCCCTGGCGAACGCCTTTGGCGAGCGAGTAAATCCCTGCCCGGTCGGAACGACGCTCACTTTTGATTGAAACGAGATATTTCAGGAACTTTCATTAAGCTGGTCTCACCACAGCGGATGAAAATTTAGCCTACCCCCACCCGCCGCTAACGCGACTCCCTCCTCCGACATCGGGACGCGAAGCGGTTTCCTCATCAGAGGGTTGGGGAGGGAGTTATGTTCATAGGAGAAACTATGTGCCAGGCAACGGTTTACCTTGACGATAAAGAGATTATGCGCGATGTATTGAGAGTAGAATATCTACCCGAAGGGATTCGCTTGACAACCTTCTTCGAAGAGCCGCGTATTGTACCGGCGGTTATCCGCCAGATAGACCTGCTCAAACATCGAGTAATGCTGGAATCATTGGACAAACCGAAGGAGGAACAATGAACGACCAGGAAAAACTGCGGGTGTTGATACCCCATTGGATTGAGCATAACCACGAACACGCCGACGAATTTCGCCGTTGGGCTGAACAAGCCGGCGACGCTGCCCCGGATATTCAGGCCGCCGCTGAAGCTATAACCCGCGCCAATGAATCGCTGGCAGCCGCGCTGAAAAAGTTAGGAGGCGCTGCGTCTCACCATCATCATAAAGCGTAAAATGAAACGGGTGTGTTTCAAATGAGTAGAAAAGCGCCGCAGGCCAGGGGGCTTGGGGGGTGCCCCCCCCAACTTCCCCCCTCTTTTCCCTCGTTTCCAAACAGAGTTTGGGAACGAGGGAACTGAATGATTACAATGAAATACGTGATAAAATGAATAGCCTAAAACAGTTTATTCGATATGAGCTGTTTTGTTGCTTTGTGGCGCTATTGGCTTTGGCGGCCTGCGCAACGGCTACGCCTGCCGCGCCTGAAGCAACCGAAACACCTTTACCCGCGCCGACAAAAACTGGCCTATCGCCACCGTCAGCCACGCCAACTCCCGTCCCTCCAACAGCCACTCCCTCACCGTTGCCGCCAACCCCAACGCCAATTCCACCGGCACCGACATACACCCCAACCCCGTCAGCCACCCCAACCCCCGTTCCTCCAACGGCCACTTCCACCCCCTCGCCGCTG
>DUEH01000042.1 GCA_011192195.1 Chloroflexota bacterium | reverse complement strand
TGGCCTCCGAAGCTGAAACAGTCATCGTTGTGCTGGGCGCGCGCGCCGAAGCCTGCCGCGCCGCGCTGGACGATAGACCGGTGAAGATAATCGTCAACAACCGTTGGGCGAAAGGGCAAAGTACCTCAATGCAGGCGGGGCTGTCGGCCCTGCCGAAGAATATCAGCGCGGCTGTCTTCCCCCTGGCCGACCAGCCCTTCATCACCGCCGAAGTGATTGACGCGCTCATTGCCCGCTATCGCCGCGCGCTGGCCCCCGTTGTCTGGCCGGAATTCGACGGTAAACGGGGCAATCCCGTCCTCTTCGACCGCCGCCTCTTCCCTGAAATGCGCCGCGTCACCGGCGATACCGGCGCGCGCCCCGTTCTACTGGCTCATCAGGCCAAAGCCGAGCGCGTGCCTGTGTCAGATGCGGGAGTTCTGAAAGACGTTGACACGCCGGAAGATTTGGAAGGCGCATAAATATCTGATAAAATCAGCTTCAGATTTCAAATTTCGCTAACGGACATCGGGTGCGTTTCAGTTTTTAGGCGAATACCGGAAGTCAGCATCCTGAGTAGGCTGTAGCGCAGCGAAAGCCGTATCGAAGGGTGCGGGTCGGCCAAAATTCGTCACTCAAGCCGCACCCTTCGATACGCGCTCCACGTTGTTAGCTGGACTCGCACAAAAGAAAGTGATCTTAAAATGAGGTGTTTGTAACGTGCCACGAACTAATTACGTACTCATTGATTTTGAAAATGTTCAGCCAAAGAATATAGAATTATTAAAAAATCACCTTTTTAAGATTCTTGTATTTGTAGGTGAAAATCAAGTCAGAGTACCTTTTGAACTGGCTAATGCCATTCAGGAATTTGGTAATGATGCTAAGTATATTAAAATCTCAGGTAATGGTTCAAATGCCTTAGATTTTCACATTGCTTGTTATATTGGCCAACTTTCCGCTGAAGATAAAGACGGTTATTATCACATCATCTCAAAAGATACAGGGTTCGACCCGTTAGTGAAACACCTCAGAGGAAAGAAAATTAAGGTCAATAGGGTAAACGATCTTGCTGAAATTCCAATTCTCCGCATATCAAACGCGACCGACAATGACGAGAAGGTAAACGCAATAGTAAAAAATCTTGCTGGTCGCGGTCAATCAAGACCCAGAAAGGTAAAAACACTTTCTAATACGATAAATTCACTGTTTACCAAGAATCTTACAGAAAATGAATTAAACTCGATCATAAAAAGCCTTAAAGTGAAAAATTATATCACCGTAAATCAAGAAAATATTTCATATAATTTACCTAAAAATCTCTAACCCGTCATTAAACGCGGATTGCGGAAACAGCCCCGCAACCGGTTCATTTCACATTCCGCGCTACTCAGGATGCTATCATCAAAACCTGCCTAAAAACTGCACCCACCCGAAACTAATGCCAGGAGACTGATCTATGTTAAACACACTCAACGGCCCGCTAAAAATTGGACTGGGGTTCGCCCTGGCGGGCATCACCCTGACCGTCATCGGCATCTTCCGCGATCCGGGAACGCCCATTACCGCCTGGTCTCTGATTGTGGGCAGCCTCATCAGCGGTGCAACGTGGGGGCTGATCAGTTGGGCTATTGCCACCGCAGCCGTCACCGTAGAAAATGACGTAGCGGCAGGCGAAAGTGAATCGGACTGACGTTATCATTGCCGCCGGAATTGGATTGCTGCTGGGCGCGCTGATTGCCGCGCTGGGCATAATTGCCCATCGCCTGTGGATACCCACCCTCTTTCCGCAGCCCATCATCGCCTGGCTGATGTTCCTGATGCTTGGCGCCTTCAGTTTGCTGGAAATTCCGGTGATGATCTTTGGTATTCGCAAAATGGTGGAAAGCCGCCAGCCGACCACCCTCAAAGTGGCCCTGTTCACCGTTGGCGCTTTTGTGACCTTTGCCGCCATCTACGCGCTGCCGAACCTGCTGCTGACCAGCCCGCATACCCTGTGGATGGGGACGGTGCTGGCGACGCTTGGTTTGCTGCGCTTTGCGGCAGCAGTTCTCTTTCTGGGTGAATAGGCGAATGGCGAATTTGCGAATGGCGCTTTCGTCAAAGGAAAATCCAACCCCTACCCGGGCAAACCGGACACAGGACGCGATTATTGAACCGCAAAGGCGCAAAGGGCGCAAAGAAAAAGCTTTAAAACTTAGCGTTCTTGGCGTCTTCGCAGTAAATTGCCTTGCCCATTGTATAAAAACCTCATTGAGTAAGGCCTAATCTCCAAAATAAGGACAACCCCTATGCTCTCCTCAACTTCTCTCAGCAACATCCAGGCGCTTATCATCGATATGGACGGCGTTCTGTGGCGGGGCGACACAGCCTTGCCCGGCCTGAGCGACTTTTTCGCTTTTTTGCGCGCCAACAACATCCCCTTCACCCTGGCAACTAACAACGCCAGAAAAACGCCGGATCAGTACGTGCAACGATTCGCCGGGTTGGGGATAGAAATTTTCCCCAAGGAAGTGATGACCTCATCGCTGGCGACGGCAGAATATCTGAAAACGCAGTACCCGCCCGAAACCAGAATGTACGTAGTGGGGGAGGATGGTATTCATCAAGCGCTGACCGACGCCGGTTTTGTAATTTCGGAGGAAAATGTAGCGGCAGTTGTCGCCGGCATAGATTTTGAACTGACCTACAACAAGCTCAAAATTGCCACCTTGCATATCAACAAGGGCGCGCGCTTCATTGGCACCAACCCTGATCTGACCTTCCCCTTTGAAGATGGGTTTGCGCCGGGCGCGGGGTCCATTTTGGCGGCTATCAGCGCTGCCACCGGCAAACAGCCCGCCATCATCGGCAAGCCGGAATCTACAATGTTTGAAGTAGCCTTGCAGCGAATGAAGACCGACCCGGCCCGCACCGCAATGATCGGCGACCGTCTGGAAACTGACATCCTGGGCGCGCAGCGAGCGGGACTCAAAACCATTCTGGTGTTAAGCGGCATCGCTCAACCGGAAGATTTGAAAAACAGCGATATAAAACCGGATTGGGTTTTCAGGGGGATAGATGAGTTGAAGAAAAACTGGAACGCGGATTCCCTATCATAAAATATGCGCCAGGAAGCGGCGGGTGCGTTCCTCTTTGGGGTTGGTGAAAAACTCACCGGGGGGGGCTATTTCAGCCCAAACGCCGTCGGCCATCAAAATAACGCGGTCGGCTACGTCGCGGGCAAAGTGCAGTTCGTGCGTAACCACCACCATCGTCATCCCTTCGTCAGCCAGACGTTCCATCACGTCTACCACTTCGTTGATCAACTCCGGGTCAAGCGCCGAAGTCGGCTCGTCGAAGAGCATGATCTTGGGTTCCATACACAGGGCGCGGGCAATGGCTACGCGCTGTTGCTGCCCGCCCGATAAGCGCGACGGATATTCGTCTCGCTTTTCAGAAAGACCAACCCACTCCAGCAGTTCTTCCGCTTTGCTGATCGCCTCATTTCTGGGCATTTTTTTGACGGTGAGAGGCGCTTCGATAACGTTTTCCAGGGCGGTCATATGGGGAAAAAGATTGAATTGCTGGAAGACCATCCCCGCCTTCTGCCGTAACTTTTGAATACGCTTACGTTGGCGGCGAAGCGACTCTTCCGCGTTGATTTTCAGGGTGTCAATCTCAATAACGCCCGCCGACGGCTCTTCCAGAAAATTGAGGCAGCGCAAAAAAGTACTCTTCCCTCCACCTGAAGGGCCAATAACCACCACTACCTCACCGGACGTCACGTCCAAATCTACCCCCTTGATGACGTGCAAAGGGCCAAAGTATTTATGCAAACCGCGCACTTTGATGATTGCTTCAGTCATTTGCCTACCTCCTTTCGCCGCGAGCCATATATTCTTCCAGTTTACCCTGAAGAAGTTGGAAAATCACGGTCAGTATCCAATAGAATGCGGCGGCGATGATAAAGGTCTCCAATGATCGAAAATACTGACGTCCCACTTTTTGCGCCCGGTACGAAAGTTCCCACACGCTCATCAACGACACCAGCGAAGAATCCTTCATCATTGCAATGAATTGGTTGCCGATGGGCGGGATGACGATGCGAAAGGCTTGCGGCAAGACGATGCGCCGGTAGACCTGCACGCGAGACATCCCCAGGGCTTCGGCGGCTTCGTACTGCCCTTTGCCAATGGCCTGAATGCCCGCGCGAAAAATTTCGGTCATATACGCGCCGTAGTTCACGCCCAGGGCCAAAATCCCCGCCGTAACCGGCTGCAAGACAATCCCCAAACGCGGTAATCCCAGATACCAGATGTAGACCTGCACCAACAATGGCGTTCCCCGGATAAGCGAAATATAAAAACCGGAGATGCCGTTGGCAATAGAACTTTTGGATAGGCGTCCCAACGCGCCAAGCAGCGCCAAAATCACCGCCAGCACAATGGAAACCAGCGAGACGAACACGGTCAGGCCGGAGCCTTTCATAACAAAAGGCAGCCAGTGCCTCATAAACGATATATCCAGATTGAAGCGTCGCAGCGTTGAATAGAGAACCACCAACACCAGAAACCATACGGCTGTAGTGAGTATTGCCAGACGCAGCCTGCGCGTATGCTGGCCAATCATCAACCTGTCTGACAGGGGCAATCCCGGCGGCGCTTCATAGAAATCAGCCACCGATTCGCGCATCAAAACAGAAACCAACGCCAGATACCACAGCGCCAGCGCCATCAAGGGCCAGGCAATTTGCAGTTTTAGAGCAATCGAAAGGGGATAAGTGAGCGTTTCCAGCAGGGGAAGGCCCAAGATCACCACCGGCCCCAAAATATACAGGGTCAAGGCCAGCAAGTGCCCCCAGGGGCGAAGTCTCCACAAGCCCCACAAGACAAACAGCCCCACCAGGCCGCTGAAAAGCATCCAATAGACCAGGGTTTCTCCCCACTCAGGCTGCAATCCATACTCAGACCACTCGATGCGAACAATCTTCTGGTTGGCGGTCTCCCACTCCCTAAGCGTACCGTCGTTTCCGGCGGTGAGCATAGTATCTGCTGTTGCGCCAAATGCAACACCATTCACGGCGCTCAAGTGGCCTTCGTAATAGGCCGTTCCTTTGCCGCCCGGCAGCCGCCAACTGCGAACTTTGCTGTCTGCGCCGCCAGACAACATTCCATTGCCCTTTGAATTGAAGCCCATTGCAGTGACAGCGGCCCAGTGCCCGCCGGAATCCCACTTTGCCTCACCGCTTGCCGTTTCCCAGAAGATAATCGTCGTATCGTCGCTGCCCGAAGCCAGAATCTCGCCATCGGGGCTAAAGGCCAGAACAGTCACATCTTTCTCGTGCCCCAGCCAGTCCTCCTCAGCCTTGTCACACTCCTTCTGAGCGCTTATCGTCTCATCTTCGCAGTAACCGGCCAATGTTCGCACCGGATTGCCGGTATGAGCGTCCCAAAGCTGGATATTCACGCCATCGCTGGCGGCAAGTTGCGATCCGTCGGGGCTGAGGGCAACGGCCAATCCGACGTTCTCGTTTGGGCCGATAGCCTGGAGCATCTGCCCGGATGCCGTATCGAACACGCGCGCAATGCCGTCCTGACCCACCGTAGCCAGCGTCGAGCCGTCAGCCGACAGGTCCATATCATTCAGCGGCGAGCTTCCGGCATCAAAATCCTGTCTGGCTTCTCCGGCAGCCACATCCCATTTCCGCACCTTTCCGTCGTGACCGGAGGAAAAGAGGATGGAGCCATCGGGACTAAAGGCAACGCCGGTGGCCGCCCCGCTGTGAGCGGGCAAGACGCGCATTTCCCAATCCTGCTGCGTATCCCACACCCGCACCGAGCCGTCTTCGGCAGCGGCGGCAACCAAAGATTTGGCGGAGCTAACGTCCAGATCATGAAACTGACTGACCACCGCCAGCCGGAAAGGGCTGCCGGCAAAGTATTGCAGAGCGTAGAGCAAGCTCAAGCCAACCGTAACGGCGACCAGAATCAACGCCACTCTCACCGCTTCAGGACGAGAATGAAGCGCAGGATCATCAGATTGGTTCATACTTATTCCCTCCTTTAGCTACCCGGCAAACCTTCCCGGAGGTAATTATTCACCCCCCTCCAACCTCCCCCCGAAATCAGGGGGAGGCTTTTAAACTTCCCCCCGTCAACGGGGGGATTGAGGGGGGTAGGGGTGAACGCTTACTCGCCCAGATGTCGGGTAGTGAATTCCCTCCTATAGCCTGCCAGCCTCAATTATCCGCTGGAGGAACTGTCGCGTTCGTAAATGCTCAGGCCTGGTGAGCAATCGCGCCGGGGATCCCTCCTCCAGGATTCTTCCCTCGTCAAGGAAACAGACTCGGTCAGCCACATCCCGCGCGAAGCCCATCTCGTGGGTCACAATCACCATTGTCATCCCTTTATTTTTGAGATCGCGAATGATATTGAGGACCCCGCCAATAAGTTCCGGATCAAGCGCGGCCGTCACCTCATCAAGCAACAAAACGTCAGGATTAGTCACCATCGCCCGGACAATTGCCACCCGCTGTTGCTGCCCCCCTGAAAGCCGGTCAGGATATGACTCAGCGTGGTCTTGCAACCCGAACAGGCCAAGCATATCTCGCGCTTGCATCTCAGCTTCCTGACGGCTTATTCCGTGAACCTTTCGCGGCGCAAGCGTAATATTGTTGAGAACAGTCATATGGGGGAAAAGATTGTATGACTGGAATACGATTCCAATGCGCTTGCGTAACTTATTGTCGGTCATCTCTTCGCCTTCGATGTCTACGCCATCAAGCAGTATGCGGCCGTAATCGAAAGGAAAGAGCCTGTTGATGCAGCGCAGGAGCGTTGATTTTCCTGAACCTGATGCGCCAATAAGACAGACCACTTCGTGAAGTTGGACATCGAGGTTCACTGAGTGAAGGATGAGCTTTGCGCCAAAATATTTGGTAAGGTTTTGGATACTGATTTTGGGTATCGTCGTTTCCTGCGTCATCTTGTCCTCTGGAGACGACGCTCCTGGTCCCGTTGCGCAATTCGATCAGTGAATCTGGCTAAAGGCACACTGGCTAACAGGAAGAGAATTGCAGCCACAATCAATGACGAATAGTTGAATGTACGCGCCGTATAGATTTGAGAGGCTCGAACCGCTTCCCGCACGCCGATGACGCTCAACAACGCAACATCCTTCTGCAACGATACAGCGCCGTTGAGCAGCGCCGGTAGAACATTTCTCACTGCCTGCGGAATAATGGCGTAACGAAGCGTTTGCCAATAGCTAAGCCCAAGCGCTCTGGCTGCCGCCTGCTGGCTGTTGTGTACCGCCTCCATCCCTGCCCGGTAAACCTCTGAGGTATAGGCCGAGTAGCTAACAACCAGCGCCACTGTCCCCCAAAACATGGCGCTCGACGGGAAACCCGGAAGCTTAAGCGCCGGAATCCCAAAGCCTAATAACAAAATGAGCAGCAACGCAGGAACGCCGCGTACGGCATCTACAAATAAGATTGCGGCAAACCGGATTGGGGTTGCAATGGGGCTTTTCAATGACCGCACCACTGCCAGGAGCAAGGAGAAAATGGTAATGAAAATCTCGGCAATAAAAAATAACTTCAGATTCAGCCAAAACCCCCGGGCGACATCCGGGAAAGATTCCTTCATCGCTTCCCACGAGAAGAACTGTTTTTGCACAGCGGGCCATTGTTCAGAGGAGCTAACGAACCAGACCGCCAGGACAAGGAATATTCCGGTGCTGACCACACTGACCAGCGCCGGAATAATACGTTCTCGTTGAGTCGGAACTTTGGGGGGAGGTGGCTCGTTCATATCTGAAGATTGAATGTCTATAGATTCCACCTTGCCAGCCCTTTTATTTTGTAATATTTGGAATATCGCCGCCACCCTGGAGCCACTGTTCGACCAGCGCGTCCAGTGTACCGTTGTCTGTTAGCGTCTGGATTGCATTATTGACGCACGGCACAAGCTCGCTGCCCTCAGTGAAGAGCAACCCAAATCCCTCGCCGCCATCATCGTCGGGTAAAACACCGGCGATGACGCCGTTGTCGAGTTGGACTGCGGTGATAAAGAATGCTGTCGGGAGGCCGATAACGGTGGCGTCAACCTGATCAGCCGCCATCGCGGAGACAATATCAACTTCAGCGTTGTATACTGCCACATCAGAGGCGCCAATAACCTGCTCAATGTATTCCAGATCAGTGGTTCCAACCATTGCGCCAAACCTGACGTCTGCCAGATCGTCGAACGTCCTGGCTGAAGCCGCGGGTGAGCCATCAAGCGCAACCAGCGCCCGCTGCACCCGGTAGTACGGCAGAGAGAAGTCAACAACTTCTTCTCGTTTTTCGGTAATGGAATACTGTTGGAGATTGAAATCATACAGCTTTTCTACCGGCGAGATTGCTTCGTCGAAGGTGGTCCGCACCCATTGAACATCCTCGGCGGCAAATCCCAGTTCACTCGCCAAGGCATAGACAACAGCGCTCTCAAACCCTTCGCCATTGCCGGGATCGTCATCCATCATCCACGGCGGGTAAACAGGTTCCCCTGTTGCCACGGTAAGCTTGCCCGCTTCGTAGAGCGCCAGGTTTTCAACAGCGCATTCCGCAGGCGCGGCAGCTTCCCCTGGCGCAAGCAGGGTGGTGTAGTCAAGACCGTACCATTCCAGCGAGAGTTCGGCCAAGGTTCCGTCGCTGTGCATCTCGGCCAGGATTTCGTTCAGCTTGGCCAGCATTTTGTCTGAGGGGCCGCGACTCTTGTCCAGGGCAAAGGCCAGCGGCTCGTAAAAGGCGGGCGTACCCACATACTTGAGCGGCACGCCGCTGTCTATCGCCGTCTGAATGGTCGGTTGAGCAGACATTACCGCGTCCAAACGCACGCCGTCGCCCAGGGCCAAATCCTGAATCGCGTCGCCATCGGTGGGATAGGGCGACATCTCTATCCCGCTCGGCGAATCGTACATTATTTCGCCGCCCATAATGGCCAGGTCGCCATTCATATAATCTTCGTATGTGGTGGCTGTTCCCAGACCAACTTTCTTGCCCGCCAGATCAGCCGGCGCAGCGATGTCGGTATTGTCTTTGTGAACGGCAAAGGATGCGGGCACGTAGTAGTAGGCATCGGTGAAGCGCAGCACTTCGGCGCGCGGTTCGGTGGGAGTCATCGAGCCGATGCTCACATCCCAACGCGAACTCCAGTTGCCGCCGGTGATCATATCCCATTCCGGCGTCACAAACTCTACCTCTACGCCCAGCCGTTTGGCAACTTCCTTGGCTACGTTGACATCAAAGCCGTCCAACTCGCCGGCATCGTTCAAGAAACTCTGCGGGGCGTAGTTGGGGTCGGTGGACACAAGCAGTTTACCGGCTTCCGTCACTTCGTCCAGCAGATCTTTCTCCGCCGCTTCTTCAACTTTGGACGCTTCAGTAGCGGGCGCTTTGGCAGGTTCTTCGACTTTGGGCGCTTCAGTAGCGGGTTCTACCGGCGCCGGCGTCGCGCCGCCACCGCACGCGGCCAAAAGTAAGGTCATAACGATTAAAACACTGAACAATAGGCTGATTTTCCTGTAATTTGACATTTTCTCTCCTCTTGATGGAACAGGTAATTGTTTAATCCCTTAACTCCGATGAAAAAGTCAGTATTCCCTGGCATCACCTCCTCTTTGTGCTTTAGCCGCTCTGCGCATAAAAGAAATCAACGTCCAAAAAGTACCCAAAAACAGGGGTAAACTCAGGGGCACGCCTTGTATATGAAAATCGAGGGCTATCTGCATCATTACATTCTATTTTCTTACGTTCAATTCGAGTTCGTTCAGTATACTACAAACGATGAGTACGTCAAACAGCAACGCGGGGCTAATCCCTTCGACTTCACCCAGTACAGGCGCCTGTCCTGAGTGAAGTCGAGGGGATTAGCCCCGCGCTTTTTGATCAAGATGAGACTTGCCGGGATGTATTTCTCGATAAGGTTGAAATCTATGAGGGAATTGTGGTATTATTGGATGCCTGATAATAATTTATGGCGGTTTCCCGCTAATTCGTTGCCCCTTCACGAAGAGGAAGTATGAAAAAGTGCGCTTTTCTGACCATGCATAGTCTTGACGGGTTCGTCAGCGACGACCAATGCGTCTTTCAACCCTTAGCCAATTTAGGCTGGAAAGTCGAACTTGTACCCTGGCGACAAATGGATATTGATTGGAATAGTTTCGATGCAGTGATTATTCGCACCACGTGGGATTATCAGAATGATCCCCAGGCTTTCCTCTCGGTTCTTGAAAATATTAATCGCTCCACTGCTCATTTGGAGAACAGTCTTGGTCTCGTCCGGTGGAATATGCGCAAGACCTATTTGCGCGACCTGGAGAAACGAGGCATCGGCATTGTACCAACTGTATGGGAAAGCGGAATCAGTTCCAAGCGTATATATTCGCTATTTGAAGAACTAGACGCTGATGAAATTATCATCAAGCCCACCATCGGCGCGAACGCAGATGACACGTTTCGCCTCACCCGCGATGCTGACGATGCAACGCGCGCTCGAATAGAAACAGTATTCAACAAAAGAGCGTATATGGCGCAACCATTCATGCGCGGTATTATTGAGGAAGGGGAGTTCTCGCTATTCTTTTTCGGTGGAGAATATAGTCATACCATCCTCAAAACGCCGAAGGCGCAGGATTTCCGGGTGCAAGAGGAGCATGGCGGCCATATTCAGTCCGTTGATGCCAAAGCGCTTTTACTGACTCGCGCTGAGGAGGCAATGGAGACTATTCAACCCGCGCCCCTGTATGCGCGAGTTGATTTTGTTCGCGCTAATGGCGATTTCCTGGTAATGGAACTCGAGCTGATAGAGCCGTCGCTTTATTTCAGAATGGATCCAAAAGCGCCTGAGCGATTCGCACAAGCGCTTGATAAGTGGTTAGGGCCTATGGCTTCACGA
Source organism: Chloroflexota bacterium (assembly GCA_011192195.1). Lineage (GTDB taxonomy): Bacteria > Chloroflexota > Anaerolineae > 4572-78 > 4572-78 > DUEH01. Next base: position 6,650 of record DUEH01000042.1, on the reverse strand, counting down.
TAGTGAAGGTCTCGGTTACATTGATGCCGCGTTTTCGGAGTTCCTCCACAAAGGGGCGGGCTGGAACCTGCGTTTCCACGCCTCCCGCGCCTTGAGGCGTTCCACCTCGCGCCATCATCTCCGCCACAATAGCCGCGCTCCAGCCGGTGCAGCGTTCCATGGCCGTGAAACCGGTTTCGTCGTCATAATAGTCAATGGCCTGCACCAAAGCTTTCGCCTCTTTTCCATCCTTTTTGCCAATCGCTTCAACGCGCACAATGACCATATCCTTGTCGCCCGGAAAGGTAACTTTTGGCTCGAACAAGGCGTGGAAAACATCGCGGGGAACCACTTCTGTTTCACCGACCCGGAGCGACTCCAAATCCCACAAGCCCAGATCGTAAAAAGCCTTCAGTTGCGCATAATTCCCCGGCCAGCGCAGCGTCTTGTTCTGGAGCGCGCGCACTTTGCCCTCAAATGTCCAAGGCATAGTGTCGGTTCCACCCCCGGCGACAAAAGCTTCCAGAGTACCTATCGGTTCAGGAAATTCGATGGTCTCCAGTTCCGACATCGTATCCACCTCCGTCACTTTCCAATCGCGCAGGAAGATGGCCTGTTCCGCATATTCATTGGTCAACCCTTCGATGTTGAACGTAAGATAGTAGTTGAATGGGGGTTTGGGGTCTTGCGGGATGCCGCCATCCCACATCAAAACGTCCACCGCCTCGTCCAGAAATTCCATAGCGTAGACCATCAGCGTGGTACCCATACCCGGCACCTGTCCACAGTTGGGGATTATGCTCACGCCGGCCTGGCGCGCCTGGGCGTCTAAGGCGTGCTGCTGGCGAGCAATGCCAATATGCCCGCCCAGGTCGCACATGTGGGCGCGCGCTTTGATGGCTATTTTGGCGATTTCCAGATTGTAGTAATAAGGCACGGCGCTGAGAAACGAGTCTACGCCGCTAAGTATTCTCTCAACAGCATCCAGATCGGTCACATCAAGCTGCATAGCCTCGGCGACCGTTTTGCCGATCAACTCGTTGACCCGCTTGGCGCCCTGGCGGGCAACCGTAAAATCATAATCTGCCAGAACAATGTGGGACGCATCCCCCCGGCGAGCCATATCATAAGCTGCGGCAACGCCCTGCCGACCTGCGCCCAGAACTGCATAATTAAACGACATTTTGCCTCCTGATTTCTGATGTATTTAGATCGTGTTAAAAGTAGGATTCGAGTTCACCGCGCCTTCTGATGTCCACTGTAGCGCAGTGAAGGCCGCCGGCAATCGATTCAAAATGGTAGAAATTACACTCAACAGGTTTGAAGCCCCAATCTTTGAAGGCCCGGATAAGATTGTCCTCCCCTTTCGAGACGATAACCCTTTCCTGGTCAAGCATGAGTACGTTCATACTCAACCATTTGCTGCAAGTGTACATCGGGTGACTGTCTGGCATATTGGGTTGGGGACAAGTCAAAATATCCCAGCCGCTTTTTTTAAAAATCCTGGGTACGTTTTTGACCCGCTCGGGGTTGATCAAGAGCTTGCCCGGCGCCAGAGGGTAGAAGGTGGCGTCTATGTGCATCGGGTGCGTATCAAAGACCTCGACCTCGTGTACCCGGTAACCGTCTCCGAGATGGCGCTGTAGCCAATCAATGCCGGAGCGATTGCAGGTACTGCTTTGCGCTGCGAAAATATCCCGGCCGCATTTGATCGCGTCGGCGGCGTCGAAGAGAGGCTCGAACTCGGTGAGAATCGTTCTCATCGGCTCGTCTTCCTCCGGCGGCGCGAAATTCTCTTTGTAGGAGGCAGCGCCCAACCGGGGCCGGGGGGCTGAAATCCACTTGGCCCCTTTTTGGGAATATTCCTTGCACAACGCTTTGTAGGCGTGGTTCTCGTGATACCGCGATCTCCAGCCCATCGGCGCTTCGATGATCTGATCGCCGATGACCAGCAGTACGTCTCTGGGCATCAACGCTCCAACACTGCTCCGGCTCTCGAAATCGGGCGTGGAGAACGGCCTGGCTGTGTCATAGGGTGCGGGACGGCGAACGGTCACGCCTTCCGCTTCCAGGATGTGGACGAACTCGTCCAGGTCTTTTTGGGCGGCGTCGAGCAGATCTTGCGGCCAGGGCTGACCGCCGTTCTGTCTATAGAAATCCAACAACGCTTCGTGATGGACAACCGCCGGCGTGACAGGCTCCCAGGGAGGAACTCTGGCCCCCTCTACAACGCCAACGATGATCTCTTCCAGCGGATCCCATTCGTTGTGAGCATTGACAACCGGGTAAATTTCTTTGTTCTTCAAGATTCAGCCTCCTGGTATTGATTAAACTTTGATCTTCTTCATCTCAGGATCATAGAAGGGACGTAACGAAACTTCAGCCGGATACATATTTCCGGCGATTTCGACTTCCCATTTTCCTTTAGCGATATAGCCGGCATTTATCGCTTCGCCGGCCTCGATCATAAATAAGCCTACAGCGCCTCCCAGAGAAAATCCATAAGAACCGGCTCTAACATAGCCTACGGCCACGCCATTTCTGCGGACGACTTCGGCGTGGAACAAGAACGGCTCAGGGTCCTTTACCAACACTTGAGCAAGGCGTCTGGTCATTGGCGCCTGCGCTTTTTTCTTTAGAACGGCATCTTTGCCAATGAAGCCGCCCGGTTTTTTCAGATCGACAAAAAAGCCTAAGCCAACTTCATAAGGGTCATCGGTATTGTCCATATCATGTCCGTAATCGCGATACCCTTTTTCCATTCTCAAACTGGCAAGCGCTTTAAGCCCGGCGTGGCGAAGACCGAATCCTTTTCCGGCTTCAACAATACGATCATAGACATGAGCGGCTTGTTCGCTTGGAATATACAACTCATAGCCCAGTTCGCCCAGATAGGTAATGCGAATGCACAGAACTTTTGCGTAACCGATTTCGATTTCGCGGGCGTGTCTAAAGGGAAATGCTTCGTTTGATAAATCGGTGGTGGTGATGCTTTGCAGCAATTCTCTGGATTTTGGCCCTTGAATATTCAATTGTCCGTAGGCTGAGGTCATATCGGTAACAAAGGCGTGATCATCCTCTGAAATATGCCGCTTCAACCAGGTTTCAGCGTGGCGGTGCATTGTATCTGTAACAACGACTAAATAGCTTTCCTCATTGAGTTTTGTCACCGTTAAATCCGCTTCAAGTTTTCCGGCTTCATTTAACCATTGCGTGTAGGTAATTTGATTCGCTTTAGCGTCAACGTTGTTGGCCGAAATATAATTCAACGCTTTTCCGGCATCGCGGCCTTGCACCATAAATTTTGACATGAAAGACATGTCCATGAGGATAACGCCTTCACGCGCCGCTTTGTGTTCAGCTTCCCACCAGGGAAACCAGTTTTCTCTCCCCCAGGATAATTCATCAACTTTTGCTTCAAAACCGGCGGGCGCGTACCAATCAGCGCCTTCCCAGCCGCTAACATCCTTGAAATACGCCCCCTGCGCCGCCAGGCGATCATGGAAAGGAGATTTCCTGGCGTCTCTTGCCGTTTGATATGACATGGTGGGATAGTGGCATTTATAAACCATCCCCAGCGATTCAGCAGTGCGATGTTTTCTGTACTCAGGCGTATTTTGATAAACGCGAAGGCGGTCAATATTAAATCCGGTGACATCAACATCAGGCCGTCCATTGATTATCCAATGGGCCATAACTTGACCTATACCGCCGCCGATTATTATTCCAATTGAGTTCAGACCGGCCGCCACAAAATAATTTCGCAATTCCGGCGCTTCGCCAATAATGGGTTGCAGATCAGGCGTAAAACTTTCGGGGCCGCAGAAAAATTTCTTGAGGCCAACTTCCATCGTTATCGGAACGCGCGACATTGCTTTTTCTAAAAATGGGGTCATTCGATCCCAATCAGGATCAATTTCACCAAAGGAAAAATCGTTCGGGATACTATTGATATTCCAGGGAGCGCAATCCGGCTCAAATAATCCAACCATAATGCCGCCCACTTCTTCGCGATAATAGGCATAGTGAGACGGGTCTTCAAGAATGGGCATATTGGGCGAAATATCTTTTAATTCTTCGGTTATCAAGTAATAATGTTCTGCCGCTTGATTGGGGATGTTGACGCCGGCCAACTCGCCCAATTGCCTGGCCCACATTCCGGCGCAATTGATAACGTAATCTGCCTGGATGTCGCCCTGAAGCGTTTTTACGCCGGCAACAGCGCCATTTTTCTTTGAAATCCCCGTAGCCGTTACGCCTTCAATTATTTTTACGCCCTGCTGCTGCGCCCCTCTGGCCAGAGCTATAGTCGCATCTACAGGATTAACGCGTCCATCATCTTTTACATAAAAACCGGCGTGTAAATCGTCAACGCGGGCCAACGGAAAGAGTTCTTTAATTTCTTTGGGCGAAATTTCTTGTACGTCAACGCCGCAATATCTGTTAAATGCAGCCACGCGACGGTATTCTTCCAGACGATCCGCATTACTTGCTACTTCGATAAAACCGATTGGTTTAAAGCCTGTTGAAAATCCGGTTTCGGCCTCGAGGCGCGCGTAAAGGTCGCGCGTATATTTACGCATCTCAGTTGAAGTTTCAGACGTTGAACCGAATGTAACCATTAGACCGGCGGCGTGCCATGTCGTCCCGGAAGTCAATTGGTCGCGTTCCAGGAGGACAACATCTTTCCAGCCCATCTTCGCCAAGTGATAGGCCGTAGAACAACCGATGATACCGCCGCCAACAATAACTACGCGCGCGCGTTCAGGTAAAATGATATTAGACATGTGTATTCTCCTTGTTTCAAAAGTTTACCAATTAACATAACAAGACAAAAAAAACAGAACACAAATTGCGCGGATTATGTGAATTAGCGCGGATAAAAAGTAAAAATCAAAACATTACACAGAGACACACGAAGAAGTCACGGAGATTCACAGAGAAAAAACATAAAAAACTCCGTGTATCCCCGTGCCATCTCCGAGAATCTCCGTGTAAAAAGAAAATCCGCTACCTACATTTGCGCTCTCCGCGTCTCGTTTTATGTCAATTGATAAACTTCTCCTTTTTGTATCATTTTCTTTTGCACCTACAATTAAGGCCGGTAGCCAAGCTGCTTTGAAATACGCGCGGCAGCCTCCCGCACCAAAACCCCTATCTCCGGGATGCGCGCTTCAGTCAGGCGGATTGTAGGTCCGCCCAGGCTAATCGCAGCGACCGGGTAGCCATCGTAATTGCATACCGGGGCGCCAACGGCAACAAAGCCCGGTTCCAGCGCCTCGGCCACAACAGCGTAACCATCTTCCCGGATCCGGGGCAATCTCTGGCGCAGCGCTTCCGGCGAGGTAATTGTCTTTGATGTGAGTTGAGGCAATGGTCCTTGCAGAATCGCCTCGAGTTCAGCAGCAGGAAGATAAGCCATCACTGCATTGCCTGTTGAGGCGGCAAAGGCCGGCCAACGCGCGCCAATTGACAGGGCAGACCTCATCAGACGGTCGCCGAGGATCTCATCGATGACCAGCATTTCGTGGCCGGACAAGATTTCAAGGGTTGCCGTTTCGCCCGTTACGGCGACCAGTTTTTCCAACTCAGGCTTGCCAAGCGAGCGCGCCGGGTTGGCGCGCAGCGCCCGTCCGGCCAGAACAATAATGCCCGACCCCAAACGATAGCGTTCGGTATCCGGATCGCGCGCAACCAGGTCAAAACTTTCCAACGCAGTCAGCAGCCGGTATGTGGTTGTTCTGTTCAGTTCGAGTGTTTTAGCCAGATCGGTCAGGTTCCATTCCGGCTGGTCGTCTGAGAATGCGTTAAGCACAGAGATGGCGCGGGTAACAGCCTGAGTGCCGGCATAAGGTTTATTGTCCATCAAGCAACCAGTCGCTTGGCCAACTCGATGGCGCCCACTGCGTCCTCGGCATAACCGTCAGCGCCAATGGTGTCGGCCCACTCCTGGCTGATTGGGGCGCCGCCGATGATCACCTTGACCTGATCGCGTATACCCGCCTCTTCCAACGCCATGATGATCTTGCGTTGAACCGTCATCGTCGTAGTCAGCAAAGCCGACAGCCCCAGCAGGTTCGCGCCGGTCTCTTTGATCTTGGCGATAAAGGCCTCCACCGGCACGTCTACCCCCAGATCATGCACCTGAAAACCGCTGGCCGACATCATCGTTCCCACCAACGATTTGCCGATTTCGTGAATGTCTCCGGCCACGGAGCCGATAACCATCGTCCCGGTCGTTTCCAGCGCTTGTTGTCTGGCCTTCAGCTCAGGCTCCAAGAGTTCCATGGCCCCTTTCATACCACTGGCGGCAATGATCAGGTGCGGCAAGAAGTATTCGCCGGTTTGAAACCTGTCGCCGACGATGTCCATTCCCGGCATCAAGCCATCGTCAATAATTGTCAGCGGCTCCAGATTGGCCTTAATCGCTTGCCGGGTCAAGTCTATCGTCGCCTCCGGCTCTCCCTCTACAATACTTGTCATAATTTGCATCAATAGTTTGTTTGACATTTTTTGTTTCTTCCTCGCATAAAATGTTCGTGGTTAGGTACGCAACGCAGCAGAGTACCGTCTGACCCACTCCGCAAGCTGCGTGGCTTACTACGAGCGGGTAATTGCTCCTGTTAATCCTGTGGCAATGGCGGCAGTTCATCCATGCCAAACTTTTGCGC
>DUEH01000041.1 GCA_011192195.1 Chloroflexota bacterium | reverse complement strand
GTCGCAGAGGACGAGCCTGCGCCGGAAGAGCCAACGCCCCTTCCCCCCACCCAAACGCCGGACGATGAAACACCTTCGGTTGAAACGCCGGATGAAAACAAGGAAGCAGAGTCCGGCGGCGGTATTTGCGGACTTGCCCTCTTGCCCCTGGCCGGCTTGGGCGTACTACTGACCGGAAGAAAGCGCAAGAAACAATAGCGAATGGCGAATTGGCGAATGGTTGAAGAATTGAAGCTTTTCTTTGACAAAAGCAGGCCCTTCGTTTACAATTGCGGTTTAATGCCTGTTGGGAAATAGCAATGTTTGAAAACCTGCAAGAAAAACTGCAAACCGTATTCGATGGCCTGTCTCGGCGGGGGCGATTGTCTGAGGATGATGTTGACAAGGCGTTGCGCCAGGTAAGATTGGCCTTGCTTGAAGCCGACGTCAACTTCAAAGTAGCCAAAGACCTTATCAAGCGTATCCGCGAGCGAGCGATTGGCGCGGAAGTTACCAAAAGCCTGACGCCCGCCCAGCAAGTCATCAAAATTGTCAACGAAGAGCTGGTACAAACACTCGGCGAAGCGGCGCCCCTGAATTTGGGCGGCGCTTCGCCGCGTGTGATTATGCTGGTGGGGCTTCAAGGCGCCGGTAAAACAACGCTGGCGGCCAAACTGGGACTGCACCTGCGCCGCTCCGGTCAGCGCCCCCTGCTGGTTGCCGCCGACACCCGTCGTCCGGCAGCCATCGAGCAGTTAAAAGTGCTGGCTAAGCAAATTGACCTGCCCGTTTACACCGAAGACCCCAGCGTCCCTCCGCCCACCATCTGCGCTAACGCCCTGAAAGCGGCGCGAGAAGGCGCGCGCAGTCTGGTTATTCTGGACACGGCGGGGCGCTTGCATATTGATGACCAGTTGATGGATGAACTGGTTCAGATAAAGGCCAAAACCAATCCCCAGGAAATTTTATTGGTGGTTGACGCAATGACCGGTCAGGACGCGGTGAAGGTAGCCGACGGCTTCAACAAGCAGGTAGACATATCCGGCCTGATCCTGAGCAAAATTGACGGCGATGCGCGCGGTGGGGCGGCCATTTCCGTGCGCGCTGTGACCGGCGTCCCTATCAAATTTTTGGGAACCGGTGAAAAACTCAGCGAACTGGAAGTCTTTTACCCCGACAGATTAGCTTCCAGAATTCTGGGAATGGGCGATATGCTCACTCTTATCGAGCGCGCTGAAGCGGATATGGATGAAGAAGTTGCCCTTGAAAGCGTTGAACGCTTGATGGAAGGAAAATTTAACCTGGAGGATTTCCTGAAGCAGTTGCAACAGGTCAAAAAAATGGGGCCGATTACTAAATTGCTGGAAATGGTTCCGGGGATGAACCAACTGGCAAAAGAAATTGAGCCGGGCGTGGCTGAAAAGCAAATGGCCCGCACCGAAGCCATCATTAACTCGATGACAACGCAAGAGCGAAAATATCCCAAAGTCTTGAACAGCAGTCGCAAGCGACGCATTGCTGCGGGCAGCGGCTCCACCGTTCAAGAGATCAATCAACTGCTCAAACAATTCCGCGAAATGCAAAAGATGATGCGCCAATTAAAAAACCCGCGTAAACGGCGAGGCTTGATGAATATGTTTGGCGGAATGGGCGGAATGGGATAAAACAGGAAGTATCGCACCGGCGGGCAGAAGCCTTTGGCCGGCGAGCGATGAATGATGCAAATTGTGTGTGCAATACCAATTCGTCCTCGGTCATTCATCTTCGTTAAAGCCGCAGCTACCCTGCCCAAAAGTTGCTTAACTATAAAAAATTGGTAGCAATTAAGTTGTAAGTGATAATTTCGGAATGTCAAACTATAGTTTGACACTCCATCACTTATCTTTCTACCATTACCAAAAAAATTAAACAATAACGCTAACTAATGGAGTAATAACAGATGCTTAAAATCAGGCTGCGCCGCACCGGCGCAAAAAAACAAGCCAGCTATCGCGTAGTAGTAGCTGAATCAAGTTCCCCGCGCGACGGGAAGTTTATTGAGATTTTGGGACATTACAACCCCCGCACCGATCCCCCCACACTGGTCATTAAAGATGAAGAACGCCTCTTTTATTGGCTTTCAGTGGGCGCGCAGCCAACTGATTCTATGAAACGTATTTTGGTAAGCAAGGGGATTCTGGAGAAGAAAACGCAGGCAGAAGCCGAAGTCCCGGCAGAAGAAGTTGCTTCGGCTGAAGTTGAAGAAATTGAAGAAACGCCCGAAGCCGAAGAAAGCGAAGAAGCTTAAGAAAGACGAAAGACGAATGACGATGCTTGCGTCAAACATCCTTCGTCTTTCGCCCTTCGTCTTTTAAGGAGACCCTCATCTAATGAAAAATCTGATAGAATATATTGCCAAATCTGTAGTGGACGACCCGGATGGCGTTAAAGTAAGGGAAAAACGATACGGTCGGGAAGTTGTTCTCACGCTGGACGTTGCTCAGGGCGATATGGGGCGCGTTATTGGCAAGCGAGGTAGAATGGCAAACGCAATGCGTTCGCTGCTGAGAGTGTCTGCCGTGAAGTCCGGCAAGCAAGTTTCATTGGAAATTGGAGACTAAAAAGCAGTGAATAATGAATAGTGAACAATGAAAAATTGTTCACTATCCGCGGCTATGGATGAGCAGGCGATTGTCCAAAATATAAGAAGAGAGGAACGCAAGCGGCAACAACTTCTTGAAAAACGCATAGAGGCAGCTTGGCGGGAAGTTGAAATTTTGAAAACCCGTTTTCTTGAAATAGACCCGGCGCTGCGGAAAATACTGCTTTTTGGTTCCTTGGGGAAGAAACAGGTCAGATCAACGAATTTTGATATTGACTTGGCGGTGAAATGTTCGCCGGACAAGTATTTGCAATTGGTTGGCGTAGCGCTTGACAGTGATTTTAAGGTCGATGTGGTAGACCTGACAACCGTTAATCAGAATTTTCGGCAATTTATTCTACAAGACAGCGCGGTGATTTATGAACAACGTTAATGTCTTGCGGGCGCTTCAGGCTGAACTATCCGCGGATGTGGTAATTTTGAAAGAGTTGTATCAAAAATATGACCTGCTTCACCAAAAGTTAAACCGCATTACGCCCGATGAGTTTGATTATGTGGCTCTGGGGTATACCATTGTCAACATCTATACCCTGATAGAAAATTACTTTTTACGTATTGCCAAAGCTTTTGAGAATAATTTGGAGCAAAGCCGGTGGCATAAACATCTGTTGCAACGAATGTCGCTGGATATACCAGCAATCAGACCGGCGTTTATGGGACGGCAGGATTATCCGTTTTTCGATGAGCTGCGCGCCTTCAGACACGTTTTTAGGCATATCTACCAGAGCGAACTGGATATTGACCGCCTGCTTGCCCTTGACAGCAAGGTTCCGCAGGGTGTAGAACGGTTTTATGAACTGCACCGGCAGTATTTGCAAAAACTGGAGACCATCATTGACCAATACCATCAGGCGGGAGGACGCTAAACATTGACAGAGAAATTTCAACCAAAATCAGGTTCAGCGCGTTTGGCGTCTGAACCTGATTTTTTAGTGATAGGCAAAATTATAAAACCGCACGGCATTAAAGGCGAGGTTTCTGTAAAGGTACTCACCGATTTTAGCGAGCGCTTTGACGAGCTGGAATATATCTCTCTGGGCGATGATAACTCACAGGCCGAATACACCGTTAAAGCGACGCGCTGGCACAAAGAACGGGTGTTGATGACTTTTGCAGAAATACCGGATCGCGCCGCTGCCGAAACTTTGCGCGGGTTGTATTTGAAAATCCCTATTGAAGAGGCTATGCCGCTGGAACCGGGAGCCTACTATCACTACCAACTCATCAATTTAAATGTAGTTACCGATACCGGCGAACACCTGGGACGTATTGCCGAAATCATAGAGACCGGCGCGAACGATGTTTATGTTGTGCAGGGGGAAAAAGGGGAAATTCTACTGCCCGTCATCAAAGAAGTTATCTTGTCTATTGATCTTGAAGCCAGACTGGTGACGGCGCATTTGCTGGAAGGACTTTAGAAAAGCAGTGAATAATGAATAGTGAAGAATGAATAATTTTTCATGGTTTACTGCTCATTTTAGTCTCGTTCCCAAACAGCGTTTGGGAACGAGATTTTTTTTATTCTTCACTGTTCATTATTCATTCTTCACTGTCTTAATTCACTGCCTTACCACCTGGCGGCTAATATCTTTGCGGCGGGCGTATTGGCCGTGTACCAGCGGATCTTCGTGAATGAAGACGGGGATGGCGCTGCTGACGCTGCCGCTTGGCGCGCTGGCAGAGGCCTGAATGGTGTACTCGCCGGCGGGCAGAACGTTGCCAAAATCATCGTAGCCGTCCCAGAAAAAGGTGTGCTGACCGGATTCTCGCTGGCGGCGATAGCTGATAGTGGCTACCGGGCGATTGAATTGGTTCAGTACTTCCACCGTTGTCCGGGCGCTTTTTGACAGGTCAAGACTTAGCGTTAGCTGCTGCCCTTCATCCGGTAAGCCGGGGGTAAAGTTTTCTGAGTCGGAATAAAGCATCAGCGACACGGGGCGGCTAAAGAGGTAGCCCAAGAGCAGCAACGAGGGAATGAGTATCAGCAGCGGCGTACCTAAGGCTGGCAACTGCGGCAGGTTGTTCAGAAAGCGATCCAGTTCATTTTGCGCCACCGGGCTTTCAAAGGAGACTTGCTTGCTCAAGGTGGCGGTATTTCCGGCAATATCGCGGGTTTCAACGTTGATGGCATTCACGCCGTTCATCAAATTCAGAGGAAGTTGAAATTCGCCCAGCGCGCTGACGGCAACCACCTGATTATTGACCAAAACGGTAGAACCGGGGTCGGTGCGTCCGGTCAATTGAATGGTAGATTGTTGAAAAGTCGCTCCGTCTTCTATGTTCAGGGAAAGGCGGGGCGCTGTTGTTTTCAGGTGAACCAGTCGTTCTTGTACGCTTGCGTTGCCCACTTCATCGGTGACTTCCACGCGAATAGCGTTATCGCCCTCTTGTAGAATAAGTTCATAATTAAAGGTGTTGTTATCCAGCAGTGTAACCGGCTGATTGTTAATCTTCACCGCCGCCGCGTTTGGCGCTACGCCGCTCACTTCAATGATGCCTTCATTGACCCATTGGTCGTTATTGGGCGCGGTGAGTGTTACTTCCGGCGGCTTGGTGATGAGGGTGGCTTCGTGGCTGACTCTGGAAGTGTTGCCGGCCTGGTCGCTGGCTAAAATTTCTAAAATAGTTACGCCTTCCGGAAGTTGGCGTTCGATGGTGAAGCGTCCCTGATTGTCTACGATTACGGCTTCGGCAATGCCCGCTTGTAAAACGGTTGCGCCTGCTTCCGTTAGCCCTTTGATGGTGAGAGCAGGCGAAGCCACGCGCGCTATTTCATCCAGATTGGTCAACTTCAGGGGGGGAGGCTGAGTGTCAATGCGTACTTCGGCGCTTTGAGAAACAGCGCGCGAGGCGCCTTTGGCCGTTACCTGCAAGCGATACAGCCCGTCGGTTGCCACCTGCCCGGCATCGGTCAGACCGTCCCAGGAAACAACGTACTGTCCGGCAGGCTGGTTTTTGACCTCAGACAGGATTTTTACGGCTCGTCCACCGGGATTCAAAACTTCAATCAGCACGTCGGCTTCTTCAGAGAGGGTATAGCTTAAATTGGTGAAGTCCTGCGTTTTGTCCCCGTTGGGCGAAATAACGCCGGGCAATGCGGAAACGCTGAGTTGGGGAACGCCAAGATAGTCGCCTAAAAAAGTGGCGCCAAGCAAAATCAAAACAACGCCAATTCCTAACGCGGTGGAGAATTGTCTAAAAGTTAATCCGCTGGCGCTTGTGGCCCGGCGACGATTGGTTATTCCTCTGGTGACGGTATGTCTTTGGCGCATTGCTTCAATCTCAATCTAGTTCCAGCAGGATCAGGTCGTTATTTTCTTTGGGCGGTTCCCATTCCGGCAAGTCCGGGAGTTGGATGGGCGTTGGTTTGGATTGGCTCGGTTGATGCGTGGGCGGTGATGTTCTTTGTTTTGAAAATAATGGTACGACGCGTCGCCGCTTTATTTTGGGAGCGATGGGCAAATCCAGCGCGTTTCTGAAGGTTTCAAGCGTGGCGGCTATGGCAAAACTGCCTGCGGCTCCCATTGCCATTTGCGTGTAATCAAGACTGGCGGGCGCGGCTTCAATGAGCCAATTGGCTAATATAATTTCTCCCAACGCCAGCGAAATAGCGCCCGCGCCGCTGATGATCAATATGGCTCCAAAGTGATTCCGATGTATCCATTTTTGCGCGACTAAAGAGCCTGCCAACCCACCCACAGCGGCCCAAAGCGCAATTTGCAACACGTTGTAAAGCAGTGCGGTGGCATCCGGAGCAAAGGGTTGCAAGAGTTTTAGCCCCGTTTCCAGCGAGTTCAGGCCGTTGAAGCGCTGCATAATGGCGGCCAATGTTGGCGATTGCCCGGCCATATTCAGCCAATCAATGCTCAGACCGGCCATGCCAAAAAAGAGTTTACCCCACAAAGCCGCTGCGCCGCCAATCCAGAAACCGTTGGCCGTTCCCCACCAGAGTCCGCCTAAAACGGGAACCAGCCAGTGTAAATGGTATTGGGCCAACAGCGGAACGGCCAGCACCAGTACCGTTGCCCCCAAATAATAGCTAAATGGCCGATGCCCCACAATGACAGCGGCGGCAAAGAGTAGGGCCAAATAGAGCGAAATGCTGTAAATGGGATAGAGTAACGCTATTCCGGCCAGAGCGTAAGCTGCCAGAGGCCAGCGTAAGCCAACCAGCACAATAAGCGTTACCAGTACCGGCGCCCAATTCTGCGGATACACCGGCAAGTTGAGCAAAGCAAAAGCTACCAGTACTCCCAGTCCTCCGGCGGCAAAAAGACTTTCGATGAAAGGTTGGTGTTGTTTATAAAGTTTGTGCGGCGCTCGTAAAATAGCAGTCATTTTTAGTTACGAATTGCGAATTGCGAATTGCGAATTGCGAGACAAAGACTCGTAACTCGTAGTTCGTAACTCGTAATTGCTCTTAGCCTAGTTCTATTTGCCTGATTGCCATTCGATTTTTACCATTTGACGCTAAACTTTCCGGTGGTGCGGAAGACGGGCGTGCGTGCGTGCGTCCCCAGCGTCTTAATTGGGAAATTTCTTGCTCCATTGTCTGAGACAAGGGGACTGTTGACTGGATGTTTTGCAGCAGGTCGCGCGTGTTCAGGTCTCTGTCTTTCTCAAAAGCGTTGTAGAGGCCGGATATAACCACTTGCTCAATTTCAGCGCCGCTGAAGCCTTCGCTAACCATTGCCAGTTGTTTCAAATCGAAAGTCAGCGGGTCACGGCCTCGTTGCGCCAAGTGAATGGCGAAGATTTCCCGTCGCTCTTGCGCCTGGGGCAGGTCTACAAAGAAGATTTCGTCAAAGCGGCCTTTGCGCAGCATTTCCGGCGGCAGTTTGCTGATGTCGTTGGCGGTGGCAATTACAAATACCGGCGATGTTTTCTCTTGCATCCAGGTCAGGATGCTGGCAAAGATGCGGGCTGTTGTTCCGGCATCTGATTGGTGCGAACTGGCAACGCCGCCCAGTCCCTTTTCAATTTCGTCAATCCACAACACACAGGGCGCTACGCTTTCGGCCATATTCAAAGCGCTGCGAATATTACTCTCTGAAGAGCCAACCAGTTCGCTGAAGACGCTGCCCAGGTCCAAGCGCAGCAGCGGTAAATGCCATTGACTGGCAACGGCTTTTGCCAGCAAGCTTTTTCCTGCGCCTTGCACGCCCAGCAGCAATAAGCCTTTTGGCTCCGGCAATCCAAAGCGACGCGCTTTTTCCGAAAAAGCCCGGCTTCGCTGGTGAAGCCACTGTTTGAGCAGGTTCATTCCGCCTACATTGGAAAAGTCATCTACCGAATTGAAATACTCCAGCGTGCGTGAGCGCCTGATTAACTGCTCTTTCTCAGCAATGATAACGTCTACATCCAGTTGATGGGTCATCACCAGACTTTTGGCAAAAACGTTTTCCGCTTCGGTGCAGGTTAGACCGCGCGCGGCGTTTAGCACCGCCTCGCGTTGCCCGTTTTTCAGCGACAGCCGCATTCCCGAAATTTCTCTGGCAGAGCGCACCACCCTGTCCAGCGACTGAGCCAGTTCCTCTATCGTTGGCAAGCTATAGTCCAGAACGGTGATGTCCTTTTCTAACTCCGCCGGAAATTGCAGAATTGGCGATAAGATGACCAGCGTTTTGCGGCTTTCCTTCAACCGATTGATGACATCGCGCATTTTGCGCACAATCACCGCATGCTCAGGCGAGCCGTGTTTTTCCAGAAAGGGATGAAAATCCTTCAATACAAAAATCGCCGACTCTTGCGACTGTTCAATGTAATCCAGCGCCGCCAGCGGGTTGCGCGTTCCGGGATCAATGCCGGTGTTGGCAGCGGTATCAATATGAACAATGCCGTTGGTCAGAGTCCACAAATAAAGCTGCTTGCGCCGGTCTGTTGCCACCTGCCGCAGCATATCTTCAATGCGCCGTTCTTCCCAGGAGATAATGTAAAGCAAGGGATATTTGGCGCGGGTCAAAATATTCAGTTGCTCGATTTGATTTAAACTTGACATATTATTTTTACAATTGGACTATAACACAATTGGAGATTATTGTCAACATAATGTTAAGGTGACATAAGGGAAATTCAAAAGGCAAAGTTGCAAAGTGAAAAATGTGGAATGTGGAAATTTTCACCTTGCGTAATCCTGAAATTCGTATATATTTTGAGGCGATTGAAATTATCCAGGGGATGAACTTTGCGCTGAATTAGAGACGCATCTGGCCGGCTGTCAGGATTGCGAAGCGCTGTTAGACACCACCCGCAAGACGGTCGTTCTCTACCGGCGACATTATCAGGAAAGTCAGGTACCTCTTTCTGATGAAGTTATGGCGCGGCTGCGGCAGGCGTTGAGCATGTGACAGATTGCACAGTTTGGACTATAATTTGACTTCAATGAATAATGAACAATGAATAGTGAATAATTTATTCACTATTCATTAGGGGTGTGTTTAAAAAATAGGTAAAAGAAAAAGCGCCGCAGGCAGGGGGGCGTACCCAAAAAGCACCCAAAAAGAGGGGCAGACTCAGGGGCATACTATGGGGGGTATTCCCCCATCTCCCCCCCTTTCTCCAACTCGTTTTAAACACACCCTGTTCATTATTCACTGAAGTTAATTATCTAACAGCAATAAATTAAGGAGATACATTTATGAGTACCGAAGTAGTAAAACGTCAAACGGTGACAATTGACGGCAATACGGCTGCGGCAGACATAGCCCACGCCACTAACGAAGTGATTGCCATTTATCCCATCACCCCCTCATCGGGGATGGGCGAGATGGCCGACGAAAAATCGGCCAAGGGGCAAACCAATATTTGGGGATCTATTCCCACTGTTATGGAAATGCAGTCGGAGGGGGGGGCGGCCGGAGCCATTCACGGCGCATTGACCACCGGCTCTCTGACCACCACCTTCACCGCCTCGCAGGGGTTGTTGTTGATGCTTCCCAACATGTACAAAATCGCCGGCGAATTAACCAGCACCGTCTTTCACATTTCGGCCCGGTCGCTGGCGGCGCAAGCCCTCTCCATTTTCGGCGACCACAGCGACGTGATGGCTACTCGCGCTACCGGCTGGAGTATGCTTTTTGCCAACTCTGTGCAAGAAGTGGCGGATATGGCCCTGATAGCCCAGGCCGCCACATTGGAAAGCCGCGTTCCTTTCTTACACATCTTCGACGGCTTCCGCACTTCTCACGAAGTGATGAAAGTGGAAATGCCGACCAAAGACGATATGCGGGCGATGATTGATGATGACCTGGTGCGCGCCCATCGCGCTCGCGGCATGACGCCGGATCGTCCGGTACTGCGCGGTACAGCCCAAAACCCCGATGTCTTCTTCCAGGCGCGCGAGACGGTCAACCCTTACTATTTGGCCGCGCCGGACATTGTGCAAAAGGCAATGGACAAATTTGCCGCAATAGTTGGCCGCCAATACCACCTCTTTGATTACGTTGGCGCGCCAGACGCAGAGCGCGTCATTGCGTTGATGGGTTCCGGCGCGGAAGCCGTAGAAGAAACCGTCAACTATCTGCTTGATCAGGGTGAAAAGGTCGGGATGCTGAAAGTGCGCCTCTACCGCCCCTTCTCTATTGAACACTTTATTGCTGCGTTGCCCAAAACAGTCAAGGCCATTGCTGCGCTGGATCGCACCAAAGAACCTGGCTCCGCCGGCGAACCGCTGTATCAAGACCTTGTCACCGCCATCAGTGAAACCTTTGCCGAAGGGAAATCATCCTTTGAACAATTGCCGCGCATTATCGGCGGGCGCTACGGCTTGTCTTCAAAAGAATTTACCCCCGCTATGGTCAAAGGCATCTTTGATGAAATGACCAAAGAGCAACCCAGGAATCATTTCACCATTGGCATCAACGATGATGTGACTCACACCAGCCTTGACTTTGATCCCTCTTTTGACACCGAGCCGGATGATATGGTGCGGGCGATGTTCTGGGGACTTGGTTCCGATGGCACGGTAGGCGCTAACAAAAACTCTATCAAGATCATCGGCGAAGAAACGCCCAACTACGCTCAGGGCTACTTTGTCTACGATTCCAAAAAATCGGGCGCGCGCACTATTTCGCACCTGCGCTTTGGCCCCAACCCCATTCACAGCACCTACCTCATTCATCGCGCCAACTTTGTAGCCGTTCACCAATTTGTCTTTTTGGAACGCTACAACGTGCTGGACAACGCCGCCGAAGGCGCTATCTTCCTGCTCAACAGCCCTTATGGGATGGATGAAGTATGGAACCAAATTCCGCGCTCTGTGCAAGAACAGATCATCGAGAAGAAACTCAAATTATTTGTCATTGACGCCGCCGCCGTAGCCAAAGAGACCGGCATGGGCGCGCGCATCAACACCATTATGCAGACCTGTTTCTTTGCCATCAGCGGCGTGCTGCCGCAGGACGAGGCCATTGATCAGATCAAGTATGCCATCAAGAAAACCTACGGCAAACGCGGTGAAATCGTTGTGCGTAAAAACTACGCCGCCGTTGACGCCGCCCTGGCCCACCTGCACGAAATAGCGGTGCCAGATCAGGCTACCGGCAATATCCAGAAGCCGCCCCCCGTTCCCGCCGCCGCGCCGGAATTTGTGCAGAACGTCACCGCCAAAATGATCGCCGGCGATGGCGATATGCTGCCGGTAAGCGCCCTGCCCATTGACGGAACCTACCCCACCGGCACAACGCAATGGGAAAAACGCAACATCGGCCTGGAAGTACCCGTTTGGGAAACCGATCTGTGTATTCAGTGCGGCAAATGCGTGATGGTCTGCCCGCACGCCGTTATTCGTTCCAAAGTGATTGAAGAAAGCGCTCTGGAAGGCGCGCCCGAAAGCTTCCTGACAATGGACGCCAAATGGCGCGAACTGAAAGGCCAAAAATACACCCTGCAAGTAGCGGTTGAAGACTGCACCGGCTGTACCCTGTGCGTAGAAGTTTGCCCGGCGGCAGACAGGCAAGACCCCAACCGCAAAGCCATCAATATGCGCCCGCAATTACCGCTGCGCGAAGAAGGTCGCCGGAACTGGGACTTCTTCCTGAATTTGCCGGAAATTGACCGTATTGACACGCTGAAATTCACCAATGTCAAAAACTCGCAGTTGCTTGAGCCGCTCTTTGAGTTCTCTGGCGCTTGCCCCGGCTGCGGTGAAACGCCCTACATCAGTCTGGTCACGCGACTCTTTGGCGACCGCGCCATTGTAGCCAACGCCACCGGCTGTTCCAGCATCTACGGCGGCAACCTGCCCACCACCCCCTGGTCGCAAAACAAAGACGGACGCGGGCCGGCCTGGAGCAACTCGCTCTTTGAAGATAACGCCGAATTTGGCTTGGGGATGAGGCTGACCGTTGACAAACAAAGCGCCTACGCTCTGGAACTGGTGGAACGTCTGCGCGACAAAGTTGGCGATGAACTGGCCGACGGCCTGTTGAGCGCCGAGCAATCAGACGAAGCGGGTATTGTCTTGCAACGTGAGCGCGTAGAAGCCTTAAAAGCTAAATTGGCCGATGCCGACGCGCCGGCAGAGAAAGACCTGCTCAGTCTGGCCGATATGCTGGTCAAGAAAAGCGTCTGGATCGTCGGCGGCGACGGCTGGGCCTACGATATTGGCTACGGCGGTCTGGATCACGTGCTTGCCAGCGGACGCAACGTCAACGTCTTGGTGCTGGATACCGAAGTCTATTCCAACACCGGCGGGCAATCTTCCAAAGCCACGCCCTTGGGCGCGGTAGCTAAATTTGCCGCCAGCGGCAAGCCCAATGACAAGAAAGACCTGGGGATGATGGCTATGAGTTACGGCACAGTCTATGTAGCCCAAATTGCTATGGGCGCCAGCGACAGCCAGACCATGAGAGCCATTCTGGAAGCCGAGGCTTACGATGGTCCCTCGTTGATCATTGCCTACAGCCACTGTATTGCCCACGGCTACGATATGGGCAAGGGTCTGGATCAACAGAAATTGGCTGCGCAATCCGGCTACTGGCCGCTATACCGCTACAACCCGGAACTGCGCGCGCAGGGCAAAAAACCCTTGAAACTGGACTCTAAAGCCCCCAGGATTCCTTTGGAAGATTATATGTACAATGAAAATCGCTTCCGTATGCTTACCAAGAGCAACCCGGAACGCGCTAAAAAACTACTGGCCGACGCGCAAAAAGCCGCCAGCACGCGCTGGCATATCTACGAACAAATGGCGCAGATGGATTAGGATTAGAACCAACGCGTAAAAAAAGGCGACGCGAGTAATCTCGCGCCGCCTTTTTTTGTACTTATTCAGCCCCCCCCCTGGCCCCTGAGGCGGACAAGATTACAGATGCGGCGCTGCAGCGTTCCTTTCTGGAGAACGTGGGCGCCCATCGAGAGATTGCAGAGGCGTTCTTCAAATTTGCCAACTCACGCCAGTTGGCTCAAGCAGATTGAACTCTAATTTCCCATACTTGCTAGATTATTTACTAAAAATTGACACCGCTACCCCCTTGTGCTAAACTGTCGCCAGCTTTAGATGAAAGGAGGCCCATGAATATCGTGTTACAACAAATGCAACCCCTTGTGATAATCGAAAATGTGATATTTGGCGTGGGCCTTCCGGTTCAGTAGTAGTAATTCTTGTTTAAACAGACGTTGAACCACGGGCTGATGTCGGCTCGTGGTTTTTTATTTTAAAACAGAGAGATAAGTTCAACAATACCACCGACCACGAGCGTACGATACCTCGTGGTCTTTTTTATTCTGGCGAAAGTCAGAGAGGAGGGAAATATGATGGAAAATGTAAGCAATGTATCGGGGGTACTTGAGGTATCCAGCCAAAATCTTGTTCAAAACAACACCCGACGGGTAAACCAAAACCAAAAATTCACTACAAAAAAAAGGAACAAACCGTGAATAAAGACGATTTTGACCTCGATAAATTCGCGCAATACGAGGAGTTATTCGATCCGCTGAAAACGGATCGTCAGGCGCGGCGAAAACGCAAGCCAAAAGTGCGGCACAGGCCAAAAAAGAGCAACGGCCAGATCATCGCTGAAATAGCCGATGCAAGCGGCATAGAGGGGGGATTCAACATCACCTACCAACCGGCTCGCTACGAAGCGGAATGGCTGTTGTCATCGCTGCGCAGTTTTTTCTATGAGGATTGGATCAGCGATGTGCAGGCTATTGTGAAAGGGGGCAAAGAAGCAAACGTATATCGCTGTCAGGCGCACCCCGGAATGGATACGCCTTTTTTGGCCGTCAAGGTATATCGCCCTGGAAAGTTTAGGAACCTGAGAAATGACAAGATGTATCGTGAGGGGCGAGAAATATTGACCAAAGAAGGTCGCCCCATACAAGAGCGGGATCAGCGAATGAAGCAGGCTCTCATCAAAGGAACGAATTTCGGCGCGCAGCTCAAGCATACCTCCTGGCTGATGTACGAGTACACCACGCTGCAACGCCTGCATCGAATTGGCGCTGCCGTACCCCGGCCCATTGCTGTCAGCGACAACGCCATTTTAATGAGCTATCTGGGCGATGCGCGTACGGCAGCGCCCACGCTCAATGAAGTCAATCTAACAACCAGGGAAGCAAAGCCTCTCTTTGAGGAGGTATTGCAGCACATAGAGTTGATGTTGCAACACAATCTGATCCACGGCGACTTGTCTGCGTTCAACATTCTCTACTGGCAAGGCAAGATTACGTTGATTGATTTTCCCCAGGTGGTCAACAGCCGGACCAATAGCAACGCCTATTTCATTCTACGCCGAGATATCGTCCGAACTTGCGAATATTTCGCTCGGCAGGGGGTGCAGTGCAGCGCCGACGCTATTCTGAATCGGCTCTGGTCTCAGTATGCAGCCGAAGCCCCTCAAGACCAGTTGGCCGATGAATCCAGATTGGCAATGGCGTAAACAATAGCATAAAGAACCACTATTTCTTCAAATTGGCTTTCAGGAAATCAAGCGCCATCCGGTAAACTTCTCTACTGTCTCCCGTGTCAGACATCAGGTAGTGGCTGTCGCCCTCGGTGAGGTGAAGTTCGTAGGGAATGTCGTCCAACTTGAGGTTGGCGGCTAAAAGTTCGCTTTGCTGGTAGGGAACCACTTCGTCGTGACGGCTGTGGATGATGAGCAGCGGCGGCGTGGAGGGAGGCAGGTGGTACGCGCCGGAATAGGGCCAGTAGTGCATCGGCTCTTGATCCGGAAAGCCCATTGCCACCATGACCTTGTCCAGACCAAAGGGAGGGGTGAAGTTGCCCAGTTCAAGCTGATGACGCATCTCGAAGAGGTCGGTAGGGGGGCCAAGTATGATGGCCGCGTTGACGTGGGCCGGTTGGCGTTGCAGCAGTAACATCACGTGCAAGGCGCTGTAGCTGCCTCCCAACAAGGCAATTTGCTCCGGGTCTACGCCGGGGAAAAGGCCATTCCGGGCAAAGAGACGCAGGCGCTCCAGTTGGTCAACATCGCGTTCCGGATCAAGGCTGTATTCCGGGCCAATTCCCAGTACGGCAAATCCCTGCGCCGCCAGGGGAACGCTGGCGCACTCCCAGGTGTCGGCGGGGCCGGGGTAGACGGCAATGAGCAAGGGCAGGCGACTGTTTTTGGTGGCGGTGATGGGAGTGTAGTAGAAGGTCTGCTGGTTGGCTTGCCCTGCGTCATCGAAAGTCAGTTCCTGGCGGACAGCTTCACTTTTTACAGGCGAGTCGCAGGAGATATTGCTCGGCTGACTCAGGTGAAACGCTGTTCCCGGCGAAACTTGCGGCGGCGTTTGAGCAGTCAGCGTAATGTTTAGCGAATTTTCCTCACCCTCGTCAATCTTTACCCGCCCAACCGTCATCTTTGCGTAGCCGGGCGCGGCGAAAACCGGCATATAGCGCCCCGCCGGCACGCCGTTGATGGTGTAACTGCCGTCGCTGGCGCTGCGAGTTTGATAAGTCTTCCCGTCCCAGCGAGAGAGCAATACCCACGCCCCCGCGATGGGCTGCTTTGCCTCATTATGAATATTCCCGCTTAACACACCTGTTTGGCCGGATTGCGGTTCGCCAGCCAGTCCCCACCAGCGAGTCAAAAGGTGATATTGCAAGGTGTTACGAAGGGGCCACACCTTCACGTTATCGGTGGTGAGGAACCAGAATAGCGCAGCAGTCAAAATAATAACAGTGATGAGCAGCCAGTGTTTTTTAAAAATGGATTTTCGCATAGCGAGTGAAGTTCGAAGTTCTTAGCGCCTTAAGACTCTTTTGCTCGTTTCCAAACTCAGCTTTCACTACCGGACACTTTTTGAAAAACCCAAATTTGGGAACAAGCTGAATCGTAAAGTAACCATTCACCCCCCACCCCCCTCAATCCCCCTGCTCACGGGGGGAAGTTCAAAAACTCTCCCTCCTCGTGAGGGGGGAGTTGGAGGGGGGTGAACAATTACATCGTAAATCGTCAATCTGAAATCGTAAACTTTAAGGCATTTTCGCCAGTTCCACAAACGTATCCACGTCTGCCAGTACGCCGTCAACAGCGGATTCCCAGAAAGCGGGCTGGGTCAGGTCTACGCCCAGATGCGCGCGTGCCAGCGTTTCGGTGTCCATCGAGCCGGTGTCGCGCAGCATGGCAATGTAGCGATCTTTGAAGGCTGGCCCTTCTTGCAGGGCTTGATTGTAGACGCCGTAGCTGAAGAGATAGCCAAATGTGTAGGGGAAGTTGTAAAAAGGCGCGCGCGTGATGTAAAAGTGCAGTTTGCTGGCCCAGAAGAGGGGAAAATAGCCGTCTTTGGTCAGGCTGTTGTGGTAGGCGACTTGCTGCGATTTCAACATTAGATTTGATAGCTCATCAATGCTCAGCGAGCCTTTGCCTCGTTTGTCAAAGAAGGCGCGTTCAAAATCATAGCGGGCGCGAATATTCATCATAAAACCGGCGGCGTCATCCAGTTTTTGGCTCAATAAGCCCAGACGTTCCTGAGCATCTGCGGCAATTTTCAGGGCGGCGTCTTTTACTACCAACTCATTGAAAGTGCTGGCAGTTTCGGCTACGCTCATGGTGTAGCGTCGCGCGCCGTAGGGTAGATCGCGCATTACCCAGTTGTGGTAGCCGTGTCCCAGTTCGTGCGCCAGCGTGGAGAGGGCGTTGAAACTGCCATCGAAGGTCATAAAAATGCGCGTCTGATTATTTAGCGGAAAACCGGTGCAGAATGCGCCCGCCCGTTTGCCGGAGCGGTCTTCCGATTCCACCCAGCGATTGTCAACGGCCATGCGGCAAAAATCGGCAATGTCCGGGTTGAAGCGGCCAATGTTGTCTACTATAAAATCGCTGGCTTCGGCAAAGGTGAATTTGCGGTCTGTCTTGCCCACCGGCGCGCTCACATCGTACCAGGCGAGTTTGTTAAGGCCCATCAGTCTGGCTTTTGCGTCAAAATAGTCCAGCAGCTTGTGGCTTTTGGCCGCAATAACGCCCCACATTGCGTCCAGCGCGTCTTGAGAGAGGCGATTGTTGAAAAGCGGCTCCTTCAACACTGATTTCCACCCTCGGCGGCGGTAAAGGGTCAGGCGGAACCCGGCCTGATAGTTTAGGGCCAAGGCAACGGTAGGGGCCAGATCTTCCCAGGCCGATTGATAGGCTTCAAAAGCGCGCTGCCGCACCCCGCGATCCGGGTCGCCCATAAATTTGTGCTGCAATTGTCCCAGGGATTTGCGTTGCAGCTTGCCATCCTCTTCAAATTTCACCTGTTTCAAACCGGATACGGTTCCATAGAGTTGGTCCCAGGCGTGATAGCCGTCGGCGGCTAACTCTGCGGCCAGCGCTTCCAGATCGGCGGGTAATTTTTGTTGCGCCAGCGCGCGTTGTTCGCTGAGTTTGAAGGCAACCGGCTTCAGTTCCGGATTCTGCATCAGGCTGTCCCAGTCTGTATCGGATAATTCTGCCGCTGCCGCGTTCAAGCGAGTCCACAATCCTTCCAGACGCGCGGAAAAGCGGGCCATCTGTCCGTCTAACAGTCGCGCCGCTTCGTCTTGCACGTCTTGAGATACCAAACACCCCACGTAGGAATCGGCGTGGCTTAATTTTGCGCTTAAATTCAGATAGCCTTGAAAGATGTTTACCCAGTTTGATTGCGTGGCGTTGTTAAGCGGGCCGGGTAAATTGCCTGCCTCTGCCTTGCTCATTTCCGCGTTCAG
>DUEH01000040.1 GCA_011192195.1 Chloroflexota bacterium | reverse complement strand
TTCGCTGGGGACCATCACGCGGCGGCGATAGAGTTCTTCTCGCATCCGCTCACGAATTTCTTCAGCCAAAACGGGGTATTGAGATAACTCAAGATAAATTTCTAGAACTTTTGATGTGCGTACTGAAAGTGAAGTCATGGCGAATTATGAATGGTAAATGATAAATGGTAAAGGGTAAATGGTAAATGGTAAATGATAAATGATAAATGATAAATGATAAATGGTAAACATTTACCGTTCATAATTTACCATTGTATAGTCTCTGCCGGAAAGGTCAAAAACAGGAAGAACGCTGCGTATAACGCGCAGCGCCCTTTCTATTCTCACGCAGAGTATAGGAACGAGGAATTGGCGAATGGCGAATGTTTACAATTCACCATTCACCATTCATTACCCAAGCCCATCCTCTCAAGCGAATGGCCTCGGCTACTCTGTCAATAGCAACCATGTAGGCCGCCAGACGCGGATGCACCTTTTTCTCTTGCGCCATATTGCGAACAGCGTGGAAGGCGTCAGTCATCTTGGTGTCCAATCGCTCGTGGACAACTTCAATGGGCCAGTAGAACTTGTAGGCGTTCTGAACCTGCTCAAAGTAGCTCACGGTCACGCCGCCGGCGTTGCACAGGAGGTCAGGGATGACGTAAACGCCATTTTCGTATAAAATCCTGTCAGCATTCGGGGTGGTGGGACCGTTAGCCAACTCGGCGGAGATTTTGGCCTTGATGTTACTGGCGTTGTGTGAGGTGATGACGTTTTCCAGCGCAGAGGGGAAGAGAACGTCCACTTCCATTTCCAGCAGTTCTTCATTGGTGACGCTCTGCGCGCCCGGATAGCCAACGACTGAGCCGGTTTCGTTCTTATACTTCACTGCTTCACCAAAATCAAAGCCATCGGAATTGTAGATGCCGCCCCTTGAATCCGACAGCGCCACCACCTTCATTCCCAAAACGTCAATAGCCAGTTGGTGGGCAAATTGTCCGGCGTTACCGTAGCCTTGAACGGCTGCTGTAGCGCCTTTCAACTCCACACCCAATACTTTGGCCGCCTCTCTGACGTTGCAGATGCCGCCGCGAGCCGTAGCGTCGCCGCGACCCGCCCAGGGGCAGGGGCTTGCCGGTGATCATCCCCGGAACATTGTACCCGCGAATAACGCTGTATTCATCCATCATCCAGGCCATAATTTGGGGAGTGGTATAAACATCGGGGGCGGGAATGTCGGTTTCCTCATCCAAAATGCGGTGGATGGCGCGAATGTAACCGCGAGACAAACGTTCTAATTCACCATCTGACATTATTTTGGGATTACAGGTGACGCCGCCTTTGCCGCCCCCCAGAGGAATGTCCACTACGGCCACTTTCCAGGTCATCCAGGCGGCCAGAGCGCGGACGGTGTCAATGGTTTCGTCGGGGTGAAAGCGCAGGCCACCTTTTGTGGGGCCTCGCGCGTCGTTGTACTGAACATTGAACAAATTTTGCAAACAATTTTGGTTCAATTCATTCATGGCGCAATTATGCCAAGCAACGCAGTTTAAACCAAGCGCCAAATGTCATAAATTATGGCGCCAAACGTAATCACAATAAAAAAAGCTCCCCTCCGAGCGCCCTCTTTATTTGATAGTCCCAAAATCCTTCCGGCTAAGGCTCAACTGCCGCAATATGCCGCGTACTGTGCCGGGTGGAATATCTTTACTGCCCCAATTGGCAACAACGCTCCGCTGACCTGTAATGGGATTACGCCAAACTGTATGACTTCCCCGCCCCTGCCGTTCAATCTCACAACCCAGCCGCCTCAAGCGTTTGGCAAGTTCTCTGTAACGCATCAGGCTGGCACCGGAAGCATTAACTCTGTTGATTCAAAGGGTTGTAAAGCCACTGGCCGAGTTTCTCCCCGTTCATCCAGAACTTCAAGCAGTAACTCTACGGCCTCCTGAACATTGCGCTGAATCTCTGCCAGATTACGCCCAAAAGTAAACATTTCCGGCACATCAGGACTGGTAACGCTGTATGTCTGACTGGCTTCATCCCATTCAAGATTAAGCCTGATGTTATACAGTTTCATCGCTTCTTACCCCCAAGTGTGATGAAGCCATTATATCACAAGATTTTTGGGAAAACGAATCGTATCAGCCCTGTAATTTATCCCTGAATATCTGCTCTGCCACTTTGGGGTTGGCCTTACCTCGCGTCTGTCGCATCACCTGACCCACCAGAAATTTGATGACTTTCTCTTTACCCGCCCTGAACTCTGCAACCGGGCCGGGATTATCGCCGATGATTTGAGCGACGATTTCTTCGATTGCGCCGGTATCGCTGATTTGCTTCAAGCCGCGCGCTTCGACAATGGCGTCCGGTTTTTGGCCCCTCACCCACATTTCAGCCAACACCTCTTTTCCTGAAAGGCGATTGATAACATTTGTCTCGACCAATTCAATCAAACGCGCAAAGTCGGCGGGAGAAACCTTGATGTCGGCGACCGCGATGCCGCTTTCGTTCAACAGCCTAAAGGCTTCGCCGATGATCCAGTTGGCCGCCGATGTTGGGGACGTTTTCTCCGCAGCTACCACCGCCTCAAAATACTCGGCGCGGTCCCGGCTTTCAGCCAGCAATTCGGCGTTCTGCAACGATAAAGCCCATTCATCAATATAACGCGCTATTTTGGCAGCGGGAAGTTCCGGCAAACCGGCTTGAAGTTCGGCTATCTCGCTTTGCTTCAGATTGAGAGGCGGCAGGTCCGGTTCGGGAAAATAGCGATAGTCGTGGGCTTCTTCTTTGCTGCGCTGAAGCGCGGTTTTGCCTTTGTTCTCATCCCAACCCATTGTCACTTGCTCTACCTGCCCGCCCGATTCCAGCACATCGGTTTGGCGCTTGATCTCACAGGCAATAGCGCCGCGCACCGCTTTGAAGGAGTTGAGGTTTTTCACCTCCACTTTGGTTCCCCATTTCTCACTATCCACCGGCTTGAGAGAAAGATTCACTTCGCAGCGCATAGCGCCCTTTTCCATATCGCCGCTGGAAACGCCCAAATAGCGCACAATTTGCCGCAATTTGCTAACGTAAGCGCAGGCTTCATCCGCCGAGCGAATATCCGCCTCGGAGACAACTTCCATCAACGGCACGCCGGCCCGGTTCAAATCAACCAGCGACCCGCCTGCAACGTGGGTCAATTTGCCGGTATCTTCTTCAAGATGAACGCGGGTAATACGCACGCGCTTTTGACTGCCCTTCACATCCAGATCGATGTGTCCGCCGGTACAAAGAGGCAGCTCATACTGCGAAATCTGGTACCCTTTGGGCAAGTCGGGATAAAAATAGTTTTTACGCGCAAAAACATTATGCGAATGAATTTGGGAACCAAGCGCCAGCCCGGTCATCACGGTGTAAGCCACAGCTTGCTCGTTGATAACGGGCAGGCTGCCGGGCATACTCAAGCACACGGGGCAGGTGTGCGTGTTGGGCGGCGCGCCAAAAAAATCGGCGGAACAGCCGCAGAACATCTTGCTTTTGCTTTGCAGTTCAATATGAACTTCCATACCAATAATTGCTTCGTAAGTTGTCATTTCCAGTTTCTCGCCTTACAATATCAAAATGGTAGACGGTAGTCGGTAGACCGTTTACCGGATTATAATACGAAGAAGCCAAAAACAGAAACCTGATGAAAACAAAGGAGTTTGATTCACATGATGCCTAAAAATACTAATGAAAACAGCCTGCTTGCCAACGCCCAAGCGAGTTTTGACAAAGCGGCCAGGATGCTTAATCTGGACCCCAACATTTACGCGATACTCAGAAGCAATGAACGCGCTCTGACCGTATCGCTGCCAGTTGAGATGGACGACGGACACGTTGAAGTCTTCACCGGCTATCGCGCGCAGCATACCACCGCCAGAGGCCCTGGCAAAGGGGGGATTCGCTATCATCTGGCGGTGACGCAAGAGGAGGTAACGGCGCTGGCGCAATTGATGACCTGGAAATGTTCGCTGGTGAATGTGCCCTTCAGCGGCGCAAAGGGGGGCGTTTCCGTTGATCCCCGCAAATTGAGCGAAAACGAACTGCGTCGTCTGACCAGACGCTACACCTACGCCATCAGCCCCATCATTGGCCCTAACACCGACATCCCCGCCCCGGATATGAATACCGATGAAAAAACAATGACCTGGATCACTGATACCTACTCGATGATCAAGGGCGAAAGCAGCGGTGAAATTGTCACCGGCAAGCCAGTGAGTCTGGGGGGCAGCGTAGGGCGCGTCAACGCCACCGGTCTGGGCGTGGCTATTGCCGCAAAACAAGCGTTGCTACGCAATGATTACGACTTAGACAACTGTACGGCGGTGGTTCAGGGCTTTGGCAACGTGGGAACCTGGTCGGCGCGACACATTGCCGATAGAGGCTTGAAAATCATTGCCGTCAGCGACATCAGCGGCGGCTATTACAATCCCAAGGGGCTGAATATTGAAAAAATGATCGCTTATGTAAAACAAAGCGAATCGCGCGCGCTGGAAGGCTACAGCGCTTCAGGCGTAGACTCCATCAGCAATGATGATCTGCTTTGCCTGCCCTGCGATGTACTGGTTCCGGCGGCAATGGAAAACCAGATCCACTTGGACAATGCCAACGAAATCCAGGCTAAATTCGTCGTCGAAGGCGCCAACGGCCCCACCACCCCCGGCGCCGACGCCATTCTCAATGAGCGTGGCGTGATAGTAGTTCCCGATATTTTGGCTAACGCCGGCGGCGTAGTGGTAAGCTATTTTGAATGGGTTCAGGGCAGAGAGGGATTCTACTGGACAGCGGATGAGGTAAAAGATCGCCTGCACCGCTTTATGGAAGTGGCTTTCAATGATATGTACGATTTCAGTCTGAAACGCCGCGTTTCGCTCAGAGACAGCGCAATGATGCTGGCCGTTCAGCGCGTAGCCGAAGCCATTGCGTTGCGCGGCGTTTTTCCGTAGAGAAAGCTATCAGCCATCAGCGGTCAGCTTTTGGCTGATCGCTGAAAGCTGATAGCTGACAGCTGACAGCCAAGTTACGCTATGACAAACCTGTGGCAAAAATTCTGGATTTGGTTGGGAGGAGAAGTTGAAAGTCCTTCTCGCACGCCTGCGTTGCTCTCAAATCTGAGCGATCCCCTTCCTACGCCTTCAAATTCAAAAGAGACGCAAGAAGTTAGTTGTCCAGCTACCTTGACTACGCGAAAAGTCACGGTGCGCGAAGAGGACACGCTTTTCAGTCTGGCGCAAAAACACAACATTTCCGTACAGGCTATTGCCCAACTTAACTATCTGGATGAACAAAGCCCCCTTCACGTGGGCCAAGTCTTGAAAGTCCCCCTTAACACTGCTCCGCTACGGCCTCAAGCGCCTGAAGAAGCAATTGTCTGTCGCATCCGGCAAAAGGACAGTATCCAAAGCATCGCCCGCCGTTTTGCGCTTCCCCCGCAAATCATCATTGCCGAAAACAAGCTGGAAAAGCCCGAGAAGTTGATACCCGGTCAGTGGTTGATCATTCCTGGCAAGCCAAAATCTACACCGCCCGAATTGCCGCATCCAGAGCAAACCGGCGGGTTGATCATCCCCTTTGAACAGAGCGCCAAAGGCGTTGAACGGAAACCAGCGTCAGACAAACAACAACTAATAAATGACGAAGGCAAGCAATTGAAAGCGCCGTCCCCGCCACGCCATCAGCCATCGCCGGTCATCGTCAAAACCGCGCCGCCTCCCGCTGAAACAACACCGCCCATTCCTGAAAACACGCTGCGAGGGCTGTATCTGTCCCATCACGCCCTGAACAGCAAAACAGCGCGCGAACATATCCTCAAATTGCTGCATAGCGCCAATCTCAATACTCTGGTCATAGACTTCAAAGATGATTGGGGCTACCTGAGTCAGCCATCGCAAATTCCCCTGGCCCAAATAATTGGGGCCGGTAAATTGACAACGCGCGCCCTGCCCGCCCTTCTGCAAAGCTTGCAATCTCAACAGGCTTACACCATCGCCCGCATTGTCACCTTCAAAGACAGCGCGCTGGCGAAAACGCGTCCTGATTTAGCGGCCAAATCTTCCCACAGCAAGGACATCTGGCGCGACCATCGAGGCCAGTTTTGGGTAGACCCCTTTCAAGAAGAAGTGTGGAATTACAACCTTGAAATCGCCTTGGAAGCGAGTCGTCTGGGCTTTGATGAAATCGTTTTCGACGCGGCGCATTTTCCCCGTCCCGGATTGAATGGGCGTCCCCAATTTTCCCAGCCGCTCACCATCGAAAACCGGCTTAACGCCCTTAGCGGCTTCTTGAGCGTAGCGCGTGGTCAGTTGTTAGCAGCGGGGGCAAAAACAGGCAGCACGCTAAGCGGCTACGCTTGCTGGCGCAAAGACGACAATCTCATCGGCCAAAACATCGAGCGAATGGCTCCCTATCTGGACGCGCTGCACCCCTTTCTCTTCCCCAACGCCTTTGTTCACGGTATTCCCGGCTGCGCCAATCCCGCCGACTGCCCGCGACAAATCATCACTGGCAGCGCCCGGCAAGCGGCAAAACGGCTGAAAGCCATCAACCGTCATTGCCGGCTAATCCCCTGGTTGCAAGCTTCTCAAGATGCCAATGTGGAAATACAAACGCAAATTCAAGCGGCGCTCGATGGTGGGGCAGATGGGTTTATGCTTTGGGACCCAAAAACGGAGTATAAAGGGATTGAGAGGTTAGGTCGCAAAATTACATAATCCGTATGCCAGTTGTGATAATTTCGTTGGCAAAGGGGAATTTATATCACTCAAAACGCGATATGACCAGCCCGTCTTCATCCAGCAAGACTGCCGGGTCTGGCGCGGAGTTGCTCCAAATTCCCTGCGAAAAGCCGCAGTTGTAGCCGCCCTTGTCCGCATCCTGCGCCCGCGCCCAAACGCGCAGCGTGTCGCCGGAGAGCAGATTGCCCGCCAGCTCGCAGCGCTGATCTCCCTTTTGCGATACCAGGGTCCAACCCGTAAAATCCTGCGCTGGCGATGTCTTGTTTTGAATGTCCACGTACTCATCGTAAACATCGACATTTACAATCTCAATTCCGCTGCGCATCCCCGCCCACATACCAACGCCTGCTTCCTGCGCCGCTCTCTGCGCCGCCAAAAAGCGGTCAACGTACTTTACATCCGGCGGAAAAGTAGAAACCTGCGCCATTCCCAAGCGTAATAATTCTTCATTCACCAGCAGGTCATCCACGTACACGTAACGCAGCAGACGACCATACTGGTCTGTTTCGCTGACATCCTTTTCCAGACGAAGCGTTTTTCCTGCCACCAAACGGCGATTGGCTTCAGTGGCTTCCGGCCCAAAAGGTTCTACGCCTTTGGTGGGATGATGCGTTTCCGGCGTGTTGACCAGCACGTAACGCACGCGATACTGCTTGCCCTTCAACAACACTTCGATGGTGTCGCCATCCACCACTTTGATAACTGTTGCCGTTTCAAACGCGCCCGTTGGCGCAGAAGTTGGGCGCGAGGCGGGCGCATTTTCGGTGGGCGCAAGGGTGCAGCCAAGCAGCCCTATCGCCAGCAAAATGATAAAAATATAGTGAGCAAGTCTGATTTTCATACAAAAGTGTCTCCAGGTTTAAGGATAAAAATACGCCAATCTCATCAAACAGAGCGCGTTTCACCTGTATGACAAGTTTTTACCACAGCAGGGCTGTTCAGTTCTCCGTACAGAGTAGGTGCAATGCACTTTCGCACCGCCTTACAAGGCAAAATTAACTTATTTTACGCAGTAAATTGCAAGAGGAGACAATGCGTTAAGTGCATCGCACCTGATGTTTGCGCCTCTGCTTTTTAGAACTGAACAGCCCTGCCACAGAGGCACGGAGACGCGGAGAAAAACATAAAAAATCTGGTAATGGTTAAGTTGTAAGTGATGATTGCGGAATCCAAAACTGTAGTTTTGGACTCCATCACTTACTTTTTTACCACTACCAAAATCTCTGTGACTCCGCGCCTCTGTGGTAAAATTTCCATATCTGCCTAAAGTTGAAATACACCCATCAAACACGAAACTTTGATGCAAGTGGCAATGTGTGCTACACTTTACTATCATTCTTGGCAATAGCAAAAAATCTACACAAAACTGCAAGCAACCCAAGAACGGAGCAAAAAATGACTTACAAGCCTTCCCTCTGGAAACTGAATGATTTACTTGAATCTACCGACGCCGCTGTGGTTGACGCCGCCATTAGCGAGTTGGAGACGGCTATTCAAGCTGTGGAAGCGGAGCGCAACGCTCTACAAGCCGAAATGAGCCGCGACGCCTTCAACGCCTTCCTGCAAAAATACGAAACCCTCACCCGCGCCGGCTATCGTCTGGGCGCGTATGCCGCGCTGTGGTTTTCCAGCGACACGCAGTCGCCGGAGGCTTTGAGCTTCAAAGGCAAGGTTGACCAATTGATGCTGGAAGCGCAAAATCGCACGCTTTTCTTCTCGCTCTGGTGGAAATCGCTGGATGACAAAGCCGCCGAGCGCCTGATGAGCGCAGCGGGCGACCTGGTCTACTTCCTGCAACAAATACGCAACTTCAAGCCCTACACCCTTTCCGAAGCGGAAGAGAAGCTCATCAACCTGAAAGATATGAGCGGCATTGATGCGGTGGTGACGCTGTACGATATGATCACCAATAAATTCGCCTTCACCCTGACGATAGACGGCGCAGAAAAAACGCTCACCCGCGAAGAATTGATGACTTACGTCCGCAGCCCCAACCCGGATTTACGTCAGGCGGCTTACGAAGAATTGTACAGAGTATACAGTGATGAAGGAACCTTGCTGGCGCAAATCTATAATTACCGCGTCCGCGACTGGGCCAACGAGCAGGTCAACCTGCGCCGCTTCAAATCACCCCTTGCCGCGCGCAATCTGGCTAACGACATTCCCGATAACGTGGTAGACACGCTGCTGGACGTGGTAGAAGAGCAAGCCGGCATCTTTCATCGTTATTTCGCGCTCAAGGCAAAGTGGCTGAACTTGCCCAAGTTGCGCCGTTATGACCTGTACGCCCCGCTCAGTTCTTCAGAAAAGAAGATTGACTACGCCGCCGCCGCGCAGATGGCGCTGGAAACCTTCGATCAATTTTCGCCGCAAACAGGCGCGCTGGCGCGTCGCGTGTTTGAGGAAGGGCATATTGATTCGGAAGTGCGGGCGGGCAAACGCGGCGGCGCGTTTTGTATGAGTACCATGCCGGATATAACCCCCTTTGTGCTGCTCAACTACACCGGCGAAGTCCGCGATGTAGCCACTTTGGCCCACGAACTGGGCCACGCCATCCACGCAATGCTGGCCGAAGATCATTCTATTCTGACCTTCCACTCCGCCCTGCCTCTGGCCGAAACCGCCTCTACCTTCTCTGAAATGCTCCTCACCGAGCGCTTGCTGGCGGAAGAAAAAGACCCCGCTGTTCGGCGGGACATTCTGGCTGCCGCGCTGGACGACGCTTACGCCACCATTTTACGGCAAGCTTATTTTGTTCTCTTTGAACGAGAAGCGCACGCCCTGATTTTAGAGGGCAAAACCGCTGAGGAAATGAATCAAGCCTATCTGGCTAATCTTCACCGTCAATTTGGCGATGTCCTTGATATCAGCGACCCCTTCAAGTGGGAATGGATCTCTATTCCGCATATCTTCCACGTGCCTTTTTATTGCTACGCTTACAGTTTTGGGCAATTGCTGGTGCTGTCGCTGTACCAACGCTACAAGGAAGAAGGCGCGGCCTTTATTCCGCAATACCTGAAAATTCTCTCTTACGGCGGCTCTGCCAGCCCCCAACATATTCTCAGCGAAGCGGGCGTGGATATGACCTCGCCTGATTTTTGGCGCGGCGGCTTCAAGGTGCTGGAAGGAATGATTGATGAGTTAGAAGCAATTAGCTGAACCCGCTCGCCTTGCAGGGAAGCCTTCACTGTAACCGTTCATCCTTCTTCTCGTTCCGACGCAGAGCGTCGGAACGAGAAGGAGAGAACCAAAAAAGCAGGCTGCTGATTAGCAGCCTGCTTTTTTTATTCAACAAAAGTGATGATGCGCGGGATTTCTGCACATTATCACTTACACTCAACAAAAAACAACCTTACCTACCCAAACTCTCTTTCACCAACTGAGCTACCTGCTCCGGCAAGTCGGCAACTTTAACGCCGGCGGCTTCAAAGGCGGCAATCTTTTCGGCGGCGGTTCCTTCACCGCCTTGAATAATGGCGCCGGCGTGGCCCATTCGCTTGCCGGGAGGCGCGGTTCTACCGGCCACAAAGGCGGTAACGGGTTTGCTCATATGCTTGGCAATGTATTCGGCGGCCTGTTGCTCGTCCGTTCCGCCAATTTCGCCAATCAGCACCACGTGTTCGGTGAAGGGGTCGGCGTTGAAGAGGCGCAGCACGTCAATGAAGTTGGTGCCAATAATGGGGTCGCCGCCAATACCCACGGCGGTGCTTTGGCCTAAATCCAAATCGGTCAGCGCTTGCACCACTTCATAAGTCAGCGTTCCACTTCTGGAAACCAGCCCAACGTTGCCCGATTTGTGAATGTGGGCGGGCATAATGCCAATTTTGGCTTCGCCGGGGGTGATGATGCCGGGACAGTTTGGGCCAATCAGGCGGGCATCGGTTCCCTTCAAAAATTGCATCACCTTTGACATATCCAGGGTGGGAACGCCTTCGGTAATGCAGATGATCAGCTCAACACCGGCGTCGGCGGCTTCCATAATGGCGTCGGAGGCAAAGCGGGCCGGGACGTAAATGATAGAGGTATTGGCGCCGCGCGCGTTGACGGCTTCTTTTACGGTATCAAAAACAGGCGCGCCCAGAGTCCATTCGCCCCCCTTTCCGGGGGTTACACCGGCCACAACCTTTGTTCCGTAATCAATCATCTGCCGGGTGTGAAAGTTCCCTTCGCGGCCGGTAATTCCTTGTACAACCAAACGGGTATCTTTTCCGACTAAAATACTCATTAGATAGTCTCTCCTTTGGCCAGCGCTACTGCTTTTTGCGCCGCTTCGCCCAGCGATTGGGCGCTGGGGAAGTTGGCGGCGTCTAATATAGCGCGTCCTTCTTCATAGTTGGTTCCCACCAAACGAGCGACCATCGGGATATCGGTGGGAACTTCGTTCAGGGCTTCTAAAATACCTTTGGCAACTTCGTCGCAGCGAGTAATGCCGCCGAAGATATTGAAGAGGATGGCTTTGACTTTGGGGTCGGCCAGAATAATGCGCAAGGCAGTAGCTACTTTTTCCGCTTTGGCGCCGCCGCCGATGTCCAGGAAGTTGGCCGGTTCAGAGCCGTAGTGCTTCACAATATCCATTGTAGCCATTGCCAAACCGGCGCCGTTGACCATACAGCCAATTTCGCCATCCAGCTTTACAAAACTCAGGTCTGCCAAACGCGCGATGCGTTCTGATTCGTCTTCTTCTTGCAGGTCGCGCATTTCGGCCAAATCCGGGTGACGGAAAAGGGCGTTATCGTCCAAGACCATTTTGCCATCAACGGCCAGCAGGCTGCCGTCGCCCTGAACCACCAGCGGGTTAATTTCGGCTAAACTGGCGTCGCTGTTGATAAAGGCTTTGTAAAGGCCCTGCGCTATGCGCACAAAGGCAACAATGGCTTTTCCGCGCAAGCCAAGTTCAAAGGCCAAATTACGCGCCTGATAGTCAACCAGCCCCAGCAGGGGATCAACCGCCTGCCGAATGATGGCCTCCGGGTTGGTTTTGGCGACTTCCTCAATCTCCACGCCGCCTTCGGAAGAGGCAATGAAGACCGGCTTGCCAACCGCGCGGTCAATGACAATGCCCAGATAGATTTCTTTCCGGATGTCGGCGGCCTGATCAATAAGTACTGTTTCTACGGTCAGGCCTTTAATATCCATTCCCAGAATTTGTTCGGCATAGTTTTCGGCTTCTTCCGGGCTTTTGGCTAATTTTATACCCCCGGCCTTGCCGCGTCCGCCGACCAGTACCTGACTTTTTACCACAACCGGCCCGCCCAATAATTGGGCAATTTCCCGGGCCTGGGTTGGGCTGACGGCAACTTCACCTTTGGGGATAGGAACCCCGTATTTGGCAAAGATACGTTTGCTTTGATATTCGTGTAGCTTCACACAAACCTCCTTTGGCTGTTGAACAGGTAACTACTCACCTACCCCCCTCAATACCCGGTAAAGCGGGGCAGGCTCTCCCCCCGTTGACGGGGGGAAGTTTAAAAGCCTCCCCTTGATTTCGGGGAGAGGTTTGGAGGGGGGTGAGTAGTTACTTGAATAATAATTTTAGTTGCAAGCGTGAGAAAAAAATACCCGGCATAAACCGGGCCGTAAAAACAAAAAACTCAAGAGAAACTGGCGCGTAAAATATCTACAGTAGCCTCAACAATCTGTTTAAAGGAATCCACCTTCAGGTCGCCAACTTGCGCCACAACCAAATTATGATTGGCAGTAAACAACTTGCCCGGCCTTACATAACTATCCACACGTAACGATCCCGTAGCAAAATGGGCATTAGTTAGGGCAATAGATCTATTGTCACCGTAAGGGTTGCTGGTAATCTGGCATAAAATCCAATCGCCCCGATCAACATCCGCCAGCGCAACCGCAGGGCGCAGCTTTTATTGCGACAAATCGGAAAACGGAAACGGCACTAAGACAACTGCGCCGGCTGCAGGTGTGACCGCGCTTGACCCTCCTCCGGTCGATTCCAATCTTCAGCCAAAGCCGCTTCGCTTAATAATGCCGTTTCAGGTATATCGCTTATTGCTTCGCTCTCCAGAATGGTCACAAGAGCGCGTCGCATTGTTGGCAAAGAGACACGCTCCAACAAACGTATATGGCCCGATTTATCAATTACTGCTTCTGCAGTTTGAAGCACTACCAACCTCCACCCGCTTAAGTCCATCCCTTAAAACAACCTACGCAATAGCGTAAATTATAGCATAGAAGCGGCAAAAGTCTAATGATGAAATAATCGCAAACCGCTGAAAATCAGCGTCATCCCGTACTCATCTGCGGCCTGAATGACCGCATCGTCGCGCACCGAGCCGCCCGGTTCTAAAACGTATTTTACGCCGCTGCGCTGGGCGCGGTCAATGCTGTCCCGAAAGGGAAAGAAGGCGTCTGAGCTGAGGGCGACGCCGTTGAGTTGCGCCAGCCACTCGGCGCGTTCCCGGGGAGTGAGCGCTTCAGGAATTTGGGCAAAACAGGATTCCCAAGCCGCGCGCTCGGTGTCGCTTGTATGGCCGGTGAGGTAAAGGTCAATGGCGTTGGACTTTTCGGCGCGCTTGACGCCCGCTTTGAATTGCAGTGCCAAGACTTTGGGGTGCTGTCGCAGCCACCAGTTATCGCTTTTGTCTCCGGCCAATCGCGTGCAGTGAACGCGCGATTGCTGCCCCGCCCCCAGACCGATGACCTGTCCATCCACCGCAAAACAGACGGAATTAGATTGGGTATATTTCAAGGCAATGGTCGCCACAAGTAAATCTCTCACCGCCTCTTTTGGCAGGTCTTTGCGCTGCGAGACAATGTTGTTCAGTAAACTGCGCCGGATGACGGCGTTGTTGCGACGCTGCTCCAGGTTCAGGCCAAAAACCTGCCGTGATTCTATTTCCGGCGCCTGATAGTCCGGGTCAATTTGCAAGATGGTATAGCGCCCTTTCTTCTTTTGGCGCAAAATTTCCAACGCTTCCGGCTCATAAGCCGGGGCGATGATGCCATCAGACACTTCGCGGGCAATGAGTTTGGCGGTGAACAGGTCAACGGTGTCGCTGAGGGCAATCCAGTCGCCAAAGGATGACATTCTATCTGCGCCGCGCGCACGGGCGTAGGCGGAAGCCAGGGGGCTAAGTTCGCCCAAATCATCCACAAAACAGGCTCTTGCCAGCGCGTCTGACAGCGGCGCGGCAACAGCGGCGCCGGCGGGGCTAACGTGTTTGAAGGAGGCGGCGGCAGGCAGGTTAAGCGCGATTTTTAGCTCCTGCACCAAGGGCCAGGCGTTCAAAGCGTCCAGTAAATTGATGTAACCGGGCGCGCCGCCCAAAACAGTGAGGGGAAGCTCCCCCTGTGTGATGAAAACCTGCGCCGGTTTTTGATGCGGATTGGCTCCGTAACGCAGGGTTTGTTGGGTATGGGTGTGCGAGAATTCCCGACGCAAATAGTTGCTGATAGCGGCGTCATAGCGGGCGGTGTGATGAAAAGCTTTCAGCGCCAATTCCTGCCGCGTTTCAAGGGTGGTGTTGCCCTTGTCGCGCAATTCGGTCAGCGCGCGAGGATAATCGCCGGGATCGCAGATGACGGTGACGCGCCGGTGGTTTTTGGCCGCCGCCCGCAGCAAGGTTACGCCGCCGATGTCAATT
Source organism: Chloroflexota bacterium (assembly GCA_011192195.1). GTDB lineage: Bacteria > Chloroflexota > Anaerolineae > 4572-78 > 4572-78 > DUEH01. Next base: position 3,459 of record DUEH01000040.1, on the reverse strand, counting down.
TCTTCCACCGCTTCAGCCAGCGTGACGCCTTCCTGGGCAGTGGTTTGCTGAAAGGGGTAGAGGTTGCAAATGACCAAATCAATATTGTGATAGCCCTGCGCGCGCAAATCACTTTGGTCTGCCGAAGTATTTTGGGCCAAAATACCGCCGTGAACTGCCGGATGCAGGGTTTTTACTCGCCCACCCAGCATTTCGGGCGCGCCGGTTAGTTCGGCTACCGGGGTAACGGGCAAGCCTGCGGCTTCGATGGCTTTGGCCGTACCGCCACTGGCGATGAGCTTAATGTCGAGCGCATGTAGCGCTTGCGCTAATTCGGCTAAACCTTGTTTATCGGAAAGGGAGAGTAGGGCTTGAGTAGGGGATGTCATAGAGCAGCCTCCTAAAGGATAAAGGCGGAAGGATGAAGGCGGAAAAAATTTCATCCTTCCGCCTTCATCCTTTATTTCATCGCCTTCTTGAACGCTTTTATCAAGCGCTGATGATCATAGTAGTCGGTGTCAATGGTGTCAACAATAACCGTGTTTGGGTCTGCCAGAGAATGGCGAGTCAAAATCTTTATTTGCTGGGCAGCCTGAGATGTCAACAAAATAATTGGCATAAGCGCACTAATCTTGGCAATAAGGTCAAGCCACACACCCAGACTGAATACGTCTGTAAAAACATTTGGCGCAGGAAGGTCTATCACAGCTATTTTATAACCGTCAAGGTCAAAGGTCTCTATTTGCTTGATAAGTTCAACGGGGCGGCAGGTGGTAATCTGATAGCCAAAAGTGGCGGCAACTTCAGCGACAATGTCTGTGAGCCAGCGAAGATCATTGCCGATGACCAAAATGCTTGGCCTATGTTTTAGCGGCGTTGCGCTGTCATCCAGCGCTTCAAGTTCGGCTTGCAGTCTTTCAATTCCCAGTTCCAGATCTTCTATCTCAATCAAGACGTGAGGCGGCGTATGCACGCCCAATCTGGCCTGCTGGTCTTTATATTTTTGCAACTGCCGGTTCAACTCGATGATGCGATTTTTGATGGCCGTTTTGGGTTTCAAGTTTTTGGTTTCGGGTTTCGGGTTTTGGGTTTCGGGTTTCTGGTTTCGGGTTTCTGGTTTCGGGTTTCTGGTTTTGAGTTTTTTAACCCAAAACCTGGAACACGAAACCAGAAACGCTAATCGGGGCGATGTCTTTCTTCAAGGCGCTGCACAACCTGTTCCCAGCTTAGATTTCGCGCGCCCAATAGTACTAAAGTATGATACACCAAATCGGCGCTTTCATCCAATAGGCGGTCATCGTTTTGCACCAGAGCGGCGATGACTACTTCGGTGGCTTCTTCGCCGACTTTTTGGGCGGCTTTGACCGGGTTTTGCAGCAACTCGCTGGTGTAGGAACCGGGCTTGGGATTTTGTTTGCGGTCTTCGATTATTTGGGTAAGGGTGGTTAGGAAGTTCATTATGGTTTCTGGTTCTGAGTTTCTGGGTTTTGGGTTTGACGCTCTACACAATTTTGTGAGAGAATTCGATTTCTCTAAAAAAGCAACTTTGCGCGCCGGTGTGACAGGCCGGACCCGCAGGGATTACTTTGACCAGCAAGGTGTCGGCGTCGCAGTCGTAATAAATATCGGTGACAGTTTGGGTATTGCCGCTGGTGGCGCCTTTGCGCCACAATTCCTGCCGAGAGCGACTCCAAAACCACGTTTCACCGTCGGCAATGGTGCGGCGCAGCGATTCCCGGTTCATCCAGGCCAGCATCAAGACCTGCCCGTTCTCCGCATCCTGCACAATAGCCGGAATCAGGCCAACAGCGTTCCATTTAAGAGAAAATTCGTCATTGGTCATTAGTCACTCGTCATTTGCCATTCGTCGTTCGTCGTTCGTCGTTCGTTATTCGCACGTGGATGTCTTGTTCCGCCAGATAGCGCTTCACTTCTCCAATGGATAGTTCCTGAAAATGAAAGAGGCTGGCGGCTAAAGCGGCGCTGGCGTGACCGACGGTGAAAGCGTCGGCGAAGTGAGCAAGCGCGCCCGCTCCGCCAGAGGCAATGACGGGGAGGCTGACGGCGTCGCTAATGGCGCGAGTTAGTTCCAGATCAAATCCGGCTTTGGTTCCATCGGCGTCCATACTGGTGAGCAAAATTTCGCCCGCTCCGCAGCGTTGACATTCCACCGCCCATTCTATGGCGTCAATGCCGGTGCGCTGTCGCCCGCCGTGCGTGGTGATTTCCCAACCCAGCGATTCACTGTTCAGGCGGCGGCGAGCATCTATTGCCACCACAATGGCGTTACTGCCAAAAGCTTTGGCGCCTTCAGTGATGAGGGCAGGGCGCTTAACTGCCGCTGTGTTGACGCTTACTTTGTCCGCGCCAGTAGAGATGATAGCGCGCATATCGTCTACGCTGCTAATGCCGCCGCCAACGGTGAAGGGAATGAAGACCGTTTCCGCCACGCGACGCGCCATTTCCAGAGTCAACCCGCGCCCTTCGTGCGAGGCGGTGATGTCTAAAAAGACCAGTTCGTCAGCGCCTTCGCGGTTGTAAATTTGGGCCTGCTCTACCGGGTCTCCGGCGTCGCGCAGGTTAAGAAAGTTAATTCCCTTTACTACACGACCATTTTTTATATCTAAACAAGGAATAATTCGCTTAGCAAGCATTGGTCAGGAAATTCTACCTCTAAATTGTTGAATGTTGGCGGCGATAGACGAAAGATATTGACGTTTAATGCGCTCAAATATTTCTTGCGCGGTGTCCTGATCATAGACGTGGGTGGTTTTGTTTCTGTCGTTCAGCATATCCAGTAGCAATTCACCTTTAAGTAACAAGCCGGTTCGCGCTCCTTCTTTGATGCAGGAACGCGGGCCGGCGCAATGAAAGCCTTCGTACTGCAAAAAGATTTTGGTCGTTTTCCACAGCAGTTCAAAAGTGAACTCAAAACGGTGAATGACGCCATCCTGATCCAGGTCGTCCTGCGTCCGTTCTACAGCCTGCTGCAAAGTTAAAAATGCGGCTTCCAATTTATCCAAAGCGTATACAAGCTGCTCAAATTTCATAGACGATCTTCCCTGTTTGCTCCACTATCTCTTTAAATTGCGGGTCGGCTTTGTCCAGATTAACCAGATCAACGCTAAAAATTCCCAGTTGTTGATCAAGCAAGTCCTTAAGATGGCGTTCTGTACGATGGGTCATTTCCACGCCTTCAAACGCAATATCATAGTCTGCGTAGGGCTGCGTCTTGCCCTGCGCTCTGGAGCCAAACCAGATAATTCGCCGGGGATGGATTTTCCCGGCGATGAGGTGAACGATTTTGGCAATATTCTCTTCGGGGTATTGTTTCGGCTGCATTAGGCTAAAGTAATCCTTTGGCGCGCGCAAAAAGCGCGCCTAACATCAAAGAGCCGTCAATCACTTGATTATCTAAAATCAGCTTGAAGACATTCGGCAAAGGCATTTCAACTACTTCGATATCTTCAAATTCATCAA
>DUEH01000004.1 GCA_011192195.1 Chloroflexota bacterium | reverse complement strand
TGTTCTTTGATGTAGTGATATACACGATGTGGCTCAAACGGCGCACGCCCTGGGCTATTATATGGGGCGGCATATCAGGCGGAATGCCGGTTCTGGCCGGGCGCGTTCTGGGCACAGGACAGATTGACATGGTGGGCGTGTTGCTGGCAATGGGCGTGTTGTTCTGGATACCAACCCACATTATGACCTTCAGCATGCGCTACTTTGATGATTATAAACGCGCCGGCGTGCCAACTTTCCCCTCTGTTTACGGCTTTCAGGCCACGCGCGTGATTATTGCCTTTTCCAGCATTATGGCGGCCCTGGCGATGGTGTTGGCCGCTTTCTACATCGGCGTAGACTGGGGATATATGCGCCTGTTGGTTGTGCTGTCGGGCGGGTTGCTGGTTCTGGCAGTTGTGAGCATTGTTCAACCATCAGAGCGAGTGAATTTTGGGGTGTTCAAATACGCCTCTCTGTATATGTTGAGTTCTATGCTAATGCTGGCAGCGTAAAAAAGACAAGGGGACAAGGAGAGGGGGAGATTGCAAACCTCCAATCTCCTTGTCTCCCCCTCTCCTTGTCTCCCCCTCTCTATTTTCAAAGGATACAACGCCAATGAAAAAAATATCACCTCTTGACCGCATACTCTTGCTGATCACCGGGCTGTTGGCCGCCTATCAGATTGTCGTTGGACTCGAAGGGTTGGGGACGCTGGCAACCTGGTGCTATACTATTGCCTTCGGCGTTTTGCTGGTTGCCGGTCTGTTAATGATCATTATGGGCTTTGAAGTTCTGGACAGCCCGCTGGTGGTCATTGTGGCGACGATCATTCCATTAAGCCTTTCTGCGGGGCTGGTAGCGGAATATTTACCCGCCTATAGCGCGGCTTATCTGGCTTTTGCCGTGATTGGTTTTCTGGCCGTGGCCATTACCCGTTTTGCCACGCCCGGTCGCTTGGCTACAATTTCGCTGGCAGTGGTACACGGTATTGCCGGGTTGCTGATCTTCATCCTGCCCCTTGTTTTGAGTTTAAGCGGCGCTGCTCCCGGCGGCTTTGCGCTGGTTGGCGTGGGGGGAGCCTTGATCGGCGTGGGGGGATTGCTGCTTTCCTTCCTGAAACTTGGGAAACCCGTTTTACCGCAAAAGACAATTTTAAGCGTGTTGCCTGGCCTGCTGGCTCTGATGGCGGCGGCCTTTGTGGCCGGCTTTGCGATGGGATAAATAACACAAGGAGGACAATAATGTCTAAAAAAGGCGCTAAAGCAATTCGTATTCTGGTGATTATTTTGATGGGCTTGACCGCCCTGATTACGCTGCTGGGAGGCATAGGGACAGCCTGCGTCGCCTGGGATCCGGTAAAATTCGGGCCGACAATGGCGGTCTTGAAGCCCTACCAATGGCTCTACCAACTCATGGTGATCACCAACATCATCGCTGCCATCGTCGCATTTCGAGTCACTTTTGCCTTGTTTCGCCATGAAAAATGGTTCTACACCGGCGCACTGGTCATTTTGATCGTGATATCGGCTCTGGCCGCTATCCAGATGATCGCCTCCAACGCGCTGCGAGGAAACTCTATGCCCAACGATTTTCGCCTCTACCTGACGGTTTTCACCCTGGCCGTACTCTTATTGTTGCGGATTCCCGGCGTCTGGAATAAAATTGACTGGACCGGCTCTGCGGGCAGCCTCGGCTCTCCGGCGACTCCCGCCGGACTGGCCCTGATCCTGGGGGGCGCGCTCACCCTCACCACCGCAATTTGGGCCGGCCCAAGTCACACCATAAATGGCTACAATCTGGTCAACGAACTGCAACTGCCCCTGCTGACAGGCGGCGGCGCTATGGCGTTGAGCGGCATGGCCTTGTTGTTACTGAGCAGGGTGAGGATACCCGCGCTGAGTTTCAAACGCCGGCGGCAAAGGTCAACAAATACAACGATGATTGGTGAAAGATAAGTGAAGAATCTTCAAAGATGGACTCCGGCGCTACACAAGCGATGGCTCCACGCGCTGGCCGGTATTATGTGGAGCGGCGTTGGCATATTTTTAATGAGTCTGGCCTGCGGTTGGCTGCGGCCAGTGAACCGGGGATACGCCATTTTGCTGGCGCTGGCGGGGGTTTTGCTGGCTGCGGCGATTTATCGTTTCGGCTTCTCAAAATTCTCCGATGGTAATATTGGTCGGATTGGTGATTACGTCAAGCAAAAGGTGTGCATTTTCGCCTTCCAAAAATGGAGCAGTTATCCTCTGGTAGCTTTTATGATTGGCTTGGGAATTACGCTAAGGCATTACTCGCCAATTCCCAAACCGCTGCTGGCGGTAATGTATATTGGCATTGGCGGGAGCCTCTTCCTGGCAAGTTTTCACTATTACGCAGCGTTCTGGAAAGAAAGTAACTTCAAGGCGCTTGAGGTAAAGTCGCAAAACGTAGAATCTGAATCGTAGAACCCTAACGCGGACAAGCCGCAGCCTAAAAAGGATTTTTGAACCACAAAGGCGCGAAGCACGCAAAGTTTCCTGTTTTTTCTTTGCGTGCTTCGCGCCTTTGTGGTGAAATTTTCTTGCCAGGGGCCATTGCGCGCTACATTGTTACGGCGCTGCTATCCAAAATTACTTCTCGTTCAAAAGCGCTTTCAACTAAACTCACTGCGTTCCGGCGGGCTTGCCACAATTCAACGGCGGGGTATTCATCGGCAATCAGGGTGATGAATAGCTGGCGATTGTTCCAGATTACGGCAACGTCATCAATGGCGGCGTTTCTTCCCCTTTCCAAAAACTCGGCCAATCGAAGAATGGCGGTCAAGCGGATCAATCGCAGCGGATCATCCTCTGCCAGCAGCGATTGAAACTCCAGGGGCGTTGGCTTTCCTTTGCGATGGAAGCGCGCCAGCAGGGAGATCAGAGCCACTTCACGCGGGGTGAAGCCCGCCAGCCCGCTGTTGATGATCAAGGTCTGTGAGTGTTTGTGATGGTTGCTGTATTTGAGCCTAAGTCAATAACGGCTATTCGTTGGGATTGAGAAAGTGTCATAATTCAGTGAAAAATTAAAAGTGAAAAGCGCAGAATGGGGGTATTTTTCATTTTGAATTTTTCATTTTGAATTTTGCATTGGCTATCGTCTTTGCCAGTAAGCCTTCAAAATTGGCGTTTTGCGCTTGTCGGTACGCTTGGGGAAAGGTATCTACCAGAGTTTGCAATTCATTCTGCCGATAGCTCAGATAGCTCGCTGCGCCCGGCGCATCCATTGGCTCAGTGAGTAGGGAAAGGTCTTTTTTGGCGCGTCCCCAGCCTCCATAGTTAAGAAAATCCTGCAACATAGCCGACGCAACGACGGCGTCTTGCAGGTCTCCCAGATGATTTTGCAGGGTTTTGACTTCGCGGATCAATTTTTTGGCTTCTGGCCCCAGCGTTTCGCGGAAAAATTCCAGAGTGTAGCGAAAGCGTTTGCAGTCAATGCGCAATTGATGCAGGCGTTCCAGCGGAACATCAGAGCCGCTAATCCACGCTTCGTAGGCTTGAATGGTCGCCAGACGATGGTATAAAATGGCGGGCGATACGTGTTGCAGGAGATAGGGCCGCGGCCTGCCTTTGGCGTCGAAGGGGGGGAGGGCGGCGGCTTCGGGTTCCTGCAAAAAGGCATCGAACCGTTTCTTGAAGTTGCCATAAGCTTTACTGTCCAGATAGACCAGCATCTTTTCTCGATTAGCCTGATGCTCCTGCGCCCAGGCGAGTCTGAGGGATTCCAGATCAGGCCGATCCTCTTCGGGCAGACTGTCCAGCCAGGCTTGCGTCTTTTCCCAAAAAACGTCCAGGTCTCTGACCTTGCCCAGAGCGCGCCCGATTTTACGCAAGGCTTTGGCAAAGGGACGCAATTTCTTCGTATCCAGATAATCGCCGTAAACTTGCAGCGCGGCGCGCATACGACGGGTGGCAACGCGCATATCGTGCAGCGCCTCGATGTCTGCCCCCAGACGAGTTCCCGCTTCGTTTTTGAGCATCTTTTGAAAATGAAAGAAGAGGGTTTTGCGGGCGGCCTCGGCCATCGAATCCCCGGCGTTTAGACCGGGGCTGCTAGGCGCGTCTAAAAGCGCCAGCGCGCGTTCAAGCTTTGACCTGGATACCGCTTCCAGGCGCCATTCTTGCTGCATCAGGGCGGTTAACGTGGCTAAATCTGCTTCTGCGCCGTCAGCGCGGAGTTCAATTTCCAACTCAGCGTAACTATCCCGAAACGCTCCGGCGATGACTGTCACCGTATCCAGCGATAATTCGGCAACCAGCCTGTCCCCTTGCCACAGTTGACGCTCAAAGCGCGTTTGCTTCAGCGAACAGAGGGTCTGCAAGTCGGCGTCGCCGGTAAGTTGGCGAATGTGGGCGTAAAGCGGGCTGCTGCGCCACGCTTCGATGGCGTTTTCGGCGGGGAGCGTCAGGCTGGTCTCTTCTCTGCGGTGAATGGCGTCTTCAACGCCGCCCCGTCCTTTGAGCTGCATGACCGTTTTATTGTCAATGCTGCGTTGGCGCAGGGCAAACCCGGCCTTCAACAGCCGCCGATCCGCTGTGTCCAGATAACGGTCATCCATTTGAACAACTTTTCCCGGCAACAGCGTATAGTCGCCCAGCGCGTCCAATGTTTTTAACTTATTTAGCGTTTCCGGGTTGTGCAAGGCAAATTTAGCTTCTATTTCCATTTTACAGTGGGTGGTGGTTAGTGGGCAGTGGTTGGCGGTTAGCTTTCATCCTTTCAAGGAATTTGGTAACTACCAAGCCTGCCGAATAGTTTTGTAATTAGTCCACAGTTGACACAGATATTCACAGATATTTTTTAATGATTTGATTTTATCTGTGTCCATCTGCGTTTATCTGTGGACTTTAATGAGGTGGCCTGGTAGCTACGGAATCTGATCTTCTACCCATTGAAGCGGCTCTACGGCAATGCTGCCCAGACGCATTTCCCAGTGCAGGTGCGGGCCGGTGACTAAGCCGGTATCGCCGATATAGCCGATCAGGTCGCCGGGCGCTAATTGCTGGCCAACGTGGACAACGCTTTCGCTTTGATGCCAGTAGCCGCTGTACAGACCCATTCCGTGATCGATGAGAACGGCGTTGCCGCGAACGTTCAACGCTTCGGCCAGCACCACTACCCCTGCAGCGGGCGCGTAAATGGGATTCCCCAATCCGCCGAAATCCGTACCGGCGTGATAGCCGTTCACCGGGCCGCCGCCATAGCTGCGTCGCGTGCCAAAGGAAGAGGTGACGCGCGCGTCGGCCACCGGGTAGATAAACGCTCCATTCCACATTTTATAAGGCGTTACCTGTTCCCAAATCAGATTTAACTGCGCCATTTCGGCGCGAATAACGTCTATGTCCAGCAAGCCTTCTCTGCCGGGAACCACGTTGATGGTTTCCACGCCATAAGGCCCCGCTGTCACTATTACATTTTGCGTTACCGCCGATTGGCTTCCGTCGGGCAGCGCAGCGCGGAATACCAGTGAGTAGACGCCCACTTCGCTTAAAGCGTGAATACCCACAATGCCCCAGTAATTCAGGCCGTCGCCGCTCAAAAATACGGGGCGATCTTCAAATTGCGCGCTCAAATCGGCGGCGCTAGAGAGGGTGACGTACACTATCAGCGTCCGTCCCTGGTCAATGCGCGTTTCAGACAGGCTAATGCTTTCAAAGGGGAATGGCAGCGACGTCGGAGCGATTGCTTGCGCTGCGTCGGGAATAGTCAACACCTGCCCCGCTTCAATCAGGTCTGCGTTGGCAATGCCATTGGCTTCTGCCAGACGCGCCACGCGCAGCCCAAAGCGACTGGCAATCTGAAAAAGGGTGTCGCCGGATTGAATGGTGTAGGTTTGAGCAGGCGCAGCAGTGGCGGCAATAGCGCTGCTTGCGTCGGGGATGCTTAACTGTTGCCCAATGAGGATCAGATTGGGATTAGCCAAGCCGTTGTAGGCGGCCAACTCAGTCACGCTTACATTATACTTAAGGGCAATGTGCGACAGCGTATCGCCCGCCTGAACGGTGTAGGTGGTTTCATTACTTTGAGCCTGGGCCGGCCCGGTGAGCAGAAGGGCGGCTATTAAACTGATGATGAAATAGCGAAAGTGTTTCAAAGGAGATCTCCTCAAATTTTGTATTGCGGTTTTCACTCACGGTCTTGGAGTCTAAAAACTCTGTCAAATCGAGGGGGGGATATACGCTATTGAGAGCCAGTTTTCCTGATTTAGCGCAGAAATAGCGGCAAAATCTTTATCTGTGGTCAGCAATGTGAGGTCATACCGCAGGGCGACAGCGGCAATTAGGGCATCCACGGTAGCCAGTTGCCAGCCCCGGCGACGGAGTTGAAGTTGCAGACGCGCTGCTCGTTCAGCGTCGGCGCGGTCAACATCATAAACGGTCAGACCGGGCATCAGGCGTTGCCACTCGGCCAGATTTTGTTTAGATTGAGGGAGAATACTGATGCCCAATAATGTTTCAGTTAAAGCCGGCACGGCCAGGGCAAAGGTGTGATTGGCCTGTTGGCCGAGAAAAAAATGTTGGCGCAGCGGATGGTTAGACGTAACCAGCGGTGAGAGATGATTGGTGTCCATCAGGTAGTTGGTCATCAGCCGCGCCCCTCGGCAATGTCGTCGCTTCGATCAATAGCCTTCATTTCAGCTTCTATAGTCTCCCACTGCCGAGTCCAGGTTTCCAGATCAAAGTTTGAATCTTCCGGCGCATTTTGCAATAGCTCGGCCAATGAGTCGGTGGCGGGGTGAATGGCCGCCGGGTTTGGCGGGGTGGCCCTGATCCATTCAGTCAGGGCAATCAGCTCCGGATCGTTGCGAATGGTTTCCAGGTCAGCCGCCGACGCTGTTTGTTCTCTGCTTTGTTCCAGCAATTGCTCGTAATGGTCATAGCTTAGCAGCACCGCTTGCGGACGACCATGTTGGGTGATATAAACGGCATCGTCTTGTTGTTGAAGCATCTTGATGGCGCTGCTCATCTGGCGTCGTAAATCGCTAACAGGCATTATTCTTGTACTCACTCTGCACCTCCCATTATATCAACTTTTGTACAATAATTATAGTGCAAGCATTAGCTGGCGGCAATTAGCTTTGGCTCATTAGACATTATATCGATTAGATTCTGGCGGAGGAATGACATAAGCAGAGTTCCTCCCCTCTCGTTCTCACGCTCTGCGTGGGAACGAGAGGGGAGTTTTCTCAAATCTTACACCTTGTATGCCTCCGCGTGATGCTCGCACAGCCACAGATAATGACCTTCCGGCGTGAGTACTTTTTTCAAACCGCCCCAATGCTGCGACGGGTCTTCCGCATCAAGCAACTGACGCAGCGCCCGCAGCCCCGCCCCGCCGATTCCAGGGCTGTTCAGTTCTAAAAAGCAGAGGCGCAAACATCAGGTGCGATGCACTTAACGCATTGTCTTCTCTTGCAATTTACTGCGTAAAATAAGTTAATTTTGTCTTGTAAGGCGGTGCGAAAGTGCATTGCACCTACTCTGTACGGAGAACTGAACAGCCCCGCCGATTCGCTCCGCCTCAAGATGCTCACCTGCGCTTCCGGCGTATTTCAGCGCTGCGTCCCTTTTCAAATCCGGCAACTTTTTGAGCAACTCCGCCATCAATTTGATGTCGTCTTTGACCAATTCATTGTAGACCGGGTCTGCCACAGCCACCCAGGGTCCCAGGGCTGTTCAGTTCTAAAAAGCAGCGCCTGGATCAACTCGTTTTTGGACAGGATTTACAGGATTAACAAGATTTTTATTCTTTTTATCCTGTAAATCTTGTTAATCCTGTCCATTTATGTACCAATGCGCGGAGAACTGAACAGCCCTGTCCTGAAAATAGAGGATGTCGCCCAGCTCGTGCAGCCATCGAGCCAGTACGCGGACGCCGGCGCTATCCACGCCGCGTTCCTCAAATATCCGCTCCAGTTGGCTAAACGCGATGTGCTTCTCCCGGCTGGCGCGCAGGGCCTCCGCCGCGTCCAGCCAGTCGGCGGGCCAGACTTCGCCCATCAGGGGCAGACCGGCGGCGGATTCAATCAAGGCCGCCCGCAGGTCTTCGATGCCCGCGCCGCTGGGGTTGCTGATGGCGTAGTGAGCCACAATCTGGGGATATTTCGCCTTCAAGTCGCTCAGGGGCAGATCGGCGTCCCGCTCATCGGTGTGAGCAGCCACCAGAATGACCGGCGACTGCGGGGCGCGGGCCTGAATGGCGTCCAGCCAGTAGTAGAGCTTGCCCTGCTGGTAGCCGTGACGCGCGTTCCAGACCAGCGCAAAGAGAGAGCGATTGGTGAGAAAGAACTGGTGAGTGGCGCGGTAAATTTGCTGCCCGCCAAAATCCCAGGCCTTGAGCTGCATAGTCACGTCCGCTTCTGTGGGATGCGCCAGGTCCAGGGTCTCGATCTGGATGCCGTGGGTGGTTTCCAGCCCTTCGATGTGCGGCTCCCCCCGCAGCGCCCGCAGCAGCGATGTTTTGCCCACGCCCCCTTCGCCCACCACCAGCAGTTTGGAGACCCACTGGCGGCGGCGGCGCGCCGCTAGTTGCTCTCTCAGGTAAGCTAACACCGCCCGCGTTCCTTGCTTAACCACGGGGGGAGGGGGGCGCTCAGTTGGGTGCTATTGAGGTCAAGCCATTCTAGTTCGGTCAATTGTCCAATTTCCGGCGGAAGTTCTGTCAATCCCCTGCTAGAGAGATCAAGTTCCGTCCGGTCATCTTTGGCGGCCTGGTCAATCAGGGTGAGCAGTTGTTGTTTGTTCATAATGGGTGTCTGTTCTCTTTTGCCAAAAAAATTATAAATGGTAAATGGTGAATAGCGAATGGTAAATGCGCTGTTTCTCATTTACCGTTTACCGTTTATCATTCACCATTTACCATTTTTAAGCTTGTATTTTTTAGAACTGAACAGCCCTGCCCCCTTGCAGAGGTTTGCGTAGGGTTTAGATTGGTTCAATCTTTCGGCTGCGCTCAAGACAGGTCTTAAAGAATGAACCAATCTGGTTGGAACCAATACATTTTACTCGTTTGTGTTGATTTTGAAAAGCGACCCTGCTTCGCTAGATACGGATTATCCAGCAGCAATTCTCATTACCAGCCAAAAAGCGCGAGGCTAAAGCCATCGCGCTGAAAGAACAAAGCCCTGTCGGGCTGAATTTATAGCTCGAAGAGCTTCGCTCTTTCAGCGCGGCGGCTTTAGCCCCGCGCCTGCTTTTCATTTGGTTGCCTGTTAAAACAATGCTATACTGCGCCAACTAAACCATTCCACCAAATTATCAGGAGAAAAACTAAATGAAAAAGATGCTTTTTGTATTCACCCTGTTGGCCCTTGGCCTGTTTGTTGCAGGCGGCGTAATAGCCGCGCCCCCCGCTCAAGACGGCGAAGAATACACCGTTCAGGCCGGCGATTGGCTCAGCAAGATCGCCGAGAAATATTACGGTGACGTGATGGCCTATCCCGCCATCATTGAGGCCACCAACGCCAAAGCCGCCGCAGACGACAGCTTTGCCGTTATTGATAATCCCGATGTGATTGAAGTGGGGCAAAAGTTGTGGATTCCCGCCGCAGACGCCGAAGCTGTTGGAATGGCAAACCCGGCTTCCGTCTACTGCGGAGAACAAGGCGGCGCGCTTGATATTCGCGCGGCCGATGATGGCAGTCAGACCGGCTACTGCGTCTTTGCCGACGGCAGCGAATGTGAAGAATGGGCCTTTATGCGCGGCGAATGTTCCCCGGCAAGCGCCGCCACAGCAGAAGTGACCGCCGCCGCTGAAGTTGAAGTGACGGACATTGTTCTGACCGGCCTCCTGGAAGACCGCAAAGCCGAAATTTCCGGGATGGACTGGTACGGCGACAACCTGATTATGCTGCCACAATATCCCACCTACTTCACCGACGCAGAAGAAGGCTACGCCTTTGCGCTCTCCAAAGACGATATTATGGCCTTTTTGGACGGCGCCGTCGCTTCTTTGGCCCCGACCCAAATTTCCTTCATCGCTCCCGGCGTGAAAGACAAAGCGGCGGGTTTCCAGGGCTATGAGGCCATTGCCTTTGTGGGCGATAACGACGTTTATCTGACCATCGAAGCGGAAGCCGAGGACGGCAGTATGTCCGGCTACCTGGTCCACGGAACCATTGCCTCCGACCTCTCCACCATCACCGTAGACACCGATAATATGACGATGATTGAGCCGCAAGCCGCTATCGGCAATATGGCGGAAGAAACGCTGATTGTTGTTGGCGACAAACTGGTCACGCTCTACGAAGCCAATGGCGCGGGCGTCAACGCTTCGCCGGTGGCGCATCTCTTTGGGATGGATATGGCTGCGGCGGGCGAGGTTCCGCTGGCGAACATAGAATATCGCCTCACCGACGCTACAAAACTGGATGGCGACAATCGTTTCTGGGCCATCAACTACTTCTACCCCGGTGACGAAGACCTGACCCCCGCCAGCGATCCCATTGTGGAAACATACGGCGAAGGCGAAACGCACAGCGCAAATGACGGCGTTGAGCGTTTACTTCAGTTCCAGTACGCCGATTCCGGCATTAGCCTGACCGACGCTGCGCCGATCCAGCTAAAACTGCTGGAAGAAGACCTGCGCAACTGGGAAGGGCTGGTTCGTCTGGGCGATAGCGGTTTCTTGCTGATGACCGATAAGTATCCCGGCACTATTTTGGGCTTTGTTCCCGCCGCCAAATAGAATAACTTGTCGGTACAGGTTCAGTAAAACCGCCCAAAACACTACAGCAAATGGATGAAAGGAACGAATGGGGCAGGTTTTATTCGTTAGTTTCGGCAATTCGATGTTGTGTTTCTGGCGCATACACCGGTTTTACTGAACTCGTACACTTGTCGGCTACCAACTTAAGCCGCGACACTTGTAGGACAAACTGTTAGTTTGTCCGGCGCAATGACCAGCAGAGACCGGACAAGCTAACAGCTTGCCCTACAAAATTACTGTCTCGCCTTAAGTGGATAGCCGTCTTGGCGCAAGGACATTGACAAGACACAAAAAGACCCGTTCATCTTGAACGGGTCTTTTTTGGCGCAGGATTGCAAGGTATGATAAATGTCATTGAGTTCTGGCAGGGAATAGCGATGCCAGAGCCGCTGCTGCTTGTCGGGCAAAAATCCAAATGGGCCCTGGTTTGCGTTTTGCGTCAAAAACAATGGACAGCAACAGGTCTCCGTTTATATCCAGTGAGTAGATATTGTATTGATTACCCTCGTGGTAACTTGATTTGAAAGTGGATGTATTATCACCGAGCAGGCTGGCCAGTTCGGTGACAGCCATAAAATTATCTGCCACAAACGCGGCCAGGTGAGAAATTTTATTTTGATCGGTTTCGCCAATAACCTGAAGCGGTTCTCTGTTGGTGTTCAGCAGTATGACCATTTCGGCGCCGCTTTCATACCATAAATCTTGCAAGTGTTTCGAGACTTTCTCAGGGAGCGTGGGCGTATCGGCTGGAAGCGATTCTGTTTGCTGCCCGCTTCCACTGATCATATCATCAATCGGTAGTGGTAAAAAAGTAAGTGATGGAGTCCAAAACTACAGTTTTGAATTCCGCAATCATCACTTACAACTTAACCACTACCCTGTTTCGGAAGGCAGCGCTGGAGCAGCGGCGACGACTTCAGCGACTTTGATTTCACCGGACAGCGGCTCAATGGCTCTGGGCTTCCGCCTTCACCCTTTACTTGACCAAGCCATCCTTCACCGCGCGAATGGCGGCTTCGGTGCGGTTGTTGACTTGTAATTTTTGAAAGATAACGGTCAGATAATTCTTTACGGTGCGCTCGGCCAGACTCATTGCTTCGGCAATTTCTTTGTTGCTGGCGCCCTCGGCAACGTAGCTGAGGATGCGGCGCTCCTGATCGCTGAGTTTTTGATAGGCGGGTTGCGGTTTTTCTTTCGCCTGCCCCAACCGCCTAAACTCCTTCAGCAGCCGGGAAGCCATATCCGGCTCGATGACCGATTGCCCCTGGCTGACCGTGCGAATCACCTCCAGCAATCGCCGCGAGCGCGTATCCTTGAGCAGATAAGCTTTAGCGCCCGCACGCAGCGCGTCAAAAACGTACTCATCCTGTCGGTGCATGGTCAAGACCACAATGCCAATTGAATCATTTTGCTGCAAAATAGTGCGAGTAGCTTCCACGCCGTCAATTACCGGCATATTGATGTCCATTAAGATCACATCCGGTTGCAAAGTTTGGGCCATTCTTTCAACCTGAAGCCCGTCCTCCGCTTCGCCCACCACTTCAATATCCCGCTGATCTTCCAACAAAGAGCGCAACCCTTCTCTGAACAAGGCGTGGTCATCGGCGATAAGAATTCTTATTTGTTCTTTGTTATTGGTCATTGGTCATTTGTCCCTTGCCATTGGCGCTTTGTTATTGCTAATTGCTCATTGCTAATTTTTAATTGTTCTCAACCGCCCGGCACGTTTACCACAATACGCGTGCCTTTGTTGGGGGCGCTGTCAACGCTTAAGGTTCCGCCCAGACTGCGGATACGTTCTTGCATAGAGATCAGGCCCAGGCCGTGACGCTGAAAGGGGTTTTTGGTCAAATGAGCGGGATGAAAGCCCACGCCGTTATCGCTAATGCTAAACGTCAGCGATTTATCGGGATGCGTTCTGAGGACAAGATCCACGCGGGTGCAGTTTGCGTGCCGCCGAATGTTTGACAGCGCTTCCTGAAAGATGCGGTAAAGGCTGGCTTCCACTTCGGCAGAGAGGACAATTTCGTCTCCAATGATCCGGCAATGGCTTTTCAGGCCGGTCTGCTCGCCGAACTCATGGCTTGTTTGACGCAGCACTTTGTAGATGGAACGATTTTCCAGTCCTATCGGGCGCAAATCAAAAATATGCCGCCGTAGTTCTTCAATGTTACGGGCAATAACTTGACTAATCTTTTCTAATTCGTCCGGAAGTTTGGGGTTGTTGTCTTCGGCCATCAGCAGGCAGCGGTCTACCTGTATCAGCAGATAGGCCAAATTTTGCGCCACGCCGTCGTGCATATCGCGGGCCAAGCGCGTGCGTTCCTGCGCAATAGCCATTTCCCGCGATTTTTGCAGCAAGCGCGCGTTTTCCATTGCCACGGCAACCTGAGACGCCAGCGAGACCAACGTTTCCAGGTCTTGCTGCTGCGAAGCCAGCCAGGAGCGGGTTTGAACCGCAATAATACCCGTGGTCTTGCCGCCAATTGACAAGGGAACCACCAGCGCGGTAGAGGGAGATTCTTCATCGTCATCCAGACGATATAACTCAGCCGTGTCAATGGTTTCTACCACATCGGCTTTGCCGCCTAGCACAACGCGTCCCAAAATATGATCGCCGTCAATTCTGAGCCGATAGTTGACCGGAACGCTGCCGCTTTTGAAGCCGCCGTCAAATATCTTTTGAAAGGTAAGATACTTGCCGGTGCGCATGGCTACGCTTACGCGCGCCTGATTGAACAGTTCGCTGATAAGCTGCGTCACTCTGGCAAAAAGTTCGTCTACAAAGACAATGCTGCTGATGTTTCTGCTGGTAACATTAACCGCCGTCAGGTGAACGGTGCGCGCCACCACTGCCTCTTCCAGATTTTGCGAATACTGCCGCACCTGCCGGAACAGGCGCGCGTTCTCAATTGCGCCCGAGGCCAATTGCGCCAGCGATACCAGTAAATTCAGGTTATTTTGCGCAAAACGCCCCGTTTGCTTATTGGTGACAAGTAAGGCCCCCAGAATTTCGCCTTTGGTTTTAAGCGGCGCAACCATCAGCGAGCGAGTATCAGCCTTGACGTGCGCGTCAATTTCGGCAAAAAACTGCGGCAAAGAGGCGGTATCATTGATCAACAACGTTTTGCCCTGCTTCACCACCGTTCCCATGACGCTGCCCACCAGTGGGATGGTTTGACCTTTTAGCCGCTGCGCGCCTGCGCCCACCGTAGCTGCAAAGCCCAGATGGGTTTTGGCCTCGTTGGTTAATAGCGCGTAGCCGTATTCGGCAGCAAGCGCGCCGCAAGCTCGTTTCATGATGATGGAGAGGATTTCATCCAGATCAAGCGTAGAAATGAGCGCTTGCCCGGCGTCGTGCAATACGCCCAAATCGCTAAGGCGCTGCGCCGTATCCCGATACAGGCGCGCGTTTTCTATGGCAACAGCTACTTGATAGGCCAATAAAAAAATTACCTGCGCATCTTCCGGGGTATAGGTATTGGGGCGGCGGCTGTCCAGCGTTAGCACACCGATGACCTGATTACGCGCAATCAGAGGAATGCCCATCCATCCGCGAATGTGTTCCAGACCTGTCCGGCCTTCCCACCCTTCGACGTTTTGTACATCAGCAACAATCAGAGGCGTTTTATTCTGTACCACCCGCCAAGCCGAATTTTGGCTGCTGCGCGGGTACACGTTCAGCGCCAAACTCTCGTCGCTAAAGCCTCTTGCCGCCACTGCCCGCAAGTGGTCTTGCTCTACCAGTATCAAGGTGGCGCTATCAAAAAATACTATGCTGGCAACTTGTTCCAAAATGGCATCCAGCGCTTGCTGAACGTTCAGGCTAACACTAATCGCCTGGCTCACCTGTTGAAAAGCCGCCAATTGCCGATTGCGTGTTTTAAGCTGTCCCAGTTTGTTTTCCAGTTCAGCAACACGGGCTAAAGCTTGTTCGTAGGTTTCGGGTTTCGGGTTTCGGGTTTCGGGTTTCAAGTTTCGGGTTTCAGGTTTCGGGTTTCAGGTTTCGGGTTTTTGGTTTATTCTACATTCAGTTTGAAGCCGTAGCCACGCACGGTGACAATGTACTCGTGATCAGGGTCTAGCTTCGCCAATCGCGTGCGCAGACGGCGGATCATTGCATCTACGGCATCATCGCTTACGCCATCGGGGTTATCTTGAGGCCAGGCGGCATTGATAACCTCGTAGCGGCTGTAGACTTTGCCCGGATGTTCGGTCAGAGTGGACAGCACCTGATATTGCTGCGCGCTTAATGGCGGCGAAAGAAGCTGCCCGCGAATATAGGTTTGTCGCTCGATGTGATCCAGATATAAGGGCGCAGCCGCTCGACCGGGGAGCGGGGCGGTGGCTTCGCTGTCCACAAAGATCAAGTCCAGGCCAGGGGCCAGTTGCAACTTGTCGCCGTCAGATAGAATTTGCGCTTTGTAGGCGCGCTGCCCGTTGATGTAAAGGCCGTTCTTACTGCCCGCGTCCTCGGCTGTGTAGTGATTCCCATCCCGCCGCAGACAAACGTGAACTCTGGAAATCCACCGGCTGGGCAGTTGAACTTGACAAGAGGCATCGCGCCCAATTGAGACCTCATTATCTTCCAATATCCACTGGTCTTTGATCAAATCGCCATCTTGCCATATCAGCAAGGCGCTGCTTGGTTCTTCTGTCATTTTTGCTTCTCTCCTCTTGAAAATAGCCGTCAGCTATCAGCCATAAAGCTGACCGCTGATAGCTAAATTCTCATTGGCGCGTTATGCGGTACCGCGCTTGACAGTCTGTCGCGAATAGTTTATCCTGTCAACAGTTTAATTCTTCGCTATTCACTATTCATTTTTCATTGATTCAATGGCTCACCTGAAACCCGGCACAACCTTAAAAGACCGCTACAAAATTGCCGGCTTAATTGGCGCCGGCGGAATGGGCGCTGTCTATCTGGCCGAAGATGATCGGCTGGAGGGGCGACGCTGCGCCGTAAAAGAACAAACTCTGGATGAAGCCGCCGCGCAGGTGGGGCGCAAGCAATTTCATCAAGAGGCTTCGCTACTGGCAAGGTTGGACCATCCGGGACTGCCCAAAGTGAGCGATTATTTTTTTGACGAAGGGGCCAACCGCGATTATCTGGTGATGGACTACGTGCCGGGCCAAAATCTGGAGCAACTGGTGAAAGAGGCCAGACGTCGCAATGAGTTTTTGGCCGAAGAAACGGTTCTGGAATGGGTAGATCAACTCTGCGATATTCTGACTTACCTGCACAGTCGCCGGCCAATGGTGCTGCACCGCGACATCAAACCGGCAAATATCAAGCTAACGCCGGAAAGTCGCCTCAAACTGGTGGACTTTGGACTGGCTAAACCCTTTGACCCTGGCGATCCGCGTACCGTCACCGGTTTGCAGGGCCTGGGTAGTTTGCCCTACACTCCACTTGAGCAGTACGTGGGTCATTTAGGCCACACCGACGCTCGCGCCGACCTGTACGCGCTGGGCGCAACCTGCTACCATTTGTTGACCGGTCAATCGCCCGCCAGCGCTCACGACCGTTTTTTGAACCCCCAAGCGCTGACCCCGCCGGAAAGTCTCAATCCCCATATTTCGCCGCAGGTAAGTCAGGCCATTTTGCAGGCAATGCTTCTGCACCCTAATGATCGACCCGTTTCTGTAGAAGTCTGGCGCGCTACGCTCAAAAACAACGCCCCCATCCACTTGACAAGCTCAGGGAAAACTCAGTTGACGCCTTCAACCGCGTCAAACGCCCCCAATAATTCCCCCGCTCAATCTTCTTTTGCAACTATCCTCAAAGAAAACGCGCTTTTGTTTGGCATTGCGCTCTTACTCTTTATTTTAGCAGCAGTAATGACTTTCAGTCAATAGGCATTATTGGCAATGAAGAAATTTTACACCCTCATTCCCAAACAGAGTTTGGGAATGAGGGTGAATTAACGCCGCGCAGCCCAAACCTGCTAATCGCTAATCGCTAATTGATAATTGCTCATTGATAATTGCCCCTACTGCGCCAAAAAGAAATACCAGAACAAATAAAGTTGCTCGTTGGGCGACTATGGAAGCTTGTGGAAAGAACCACAAATCCGGTCTGAGCCAGCCGATGCCGTAGAGCAGATAGGCCGTCATTCCGCCGATGAAGATGACCAACGCCAGCCGGGTGCGGCTGCTGCGATGGGGCTGCCGCCACAACGCTATCCCGGTGACAAAGCTGAGGAAGATTATCCCCAAGGATACCAGAAAATCGCCGGCGTTAACATCTTTGGATGGGGACAAAGCCGCCTCTGAATCGCCGGGGAGGGCGAAGGCCGAGGTGGATGTGGGGGCGATGACAGGCGTAGGAGAAGGCGGTGGAGGCGACGCAGTGGGTGTAGCGCTGGGCGCGACTGTGGCGGTGGGCGTATTGAATACGGTGGGCGTATCGGCAGGCGCAATAGTTGGCGAAGCAGTTGGTATGGCGGGCGCGGCAGCTACCGTGACCAATTGCGAACGCTGGCTGGCGACCTCGCCGCTGTGAGCGTAAATTTCCACCGTTCCTGCTTCAGGCAACACAAAGCTTGTTTCCGCCATTCCGGCTACGGTGTGCGTGATGGGAACACTCACTTTTTGGCCGCTCAAATAAGTTACGTCAAACTCCACCGGCGTGCCGTCTGGAACGGGTTGTCCGTTGTAATCCAGAATTGGGCCGGCTTGCGCGCGCACCCTTACCGGCGGACGCGCATCAAGGGGCGAAACGTCTTTGACCATCACTTCAAAAGAGCGCAGGGGGTCCGGCGAAAGGACGTGAACCAGATTGTAATTCACGCCGTCTACGCTCACCGGCGAAGCGCCCTGCGGCGCGGCTTCGCCGTAAAGCGCGCGCACCGCTGTTTCCAAATGCGGTGTGGTTTTGCTGTAAAGAGAAAAGTAAGCGGTCAGTTTGTTGATTTCGGTGGTATCCAGATAGTAGGGGCTGTTCAGGGCAAAAACAATGAGATTTTTTTTATTGTACAAACTGCTCAAGCCCTGCGCCAAAAAGAGCTTCAAGGCATCAGAGGCAGCGTAGCGGTCTGTGTTCACGTCTTGCATAGCAAAGACAATCCAATCGGCCTGCTGAATGAGGGCGGTCACTTCCTCCGGGCTGTGGCTGATCAGGACTTCTTCGGCAACTACAAACTCCGGGTCGCTTGCATCGCCTGCCAATGCCAGCGAGCCGACCAGCACTTGTTTCAACTCTGCAAAATTGATGGAATTAACGTTTTCCGGCAACGCCTGCGCCGTGGTATCAGGGCCATAAAGACGCAAAACAACCCCTTCCAGCGCATCGGTGGGGAGCGGCTCAAAAGGTTGGCAGGCGTCGGCGTCTTCAAAACACTCTCTCACCAGGCGAGAATCGCTGATAAAGAGAAGCTTTTCGTTCACCCCCGGCGGACGCGAAAGTCGCTGGCTGTATTCATCGGGGCCGGGAGAAAGCAGCGTGAGGCTTTGCCGGGCAATGCGATTGACTGCGCGGGTTCCCTGCCCTGATACCGCCAGCGCAACTTCGCCGTCCACAAAAAGGCCGTTGGGCGTAGGATTTGGAAACATTTTCAGTTTGAGCCGCAAAATCCGCAACGCCGACTCATCTACCTGCGCGGCAAAATCGCTGTTGTTGCGATACTCGCTCTGAAAGAACTCGATAGTGTCTTTGATGTTGCTAAATTGCTGGCTCCAAATCGAATCCAGATCGAATTGCGCCAAAATAAGCAGGTCGTTCCCGGCCAAAAATGCCTCGCGGGCAATGCGCCGGTGAGGAAAAGTTTGCAGGGCGGGGTCATAGTGCTTGCGCACGGCGGGCACGCCCAGAGCATCGCTGACAATCAGGCCGCCCTGCTCTCGCCAGGGCACAAATTCGGACAGATTGAGCAGGGTAGACATTCCGGCGGCGTCGAAGCTGATGGGAGCGGTGAATTGGCGAATATCGCCCTGAAACCCGCGATAACGGATATGACTGGACATCATCGCATCGGTGAGGCCCGCTTCATCTTGCCGGGTGACGGCAAAGAAAGGAGCCAGTTCCAGGCGTTTCAGGGCTTGCAGCGATTTATCTACGGTGGCAATTTCGTTATCGGGCAGGCGATCGCTGCCGCCGCGTCCGGGAAAGTGTTTGGCAACGGTGGCAACGGTGCTGTTGCTCCCTTCGTGAACGCCCTGAATGTAGGCGCTGCCCATCGAGCCGACCCAAAAGGGGTCGCCGCCAAAGGTGCGCGTGCCCATATCGCCGCGTCCGGCGGGACGCGGGTCGTTCAGCACATCCAGCACCGGCCCAAGCAGCAGGTTGATGCCCATTGCCGATAGTTCCTGCCCCACAATGCGCCCCACGTCGCGGGCATTTTGCAAACTCCACGTAGCGCCAACGCTCATTGGGCTGGGCAGAGGCGTCACGCCGCCGGTGATGCGGGTGTAAGGCCAGCCGTCGCCTTCCTGGTCAACAGCAATAAACAGGGGAATGTTTTTGTTCGACAGGGTATGCGCTTGCAGGCGATTGCCAAGTTGGGCGATTTCCTGCGGCGTTTTGGCGTGGTTGGTGAAGTTATAGTTACTGGCCTGCAACACCACGCCACCCACTTTGTATTGCGTGATGAGGGTGTAAATATCGGAACCAGGGTCAGCGTTGTTGCCGGAGAAAGGAACGATGAAGAGCTGCCCGACTTTTTCTTCCACCGTCAACGAAGCCAATAATTCCGCCGCCGAATCCGGCTCTTGCGCCAGCGCTGCGGGGATAAAAAGTTGAAAGAGCAGGAGGAAAATCAGCGAATAGTGAATAATAAATAATGAATAATGAATTTTGCGCCTCTGCTTGTTGAATGTTTTCTTCATCCATCTACCTTTTGCCTTCATCCTTTGTATGATACCTCATTTTGGCAGAAAGGACGAAATTAGTAGCGGCAGGCTTTCCAGTTTGGGTAATGGTTAAGTTGCAAGTGATGATTGCGGAATCCAAAACTGTAGTTTTGGACTCTATCACTTACTTTTTTACCACTACCCCAGTTTGTTCTACCTTGCCGCCTGACGCAGCAATTCTGCGCCGGGGCCGGCCAGGACGGCAAGGATAAAGAGAGAAAGCGCCAGCCGCCAAGCAAGGGGTTTCAGCGCGCGAATATGTTTTGAGGTATCATTTGGACGGATGGTCATTGGGCAACTCCTGGGTAAAATTAAAAATTGAAAGTGTAAGGTGCAAAATGACAAAAAATTGTTTTTTCATTTTGAATTTTTCATTTTGAACTTTCCGTGAGCAAGTGTAGCACAAGGGCAAGCAGCTTGCCGGATTGCGGGGCAACAGGAATCCTACGCTTAATGCGTTGGCTAAGCGTTGGAAAAGCGAGGGGTTAGGGACTGGATTTCAGCCTTGTTTTTTGAATTGCCAATCAAAGCACGTATAATACACTTGTTAGAAAATTACAAACCAATATCCAAACGGGTGCATTCCAAATAAGTTGAAACAATGTATCTTTTTCCCACACAAAACGTGGGAAAAGGTAAGCGTTCACCCTCACCCCCCTCAATACCCGGTAAAGCGGGGCAGGCTCTCCCCCCGTTTACGGGGGGAAGTTTAAAAGCCTCCCCTTGATTTCGGGGGGAGGTTGGAGGGGGGTGAATGCTTACGGGAAAAGATATTCCTCAACCTGGAATGAAACACACCCATATCAAACAAAGGAGATTTCTGATGAGTGCAAAGAAAATTTTATTCCTTGTAGGCGACTACGTGGAAGACTACGAAGTAATGGTACCTTTTCAAACCCTGCTGACGGTGGGGCATAAGGTTCACACCGTTTGCCCGGACAAAGCGGCGGGCGATTATGTTCGCACGGCGATACACGATTTTGAAGGCGACCAAACCTACAGCGAAAAACCGGGTCACAACTTCACCTTGAACGCCACCTTTGACGAAATCAAGGCGGAAGATTACGATGCGCTGGTCATTCCCGGTGGGCGCGCGCCAGAGTACATTCGCTTAAACGCGCGGGTGCTGGAAATTACCCGTCATTTTGCCAAAGCAGATAAGCCCATTGCCGCTATATGTCACGGCGCGCAGGTTTTGGCCGCCGCCGATGCGCTGAAAGGCAAAAAATGCACCGCGTATCCGGCAGTTGGCCCCAGCGTCAATCAAGCTGGCGGTGAATATGTGGAAATTCCGGTAGATCAGGCCTACGTAGACGGCAATCTTGTCACTGCTCCCGCCTGGCCTGCCCACCCGGACTGGATGGCTAAGTTCCTGCAAGTATTGGGAACAAAGATTGAACTCTAACAAACTACGAATGACGAGTTACGAGCGACGAATTATGATCATTCATTCGTAAGGCTATCCACTTAAGGCGAGACAGTAATTTTGTAGGGCAAGCTGTTAGCTTGTTCGGTCTCTGCTGGTCATTGCGCCGGACAAACTAACAGTTTGTCCTACAAGTGTCGCGGCTTAAGTTGGTAGCTATTCGTAACTCGTAACTCGTAATTCGTAACTAATCTTATGGAATGGTATCTCTATCTTGCCGTCATTGCCGCCGGATTTGGGGCGGGTTTTATTAACACTCTGGCCGGGAGCGGTTCGCTGATTACGCTGCCACTGCTCATCTTTTTGGGTTTACCCGCCAATGCAGCCAACGGAACCAATCGCGTGGGGGTGTTGATTCAAAACCTGGTAGCGGTCAACAGCTTTCATCAGCGCGGAATGATTGATGTGCGCGGCGCAGCAACGCTGTCCGTACCTGCCGTCATTGGGGCGGTGGTGGGGGCGCAAATTGCCGTCAACCTGAATGAACAGATGATGCGCTACACCATTGGAGCGCTGATGTTGGTAATGCTGGCGGTCATTCTGGTTAAACCCAAACGCTGGCTGACAGGGCGGCCGGAAGCGCTGGAAAGTCGTCCCGGCTGGATGCAAATGCTCATCTTCTTTGGTATCGGCATCTACGGCGGATTCATTCAGGCCGGGGTAGGCATCTTTTTGTTGGCGGGGCTGGTATTAAGCGTGGGTTATGATCTGGTTCAGGCTAACGCAGTCAAAGTACTCATCATCTTTCTGTTCACCATCTTCGCCTTGGGAATCTTTATGATGAATGATCAGGTTCGCTGGGATATGGGTCTTCTGTTGGCTATTGGCAATGCTGCGGGCGGTTGGGTAGCAGCCAGAATGGCAATGGAGAAAGGCGCTGTTTTTGTGCGCTGGCTGCTGATTGCGGTGGTGGCCGTCTCGGCGGCCAAATTGCTGGGGCTGTTCGATCTGATTTTTTAAAATTCCAGGCCATTGCGCGTTCAGGGGTTGACATCTTCTGACGCAATCGCTATCATACAAGAAAATGAATACGAYACATCCAAACGCTCAAACTGATCAAAAAATGCCCCAACCACAAATTCTTATAATTGACGATGAARAGCCKYTGRGCAACGCAATTACGCGCATTTTGAGACAAAATTATCGTCTGGCTACGGCCAATAGCGGTGCAGAGGGATTGAAAAAAGCGCGGCAAATTAAGCCGGACCTTATYATTTTAGAYGTTCTAATGCCTGGGGGGATGGATGGATTTGCCACCGGCCGAGAACTAAAAAATGACCCCCTCCTGAAATCAATCCCCATTCTCTACCTGTCGGGSCTCTCCGACATCGAGGCAAAGATCACCGGCCTTGAGGTAGGCGCAGATGATTTTTTGACCAAACCCTTTGACATCAGAGAATTGCGCCTGCGCATCAAAGCCATCYTGCGCCGAAACATTCCCCATCAAAAGCAACCTTCTGAGCCGCTGATCRAACAAAGCGGCCTAAGCCTGAACTACGAAACTTTTCAGGTAACAACCCAAACCGGCGTCCGCCGCCTCACGCCAATTGAATTTGACCTGCTCCATTATTTTATGATCCATCCGGGGAAAGTCTTTGCCAGCGAGCAACTTTTGCAAAAAATTTGGGACTACCCGCCCGGCACCGGCAGCCCTGATCTGGTAAGAATGCACGTCAAAAACTTAAGAAAAAAAATTGAGCCAGACCCTAAAAACCCAACTCATCTAAAAACTATCCCCCGGCGCGGATATATTTTGCTCTTGAACCCTGAGCAATAGACGCCCCGCCCCTCAGTTGCGCCGCTGAAGCGCCAATTGACACCTGTGACGCAGTGTGTTACAATTGCGTTTAACGCGATGCGTCATCACCTTGACTACCCACAATTTTACTCACCTTGTATGGAGGAATTCTATGTCTGACAAAATTTTATTTGGTACCGATGAATGGGCTAAACGCTTATGCGAAGAGTTGAACAACAGCAAAGCCTACGCCGAAGCCGCTAAAGCCTGGGAAGGCGACATCTACTTTGTGGTAGAAGCCAAAGGAAGCTCTCTGGATGAAGACCGATACGTTTATCTTGACCTGTGGCACGGCGAATGTCGAAAAGCGCTTCGCGCCGAAAACAAAGATGACTTCAAGCCTGAATTTGAATTTCGCGGCAGCGTGAAAACTTTCAAAGAAGTCATTGACGACGGTCTTGACCCCATCAAAGCAATGCTCACCCGTAAACTTAAACTGACCGGCAACATGGCTAAAATTATGCGCAACGTTAAAGCATCCAATGAACTGGTTCACTGCGCCACCTTTGTGCCTACCGAATTTCCCTTCTAAAATTCAGTGAATAATGAACAGTGAATAATGAATAATTTTTCACTCTTCACTGTTCATTTTTCATTGTTCATTAAAAAAGGAGTAAGTTATGTGGTACTTTCGATCTCCTGAAATAATTTTTGGCGAAGACGCGCTGGAGCATCTGGAAACCCTTGGCGGGAACCGCGCTTTTATTGTCGCAGACCCAATGATGGTCAAATTGGGCTTTGTAGACCTGATCAGCGAGTATTTTGCGCAAGCCGGTATAAGCTGCCAGACCTTCAGCGATGTGGAACCGGAACCTTCCGCCGCCACAATTATGAAAGGCGCCAAAGAAATGAGCGCCTTTGAACCGGACTGGATTGTCGGGCTGGGCGGCGGGTCGGCAATGGATGCAGCCAAGGCAATGTGGGTGATGTATGTTCACCCGAATATGACCCCGGAAGACATAAACCCCTTTGAAGCGCTGAACCTGCGCGACAAAGCCAGACTCATCGCCATTCCCACTACCAGCGGAACCGGCTCAGAAGCAACCTGGGCTACCGTTATTTCAGAACCCGACGGGCGTAAAATGGGTCTTAGTTCCCCGGAACTGCTGCCGGACATCGCCATTATTGACCCGCTTCTGGCGCAAAAAATGCCCCCTCGCCTCACCGCCGATACCGGTCTGGACGCGCTGACCCACGCTATTGAAGCCTACACCTGCAGTTTGCGCAATGACTTCAGCGACGGGCTGGCCTTAAAAGCTATGCAACTGGTCTTCACCTATCTGCCCCGCGCCGTTGCCAATGGCGACGATATGGAAGCCCGCGAAAAGATGCACAACGCCGCCACCCTGGCCGGCTTGAGTTTTAGCAACGCCATGCCCGCTCTGGCGCACTCGTTGGGGCATAGTTTGGGAGCCGTCTTCCACGTGCCGCACGGCAGAGCCGTGGCCCTTTTTCTACCCTACACCATCCAATTCACTGATAACAACCCCGGCGAAACCCGTTTCCACGAACTAAGCCGCTTTCTGGGCCTGCCCGCCGCCACACCCAAAGAAGGCGCAGATAGTCTGATAAAGGCTATTCAAGAACTTTCTGTTGCCGTAGGACAACCCTTGAGCATTAAAGAGACCATTGACGCCTCAGCGGAGGAATTTGAAGCCGCGCTGGCCCAACTTGTCGCCTTTGCCGAAGCCGATTCCGTCATTGTCATGGGCAGCCGTATCCCCGACACCAACGAAACCACCCAACTCTTCCGCTACGCCTACCAGGGCAAGGATATTGATTTTTAGCTTTCAGCGGTCAGCTAAAAGCTGAAAACTGACCGCTAAAAGCTTGCAAGGAGCATCAATGAACGGCTATCTGGAAAAAATTCTCCACGTGAACCTGAGTACGGGCAAACTGCGCGATGAAGCGTTGAATCAAGACTGGGCCGAACAATTCATCGGTAACAGCGGACTGGGCGCGCGCTATCTCTTTGATATGGTTGACGCCGCCACCGATCCGCTGGGGCCAGACAACCCCCTGATTATGATGACCGGCCCACTGACCGGCACGCGCACCCCTTCCGCTTCCAGGCACGCCTTCATCTCCAAAAGCCCGCTTACCGGCCTCTTTGGCGAATCCAGCGCGGGCGGCTACACCGGACACGAACTAAAACGAGCGGGCTACGACGGCATCATCATCACCGGGCAATCGCCCACGCCGGTCTACCTGCTCATTCGTGAAGGCCTGCCGCCAAAACTGCGTCCCGCCGAACACCTGTGGGGATTGGACACCTATCAAACCCAAAACGAAATCATCGCCGAATCCGGAGACTCGCGCACTCGCGTGGCTTGCATTGGCCCGGCGGGCGAAAACCTGGTTCGTTTTGCCTCCATTATGAACGCCGACGCGCGCGCCGCCGGACGCGCCGGCATGGGCGCGGTAATGGGGTCTAAAAAGCTCAAAGCCATCGCCATTCGTGGTAAGGGACTAATTCCCGTATCAGACAAAGAAGCGGTCAATCTGGCCTTTCGCAAAGCAATGGCGCACATCAAAGCAGACTTTGCCGCCGATCTCCTCAAAGACCTGGGAACTGCCAGCGGGCTGGAATACTTCCAGATGGTCGGCTCCTTGCCCGCCAAATACTGGACAGAGGGCGATTACGAAGGCGCGTTGAACCTGAGCGGCGCGGCAATGTCAATGTCCATTCGTACCGGCAGCACGGGCTGCTGGGGCTGCACCGTGCAATGCGGCAGCGAAGTGACCATCGAAGGCGAAGATGATCCCTACGCGCTGGGTACAACGGATGGCCCGGAATACGAAGCCGTCGCCTCACTGGGGTCAAACCTGCTGATTGAAGACCTGAAAGCCGTCTCCTATTTCGACTGGATATGCGATTCGGCGGGAATGGATGTCATCAGCGCCGGAGCGGTCATTGGCTTTGCCGCCTGGCTCAGCGAGCAAGGCTACCTGTCTTCCGCAGACAGCAAGGGCGAAACGGTGGAATGGGGCAATCCTGCCCAAACTATTGAATTGCTGAAAAAAATCGCCGTTCGCGACGGCTTTGGCGACATTTTGGCCGACGGCGTGCGCGCAATGGAAGAACATTTTAACGCGCCCGGACTGGCGGTGCAGGTCAACGGAATGGACCCCGGCATGCATGACCCCCGCGCTTTCAGCGGGATGGCCCTGGTTTATCTCACCTCGCCCAGAGGGGCTTGCCACAACAAAAGCGATTTCTATTTTGTGGAAACAGGGCATACCTTTGATCAATTGGGGATTGTCTCTGATGACCACCGCCAGGAAGCGGGCAAAGCGCCGCTGGTGGCAAAGCATCAGGATTATCGCTCGATGGTGGATGCTTGCGGTTGTTGCGTCTTTGTCAATGTAAACCTGCAAGTATTGCCGGAGACTTTTCAAGCGATTTTGGGGAAAGAAATATCGCTGGATGAGTTGGTTCTTGGCGGAGAGCGCATCTTTAACCTGAAACGCCTGCTCAATCTAAAACTGGGATTGAAGCCTCGGCAGGATGAAGTAATGCCCATCCTCTTGAATACCCCTCTCGCCAGCGGCCCCACCGATGGCTTTGTGCCCGATTGGCAGCTAATGCTCAAAGAATATTACGCTCATCGAGATTGGGATTGGGAAAGTGGTCGCCCATCGGCGCAAAAACTGACCGAGTTGGGGCTTGATGAGCTGGTAATATAGCACATCACTTCCCCCCTCTTGTTTCCACGCTCTGCGTGGGAACAAGAGGGGGGAATGGTTACAAAAAAGCCCCCAGGTATTCATAGCCGACTATGAATACCTGGGGGCTTTTTTTACAGGAACCAAGATCATCCCATTATCTTCATTTTACTATCGCCCAATTCTCCCAGCCACTCAGGAAAAGCGTCAATAGAGCGTCGAATAAATCCATCCGCAATCTCTTTGATTCGACGATGGGTGATGCTGCCGGCAATGCCGTTAATCACCGATTTTGGCACGAAACGCAGGCCCATTGGCTTGGGGAGTTCGGCTTGCAATTCCAGACGATATTCGATGCGTGTTTTCTCGCCTTCGTCAAAAAAGAGAGATTCGCTGGAAAAACGACCTGACGCAGTTGCTGAACGCAAGGTAGCTTTTGCCTTCACCGGCGTTACTCCCCTTAACGGAAAAACTCGTAAAGCGCGTTCTTCCGCGTCCATCTCAGCGCGTAAATCGCAAAAAATATTGATCTTGTAGGTTCCCAGTTCAATGGTATTATAACACATCCGAAGTTGATTATCATCGTAGGTGCGGGCAATGTAGATGTGCGGCAGGTAGGTCAAAATACGGCTTAAATCAGTATAGTAAGCAAAAGCCGTGGGTAAATCAGCCGGAAAGATGAAGGATCGCTTGGCAAAACCCGCAACAATGATCATAATCGGTTCGGATTATTATTCTTCTTCTTGATCATCCGCACCGGCGTGGCCTTCTTCTACGGCGGCCTCAGTTTTTGACTGAGCCAGAGACTCCAGTTTGGCCGCCAGATTGTCAATCTGCTCGCTCAGTCTGGAAATTTCATCTTGAGAAGGAATACCCCGCTTGGACAGCAACTTCTTCAGGTAAGTTTCGCCGCCCGCCTGAGTCTTTTTGGCCGTTTGGCGACTTGTTTCCAAGAGTTGTTCAAGCAGGTTTCGGCCTTGCTCTTCCGCCAACTTGCCCTCTTGAATAAGCTTTTTAATACGCCGTTCTATCTCTAAATCCACGTCTGGCAGCGCGTCGAGAGGAGAAGTCAGGGCGTTTTTGAAGGCGCTCAGCGTATCACCGCCCGCCTGAACCAGTCCGGCCAAAACATTTTTGGGTACAAAACCGCTCTGTTTTTTCTCCTGCTCAAAAATTATTTGCGATAGGGTTACGGCAGTAAGGTCTTCGCCCGTAGAATGGTCTATCACCTGAATATCTTTCCCTTCCTGAATTAAAATTGCAATTTTGTCCAGAGTAACGTACTGCTTTTTCTCTGTATCGTACAACTTTCGGTTGGGATACCGTTTGATGATCAACATAGCTTTGCTCCTCAACACGCTCGATTTAATTTTAAGATGTATTGTACCACGATGATTTTTGCGAGCAAACGCGCAGTAAATACAAAAAAAGGAGATGCGCTACGCTCTCCCTTGAAAACAGGGTAGTGGTTAAGTTGCAGGTGATGATTGCGGAGTGTCAAACTATAGTTTGACACTCCATCACTTACTTTTCTACCACCACCCAAAATAGTGGGCAGTGGATAGTAAATTGCAGGCCCGTCCTTGCTATCCACAACCCACTATCCACTGTTTTCAAAAACCAGGCTTATTTTTTCAATTCATCAATTTTTTTGGTCAAGGCAGCAATTTTGTCGTTCAGCCCATCAATGTCTGACTTGGTAGGAACGTTCAATCGAGCCAGCAGGCCGTCAAGGCGTTTATCCAGTTCTTTTTCGGCCTTTTCGGTTTGCTTTTTAACTTTGCCAGTCTGCTCTTTGCGCTTCTTGTCAATATCGTCAAGCAGCTTTCGACCATCTTTTTCGGCAATCTCGCCCTTTTCTACGAGCTTGCCGACAAAGTCTTCAACTTCTTCCTGAGCCAGGGATACCGCGCCAACACCGGCCAATAAAATTTTGTGAAGTCCGTCTAGCAAGAAATTACGACCTTCTTCAGCTTTTTCCACAACTTCTTCTACTTTTTCTTTTACCATTATTTATCTCCTTTTATAATTTAGGATAGCGCTTTAAGTTGTTTAGCAGGCGAGTTTGTGACGCACTGCGTTATACAATCGAAATTATAACACAGTGCGTCATAGTTGTCAAGAGGCAGAATAAAAAATAACCGTTGCTCCCCTCGTTTCAACGCGGCGCGCTGAAACGAGGGGAGCAACGGTTACAAAAAAATGTCCACTTGTTGGACTCTTTATTCGTCACTCGTCGTTTGTCATTCGTCGTTCATCAGGCCATTGCCATTTGGGGGCGAAACTTGTAGCCGTAGAGGATCAAACCTTCGTCGCCCTGTTCGGCCAGTTTGCGCGTGACCATTTCAACGGGCAAGCCAATTTCAACGGCGCCATTGTCCACATCGGTGAGTTGAGCGGTAATCATTGGCCCTTCGTCCAGTTTAACAAGGGCAACGGTATAGGGCGACTGCGCTTCAAAGCCCTCTGGGGGGGTGTGAACGGTGGTGTGCGAAAAAACGGTTCCGTTGCCGCTAAAGTGAAATTCCGGCCCGGCTTCTTCGGCGCAGTGAGGGCAGACATCGCGGGGGGGGAAGATTTTATAGTGGCAGGCAGGGCACTCTTCGCCTATTAAACTATAGCGTTGTGAGTTCAATCGCCAGTGGCGGGCTATTTCTACAGTCATTTAATTTTCCTCCTGAAAAACAGTGAATAGTGGGCAGTGAATAACGAATTGTGAATTGTGGATAGTGAGAATTTTTCACTATTCATTGTTCATTATTCACTGCTTTTAAAAATATGCGTTCCAATAGTTGCGCCGCTGCCGCCGATGTTTTGGGTCATTCCCAGGCGGGCGTGGGGAAGTTGATTCTTCCCTGCCTCGCCGCGAAGCTGTAAGGCGGCTTCAACAATTTGATACATTCCGGTTGCGCCAACCGGATGGCCTCTTGCTTTGAGCCCCCCCATCGTGGCGATGGGCAGCTTACCGTCCAAAGCAATGTCGCCATTAACGGCCAATCGCGTCCCCTGACCCGCTTTGGCAAAACCGGCAGCCTCTAAACTGAGGGCGGCCATAATGGTGAAGGCGTCGTGCAATTCAAAGAAGTCCAGTTCAGCCGGGGTAATTTTTGCCTGCCGGTACGCCGTATGCGCTGAATCTTCCGCCGCTTGCAACCAGAGCGGGTTTTTGCGGTCATGAACGGCCAGGCTGTCGGTGGCAATGGCGGAGGCCAGGACGTGGACGGCTTTATCGGTATATTCGCGGGCCAGACGGGTAGGGCAGATGATGGCGGCGGCAGCGCCGTCGGCCATTGGGCTGGCGTCAAAGAGACTGACAGGGTTGGCCACCACGCCCGCGCGCATAAAGGTTTCTTTGCTGATGGCGCGTCTAAACATTGCGTTGGGATTATTAGCCCCGTTAGCGTGGGCATTGACGCTAAAATTAGCAAAATCACCCTTGCTCAAGCCGTATTCGTGCATATAGCGCTGCATAATCAGGGCATTGAGCGCCACAAAGGTGACGCCGTGAACGGTTTCGTAGTCGGCGTCGGCGGCAGAGGCCAATCCCGCAGTAAGGCGACTGCCCACGTCGTCGGTCATCTTTTCTACGCCTACTACCGCTACCACGTCCTGATAACCGCTGGCTACGCCGATGACGCCTTGTCTAAAGGCGGCGGCTCCGCTGGCGCAGGCGGCTTCAATCTTCACCGCCTCTATGCCGCGCAGTCCGGCAAAATCGGCTATCAGCGGCCCAATATGCGCCTGCCCGCTGATTTCGCCCGAAAGCATATTGCCCACGTACAGGGCGTCTACGCGCTCTGTACCGGCGTCTTTCATTGCCAGGTGCAAGGCGTCGTAAGCCAGATGGCGCAAACTTCTGCCCCAATGTTCTCCAACCGGAGTTTGTCCTATTCCAATAATTGATATATCTCTCATAAAGGGTTTCGGGTTTCGGGTTTCAGGTTTCGGGTTTCAGGTTTCGGGTTTCAGGTTTTTGGTTTCTTGTTTACCGTAAACGATGCGAATTGTCAGCCATTTTGAACTTTTCATTTTGAACTTTTCATTTCATACTCAGCTTGCCGCGATAGCGGGTGTACAGGGCGTAATCTACTTCTTTGCGGCGGGCGATGTACGCCTGCGTGGTGGGGGCCATATTCGCCCGGCCGGCGATGCGTTCTGTGACCAGCAGCGAAAAGGCGTCTGACCCGGCGCCGGAGCCAAAACTGGCGCACAGAATGCGCTCTCCCGGTTTGGCGATGTCCAAAATGGCCGTCAGCCCCAACATTGTTGCGCCGGAGTAGGTGTTGCCCACCACCGGAGACAGGAGTCCGGCTTCCCATTGCGCTTTTTCAAAGCCCAGCATTTTTGCGGCGCGCTGCGGAAATTTGGCGTTGGGCTGGTGAAAGGTAACGTAGTTGTAATCTTTGGCGCTGCGGCCCAATTCCATCAGCAGCGTTTTCACCGCCGAAACGCTGTGTTCAAAGTAAGCCGGTTCGCCGGTGAAGCGTTGACCGTGGCTGGGATAGTGGGCCTGCGGTCTGCGCCAAAAGTCGGGCGTATCGGTGACAAAAGAATAGGTGGCTTCAAACTCAGCCAGACTTTCTTCTGCTCTGCCGATGATATAAGCTGCGCCTCCGGCGGCGGCGGTGTATTCCAGCGCGTCACCGGGGCGACTCTGGGCGGTATCTGCGCCAATAGCCAGCACATAAGGCTGCATACCGCTACCCACAAAGCCGATGCCCGCTTGCATGGCTTCCGTGCCTGCCTTGCAGGCAAATTCCCAATCGCCGGCTTGCGTGTGCGGAACCGCGCCGATAGCTTCGGCAACGATGGTGCCGCTGGGCTTCACCGCGTAGGGATGACTTTCGCTGCCTACCCACACAGCCCCCAACAACGCGGGATTGATCTGCGCCCGATGCAAGGCGTTACGAGCCGCTTCGATGGAAATAGTGATTGTGTCTTCGTCCAGCCCGGCCACTGCTTTTTCTTTGATGGGTACGCCCCCCACGCCGTCAGTCCACACGCGGGAAATTTCCGTAGCCGGAACGCGATAGCGGGGGACGTAAGCTCCGTAACCAACAATGCCGGTGGGGGTGTTAGCTTGCATAATGGGCATAATGTCTCCGAAAAGACAGTGAAAAATGGACAGTGAACAATGAATAATGAATAGTGAAAAATTATTCATTATTCATTGTTCATTATTCACTGTTTTTAAGAATTTCCTTTGCTCTGGCTTCTTTGATGTTGCCTTCTGCTACCAATTGATTAGCAATTTCCTGCGCTTGTTCAGGAGTGGCGCCGGCGGCCAGGGCAACCTGGCGGGCGTGCAGGCGCATGTGTCCGCGCTGAATGCCTTCAGTTGCCAAAGCGCGGATGGCGGCCAGATTTTGACCCAGGCCAACAGCGGCCATAATTTCGGCCAAACGGCGCGCGCTGGGGTTCCCCAAAATTTTAATGGACGCGCGAGCGGCGGGATGAACTTTTGTTGCTCCGCCAACTGTGCCAACGGCCAGCGGCAAGTGCAGTCGCCCCGCTAAATCACCGTCTTCATTGCGCCGCCATTCAGTCAGGCTTGTGTAGCGTCCGTTGCGAGCCGCAAAGGCGTGCGCTCCCGCTTCAATGGCGCGCCAGTCGTTGCCGGTGGCAATAGCAACGGCGTCAATACCGTTCATAATTCCCTTATTGTGGGTGGCGGCGCGGTAGGGATCGGCTTTGGCAAAGGCCCAGGCTTCAACAATGCCCTGCACAACCGCTGCCTCGTCCATATCGCCGCGCGCCAGTTGCCCGGCTTTGATGGTACATTCGGCGGTGGCGGTGCGCCGGTCTGCCAGATTGGAGATGATGCGCAAGTTCACGCGTCCACCGGTCACTTTTTCGATGATGGGAGAAATGATTTCGGCGGCGGTGTTGACGGTATTAGCGCCCATTGCGTCGCGGCAATCGTATAAAATGTGGACAATCAGCATCGGCCCAACCGCTGTATCGGGCAGCGGACGAAACTCAAAGCCTTTTGCGCCGCCGCCAAACTTGCGAATGATTGGATCGTGATCAGCTTTTTCCAGCAGTTCGGCTTCAATAGCTTTTAGCTTGGTCACGGCTTCATCCAGGTCGCTCAACCCTAAAACCTGAAGTTGACCAATCATTACCGGCTGGCTGCTGCTGGTTCTGAAACCACCGCTAGAGCGGGTCAGTTTGGCAGCGTAGCTGAGTCCGGCCACAATGCTTGGCTCTTCTACGGCCATCGGAACAATGACCTCTTCCCCGTTGATCAAGAAGTTGGTGGCAATACCCAGCGGTAAATTGTACAAGCCAATCACGTTCTCAATCATACCATCGCCCATTGAAAGGGGCAGGCCATTGATCAAGGCCGCTTTTTCTTCGGCCTTCAAACTCGCCCACTCGGCTACAACATTGGCGCGTTTTTCCAGTGAATATTTGTAAAGTCCTGATAATCGAACTGATTTACTCATAAGTTTCTCCACACTTCTTTATGGGTGTGAGGGGGGGAGAGTATGGAGGGATCCCCCCCCACGCCCCCCTGCCTGCGGCGCTTTTTCTTTTATCATCAAAAAGCCCCAACTCGGGTCGGGGCTTTTAGTCTTTGTGTAAATTATAACGCATTTTGACTCTCAAAAGCTATCCACTTGAATTTGCGGGCAGACAAGAGGGAAAATGAGGAAACGGGAGACTCTCAAAAACTATCAATTTCGACATCAGGGCATTTTTAGATTGCCTCAATCTTGTCCAGAGTAATTATTTAGCCTGCCTTACCTGCTCATAATCGCTTCGCAAGCGGCGAAGTTCATCCGACTGAACGGGAAGGTCGCCGTAGTGAACGCGCTGGTAGGCGGCGGTAAGGCGCGCCAGCGCTTTCTCCTGACCGGGGAAGGCTTTTGCCAACAAAACCAGATAGTCGTCCGGGGTCTGGGCGGGCGGGCGCGGGTAGCCTCGCCGTTGGGCCAAGCGACACAGATTGGCGTACATATTTTCGACGCTGATGGCGGCCAAAAGTTGGCGGCTCAAGCCGTATTGTTGCAGTAATCTCCCCAGGCCCTTCAACTGTTCCAACCCACGACGCGCGGTACCGCCTCCCAAAGTCAAGCTTTCCTGACCGGTTTCTTCGTTCTGGTTCTGAATTCTGGACGAACGGAATTTGTCCAAAAAAATCATAATCAGCCCTAATACCAGGGACAAGGCTGCAACAATTACCAGACAGCGCAGCGAAAGCAAAATCCAGTCAGACAGGCCTTGAGAGAGGCTTTGGGCCTGTTCGGGCGCGTTTTCAGTCAGAGTTTGCTCAAATTCCTGCAAGGGAAAGCGAAAGTCAGAGGCGCTGAAAAGGCCGGCCAGCAGGCTTTCCAGCCAGTTGAAGAAAGGGCCTAGCAGCCAAAAAATAGCCTGAAAAAGCAGGTAGGCCAGCGCCAGCACAATCCCCCATAAGGGTTCCAGTTTAGCCAAGAGGCGTTGCAAGTTTTGCGGGGTGTACAGGGTAGACAAAATAACGATGGCGGTCACGACCCCGGCGATGATGAGCAGTAATTGTAGAAGGCGGCGCGGCGGCAGCAATTTTCCCTTGCTGTGAGCGTCGGCGGCTTTCTCTTCTATCCGCGCCAGCGAGATGGCGGTCAGGCCAAAGCCAAAGTAAAGCCACAAGATGCCCAACACGTTTTGCCCGCTGATCCAGCTAAACAGCGCGCCGCCCGCCATCAACCACAAAACACCCATCCTGAAACTGAGGGCCACGCCAAAAAAGCCCATCTGGCGGCTGCTGGCATTGGCGGCTCGCTGCCAGAGGAAAAGATTGAGCAGGATCAGGTAGATTTCCAGCGGCAAGCCTTGCCGAATGTCGCTTAGGGCGCGAAAAAGATGAGGGATGCCGCCCGCTTCGCCGACGCTGAGTTGGTACGGCCACAAGCTGATCAGCAGCAAACTTGACAGGGCAATAGCGCTCACCACGGCCAATTCATAGGCCGGAGAATCCAGATTGTGGGCGTTGAGGCGGTCTAAAAAGAGCATCCACAGCAGTAAAGCCAGACTCAACGCGCCAAACACCGCCCAGAGCGACCAATGCCACGCGGGGCGGTGGAACAGCATCACAAAGGGCGTCACCCAGACCATTTCCATTACAGCCAGACAGAAATAGATTACTTCGCTGCGTTGGTTTTGGATGTTCAACAACATCAGATTTTCATCTCATTCGGCGCAACTATATCATCCACCAGATGCGGCAGATGATAAACAGGAATACCGATTTGCTCATTCAGCGATTTGGGCGGCGCTTCGGCCAGAGTGAAGAGAACAAGCGCGCGTCCGGCTTTGCGCAGGTCTGCCAATGCCAGCAGTAGTTCATCATGAGCGATGGCGGTCACTACCACGATGGTTGCGCCCCAGGGCAAGCGAGGCGCTTCTCGCAAGAGATGCTCCTCGATGGGGCGGCTGGCGAAGTTGTTGACGGCGGCCAACATTTCCAGGATGCGCGTCAACTGGTCTGCCCCGCGGCCCGGCAGCAGGCGCAATGGCTGGTCGCTGCCGGGGAAAGCGCCGTTGGCGATCAAGCCGGTAGGCGTGCGTTGCTCCAGCGACAACGCGGCCAGACTGCCCGCCACGCTGATGGTCCGTTCCAGTAGTTCCGGGTAAACGCCCTGCCAATGGCGACGCATTGTAGCTACATTGAGAAAAATAAGGGTCTGCGGCTCTTCGCTTGGCTCGTAGAGGCGGCTCAATAGTTGACGGTGACGGGCAGTGGCCTTCCAGTGGACGCGCTTGAGGCTGTCGCCGGGCTGCCATTCGCGGATGCCCTGCGCGCGCAGCGGGTCTTCAAAAAGGCGGCGCTCGCTTTTGCGCTCGCCAAAGGGATTTTTGGCCGGAATACGCAGTTCGGCAGCGGAGTAGATGCGGGGATAAACGATAATCCGCTGCTCACCGGGCAGGATGGCCCGATTGCCAAAGAGGCCAAAGCCGTCGCCGGTGCGCAAGGTGGCCGGGCCGTAGCTGTGGTAGCCCCGGTGAGTACATTCGATGGTGAAATGGCGGGTTATACGCTGAAACGCGCCCAATATCCAGAAGCTGCGAAACTCGCCCAGATTGCTGAACTGATTGAAGTCCACCTTGCTTTCTTGCAGCGGCAGCGTCGCCGGAAAGACATCGCTGACGCGCAGCCAGGTGAGGGGGAGAAACTTCTGGTTGCGCACTTCCAGAGTCAGGGCAATGGTTTCCCCCATAAAAGCGCGGGTTTCGCTAAATTGGCGGCGATAGTACAGCCCAAAGAGACTCAAAGCGTTCCAGCTTCGGCTGATAGCGGCGATGACCAGCAAGGTCAGAGCGGCGGCGGTCAAAAAAAGGTTACTGAAGATAATCCCCAGAATGGTCACAACAAGCGCCAGCGTAACCCAGGCATCGCTGTATTGGGTGTCTTTTTCCAGATTAATGTATCGCTCTCCGCGCAGTTCGGCGAAGAGTTTTGGGTGAGGGGGGAAAGAAGTGTTACCTGCGGAATCTTGCGGGCTATTGCTCATAACCGTCTAACGAAGCTTCGCTTCAAACCGACAAGCGATAAAGATGACTCACGGATGGAAGAAAACACTGACAAAAACAACAAAAAATCATTGTCAGTATTGTTTTCTGTCCATGAGTTAAAACCTTGTCTCATCTGTAAAGAATTTTTACCCTCAAGAATTTCAACGTTAAGCGCGTAACTACTCAGCTATAGAGAAAATAGGTGCAACGCACTTCACGAAGCGCCCTGCAAGTGCAAATTTTGACGATATTGGGTAGTTATTTGCACCAAAAAACAATTTATTAAGTGCGTCGTACCTGAGCCTGAGTAGTTACTTAAGCGCTTAATACAAAATTTTACATTTTTCATTTTGAATTGCTTTATTCCACCACCGGCACCGGCACTGATTTCGTAATTTCTGCCACCACCTGTTCCGGCGTGCGTCCACGCAGGCGAATTTGGGGGCTGACGTTGAGGCGATGGGTGAGGATAGGCGGGCAGAGATATTGCACGTCGCCGGGGGTAACGTACTCCCTCCCGCGTAAGGCGGCCAGAGCTTGCGATGCTTTGAACAATGCCAGCGTTCCGCGAGGCGACACGCCCAGACTCACCGCCGGATGGTCTCTGGTGGCGCGGACTACTTCCAAAATGTAGTTGCGCACGTCAGGGTTGATGTGGATTTCCTTGACCTGCTGCTGCAAGGTCAGCACCTTGGCAGCAGCGACGACGCTTTGCAAGGCGCTCAGCGGGTCATTACGCTGGTAGTTAAGCAGGATTTTTTCCTCTTCCGACTTGTTGGGGTAGCCCAATTGAAGCCGCATCAAAAAACGGTCAATCTGCGCTTCCGGCAGGGGAAAGGTGCCTTCCAGTTCGATGGGGTTTTGGGTGGCGATGACCATAAAGGGGCGCGGCAGGGGGTGGGTGATGCCGTCAACCGTTACCTGTCCCTCTTGCATTGCTTCCAGCAGGCTGGATTGGGTGCGCGGGGTGGCGCGGTTGATCTCGTCGGCCAGCACAATTTGGTTCATCACCGGGCCTGACCGAAATTCAAAATTCTGATCTTTCTGATTATAGATGTTCAGGCCGGTCACGTCGCTGGGGAGGAGGTCGGGCGTGAATTGGATGCGGGCAAAAGAGGCGTCAAGGCTGCGAGACATCGCCCGGGCCAGGGTGGTTTTACCGATGCCAGGCACGTCTTCCAGTAAGACGTGGCCTTCCACCAGCAGCGCCACCAGCAGCATCTCTGTCACATCTGCTTTGCCAATGACGACTTTGGCGATGTTATCCTGGATTTTTTGAGAAAATTGGGTGAAGGATTGTGTCGGTATTTTCACTTACCCTCACCTACCCAATGCGCCCGTCTTATTCCTGCTTGTTTAGCGCCATTAACTAATCGTTTGTCAGCTGTCCACAATTCGGCTTGTAAATGCTCGGCCAAGGCCACATAGAGGCTGTCATAAATTTTAGATTGTTGCAATTTCTCTGCCCACTCAAAGGCGTTTTGGTAAAGTTGTTGATCTAGCAAGATAGTTTCTACGCCCAAAGAAAACAAATCGTCAATAGCAACTTTACCCTGAGCAGGTGAAATTACTTTGTGAAAAACCAAACGTCGAATGACCGATGTCGCTTCAGCTAACCACAGATCAGGGGCGACAATTCGTCTCCGTTGCCTGTGCCAATTAGCCAACAAATCAACTGTTGACTCTACGGCCACGTTAGGCAAAACGGCCCAAACAGCCAGATTTGAATCAATGACGATGGGTGACGAGGCTGTTGACATTGTACTCATCTCGTTCTTCGCGTATTTCCTGAAGTACGGCGGGTAAGTTGATGCTGAGTGGTTTGCCGCCTCGTTCGGTTAGCATTTTGGCTTTATGCAGCTTGACACGTTCCAGAGCTTCAAGCTGCTGTTGGAGTTCCTGACTCTGGGTTGGCTGCTTTCTGTCAATAGCCTCTTGAAAGATTTGTTCGACTAATTCAAAAATGGTTTGGTCTTTACCTTGAGCTATAGTCGTCAGCGCTTGACTCTGCTCTGGCGTTAGCAGAATTTGAAGATCTTGTACGCCTTCTGTCATAATGCACCTCCTACAAGAGAAATTTTAGCAGATCGGTTGGCGATGTCAAGCGTCAAATCAGATTAACTTTTGACGGCGCGGGTCCAGCGCGTCGCGCAAGCCATCGCCCAGCAAGTAGAAGCCCATCACCATCAGCGTAATGGCCAAGCCGGGGAAGATGCCGTACCACGGGGCAAACGCCAGATAGCCACGCCCCACGCTCAACATCGAACCCCAGGAAGGGGCAGGCAGCGGCGTCCCTAAGCCTAAAAAGCTCAAGGCCGATTCCAGCAGAACCGCCGAGGCCAGAGCAACGGTAATTTGCACCAAAATAGTAGACACTGTGTTGGGGAAAATAGTGCGAAAAACTATACGGGGCGGCTTTGCGCCCACGGAGCGGGTAGCTTCCACATATTCTTTATTTTTTTCAACCAGTACGTTGGCCCGGGTCAACCGGGCAAAAGCCGGAATATTGACGATGGCGACAGCCAGTATTGCATTCAGAGAGCCGGGACCCAGCATTGCTAAAATTACAATAGCCAACAATATGACGGGAAAAGCAAGCAAGGTATCAAAAAGCCGCATAATGATCGTATCGAATGTCCCTCCGGCGTAACCGGCCACCAATCCTGTTGCCACTCCAACCACAGTAGCAATACCAATAGAAATGACTCCTACGCTAAAGGCAATGCGTGTACCATATAAAATTCGGCTAAATATATCGCGGCCAAATTCATCGGTGCCAAAAAAATAGGTGCTTGAAGGAGGTTGAAAACGGTCCGGGGCGCGCATTTCCAAAGGGTCATAGGGAGCTATGACCGGGGCC
This sequence comes from Chloroflexota bacterium, assembly GCA_011192195.1. Taxonomy (GTDB): domain Bacteria; phylum Chloroflexota; class Anaerolineae; order 4572-78; family 4572-78; genus DUEH01. The sequence goes on along the minus strand of DUEH01000004.1, from coordinate 22,275 downwards.
AACAAGGCCAGTACAGCCAGACTGATAATAATTATCAAGCCCGCCATTCCTGAGCGATGACGAAGCAACGCTTGAATTGCCATCCGGGTCAGGCTCTCGTATTTTTCAGAGGGGCGGGTCAGATCAGTATTTTTTTGTTTGTTGAGGCTTAGAGTTGCCGAAATCAATGGATTTTCCTGTTCAGTTGCGGAATCATTCGTACCTGATTCTGGGATTGATCAAGCCATAAGTCAAATCGGTCAAAAGGTTGACCAGCAGAAAAGCAAACACAATGAACATCACGCTGGCCTGCAAGATCGAATAATCTCGCCAGCTAATGGCCTGTATTGTGAGACGCCCCACGCCAGGCCAGGAGAAGATCGACTCCACAATGATGGCCCCGCTTAGCAAGTCGCCAATCTGCAAGCCGAACACTGTAATCACCGGGATCAGCGCGTTGCGTATGGCGTGGCGAACAACTACCGAGCGCTCGCTCAATCCTTTGGAGCGCGCCGTGCGAACGTAATCCTGATGCAGCACGTCCAGCATCGAGGAGCGCAGATAGCGGGTCAGTTTAGCGGCCATTGCAATGCCCAAGGTCAGGGCGGGCATAATCAGCGATTTGAGGTGTTCGATCGGCTCCTCGCTAAAATCGGGGCGACCGGAGGGGGGAAGGAGCTTGAATTGCAAACTGAAGAGCAAGATCAACAAAATCGCCAGCCAGAATGACGGTACGGCAAAGGACAGGGCTGAAAACAGGGTGCTAAAAAAGTCAATGAAGCTGCCGGGTTTAAGCGCGGCAATAATTCCCAGCGGAAAGGCAATCAGAGTTCCAATAATAGCCGCAGCAATAGCCAATTCAATCGTGGCCGGGATACGCTGTAGGAGCAACTTGTTCACCGGGAAACCATTGGTCAATGAATACCCCAGATTGCCGGTTGCCACGTTTTCTAACCAGATAAGATATTGAGACCAGATGGGTTTATCAAGTCCATATTGGTGGCGTAAGGCTGCCACTTGCTCATCCGTAGCATTTGATCCAGCCATGATCTCAGCCGGATCGCCGGGGATAAGATGAATGATTGAAAAAACAGCGATTGATACAATAATCAGTACCGGAATTATTTGTATCAATCGTTTGATGGCGTATTTACCCATTTTTGCTTCGTTTTCCTGAAAAGCTAGTGTTCCACCAAATTTATATCGTCAGGTTGCAGGAACGTTGCATGCAACGTTCCTGCAACCCAGTAGACCTTGTTTGCTAACTGTATACCCTTACTGAGACAGCCAGGTTTCATTCAGCCAGATATTACCGCCCATATCAGTGCGGAAGTTGTGGACGCGGTTGCTGTAGGCAAAAATTTCTTGGCGCCAGGCGGTGGGAATGTTCCAGCCTTGCTCCATTTGAATTTCCAGCGCGTCGTGATAGTAGGCTTTACGTTCTTCTCTGTCCAGCGAAGCTCTGCCCTTTGCGATCAGTTCTTTATATTCAGGGAACCAGGTTTCATTATCTGTGATCCCAAAGAAGTTGCGGAAGGGGCGGCAGCAGGCGGCGCCTTCAAACAGGCCGCTGGGGTCAACGGTAGCATCGCCGGTGCCGTGAGAAGCTATAGCAAACTCGCTGCCAATGAGCGCCGGAAAGTACTGAGCCAATTCAGTTGGCAATAGTTCCATTTCAATACCAATCGCTGCCAAATCTTGTTGGTATACCTGAGCCTGATCCAGATAGGGGCCGCTGGGGCCGCGAATAAGCATTGATGTTTTGAAACCATCGGGATAACCGGCCTCGGCCAGAAGTTCTTTAGCCTTCTCAGGATCATAGGTGTAGAAGTCGGCAAACTCTGAAACGTAGGCCCACGATGTTTCAGGATAGGGTTCTACCACCGGAACTTCTGCTCCATGAAACGCTGTTTGGGCGATTTTTTCCCGATCGATAGCATAATTCATCGCCTGCCGCACCAGAGGATTATCAAAGGGGGGTTCATTGATATTCATAATGAAGGCGTAGAAGAAGAACCCGGCGGGGCTGCTGGTAACGGTAATATCGGGCGCTTGTTCAAGCAGGGTTTTATCTGCCAGGGGAACGCCTCTCAAGGCATCAATACTACCGGCCATCAGGTTGAGCATCCGAGATTGCTCGTCGGGAATGGGCTTGATCACCACTTTGTCCAAGTAGGGCAGCCCTTCTTGCCAATAGTCTTCAAATTTTACGCCCACCAAGCGATCACCCGGCACCCACTCTTCAAACTTGAAGGGGCCTGTGCCAACCGGCGCCGTCTCGATATCATCGAGCGCTTCCTGAGGGAAGATCTGCATAGTGGCAATACCATCGAGCTTGGGGCCTACTTCACTGTAATTGATCTTTACCGTGTAATCGTCAATCTTCTCTGCTCCGGTTGCAAGCAGGAAGCGGTCGCTGAGGTGATGTCCAAATTCCGTATTCCTGGCGTGATCGACGGACCAAATCACGTCATCGGCGGTCATTTCACGACCGTTATGGAACATGATCCCCTGGCGCAAATTCAGGGTAATGGATAAGCCATCTTCGCTTTCTTCCCAGGATTCGGCCAACCACGGTTCAAAGTCCCCATCATCGCCAATACGGATGGGCGCTTCATAAAATATGGGTTTGAACTGGGCGGTACTCACATCGAAATAGGGGTGGAAAGTAATAAAATCAGGCCCAAGCGACATATTCAGGGTGCCGCCAAGTTGGGGTTCCGTCGATTCGCTTTCCGCCTGGGCTGGCTCTGCCGTAACTTCGACGATGACTTCTTTTTCGACAACCACTTCTTTTTCGACAACAACGGTCTCTTTGACTACCTTCTCGACCTCGACTTCCTTCTCAACTACTTTTTCGACCTCTTTTTCGACAATAACGGTTTCTACAACGGTTTTTTCGATGACTTCAGGGGCCGCGGGAGCGCCGCCGCAGGATACGAGCATCGAGAATACCAAAATCAACACTGCAACAAACAATAGCTTCGTACGCATTTCTTTTTCCTCCTCATACTTAGTTGGTCAAAAATCTCCAATAACTAATGGCCAATCTCCTGACTACGTTTATTCTCGCGGCTGCACCTCCTTTCTACATTCCCCTCCCTGGTTCTCACGCAGAGCATGGGAACCAGGGAGGGTTACGGCTATCATTCCACAGCCTCTCTGGCTGCCCGAATATATTCGTCCGGGATGTTGATGGGAAGAACGCATCCCGGCCCCACCATAAATCCGCGTCCGCCGGTTTGGGAAATAGCCTCTTTAACTTCGGCCTGAATTGCCTCCACCGGCCCATTTAACAAAGTATGCCACTCGTTGACGCCTCCTACCAGTAGACCGGAGAAGCGCTCACGCGCCTGATTGAGAGAGGGCCAGGTAATCTGATCGTGCCAGTTCATCGCCTGAACCGGATACCCGGCCATCAGGTCAAACATAATGTCTTCGCCGTGAACGTGAGCCATACTGAATTGCGCCTCTGATTGGACGGCGTTCAACACGATCAGGTCGAAAAATTCGCCGAAGTCACGGTATTCCGCTTCATTCAACAGCCGACAGGAGGCGTTTTGCGTGGCAAAGAATAGCCCGTGCGCGCCGGCTCGAATCGATTCCAGAGCGAAACGCGCTGTCGTTTCAGCGATGATCTGCAAACCCGCTTTGAAGCGTTCGGGGTGAAGCCGCAGGTCGCTGAATACGCGATCGCCGGCCAATTTGCGGGCCGTGGTCAGCGGGCTGAAGACCGTTTGCAGAATAGGTACGCTGTTCTGAAGTTCTTCAGCCACCAATCGCAGCGCGGTGATCTGCTTGCCCAGATAATCTTCAGTCACTTTAAGTTGTTTTAGTTGGGGCCATTGCTCCGCTTCGGTCACGCCAAATTTAACGATGGTGCGCGTGCCGTTCGGGTTTGCTTTATAAATGGTTTCGGCTCCCCAATCTTCGATGCCGTAGGTGCCTGTTGGCATGAGCTTGACCAGATCAAAATCGTAGCTTTGCTGCCAGCGCAGGCTGGCCGCAGCCAATCCCTGCGGGGTTTCGTCCTCAACAGGCCAGTGCCGCCACAAGCTAACGGGGGGGCGATCAACTTCTTCCCCTTTCAATGCGGCCTGTACTCTTTCCCAATGCGTCATCTGTACTGTCATTATTCATAAACCTCATAAATCTTCTTTTTAGACGGCGCCAACAGAAAGGGCTTGAATTTTCCGCCAACTTTCCGGTGCGCTTCGCTGGCGTAAGCGGCGTCCATTGCTTCCTGAGTATCCCAGGCAGTCAGAAAAATAATATCGCTCTCTTCGGCAGGGGATTCAAGCAAGTAATGAAAGCGATGCCCCTTCTGCGAGTTGAAAAAATCATTCAACTCCCGGCTATTGTAGAGCGCGCGCACTTCTTCTACCTTTTTGGGGTCTGCCTGGGCAAAGGTCAAACGTAAAATCATAAATTTGTCTCCCTTGAGAATAGGCGAATAGGCGAATGTGCGAATGGCGAATAAAACCAATTTTCATTCGCTAATGAAAACTCCTTTGACAATGGTTATCAACAACAATTGTTATAACAAGTAGCGTAGTTTACAGGTAATTGACTTGAATTGCAAAAATTCGCAGGTGGTGGTGTGATTATAGCTGACCCACATCTCCCCAATTCTCCAACATCTGCTGGTACGCCGGGTCTTCATAGCGAGACAGGAGAAAGGCAGGAGCGTAGTCAGGCAGAGCGTCGCCGGCGATGTGAGACGCCAGCAGTTCGCCGGCAGCGGGGGCGGCCATCAACCCGTAGCCGGACAGCGCGCTGATGATGTAGGCGCCGTCAACCGGCAGCGGGCCAATCAAGGGGCGGTTCTCTTTGGTTTTGGTATAGTAGCCGCCGTCAATCATCGGTTTGGGCATCCGATTGAGGTAAGCTTGCAGCGCGGGGACGACTGTTGTCAACCCGCGCAGCACAACCTCCGGGTAATCGGGATCATCGGGAGGCGGGATGATGGGCGGAACCGGCTCTTTGTGATAATCCCACAGCATTAACACAGCCTGGCTTTCGCCGTGTCCTTCCGGGCGCAGATGAATTCCAGACGGGAATTTACCCAACAGCCAGCGCATTTCCGGGTCTTCGACTAAAAAATCAACCTCTTCCATTGACCAGTTGAGTTTTTGCGCGTCTTCCCAGATAACCATTGGCGCGTCACGAGGTATTACCTTCAGGTGGTCGCTGAAGTTCAATTTGAGGTGCAGTTCGTTGAAAACAGGCAGTTCCAGGCCCAGCATTGCGCCCACTTCATTCACCAGCGGCCCGGCAGCGTTGATAAAAATATCGGCGGCAATGCGCTCTGCGCCCTGTTCAGTACGAACCCGAACGCCCTGCACGCAATTATTGCGCGCATCCACGTCTTCCACGCGCCCGCTGATGAATTGTACTCCCTGAGCGCGGGCTTCTTCCAGCATCATCATCCCCAACTGCTGACCGCTGAACCAGCCGCAGCGCCGGGCGTGCAGCACGGCAACGGTCCGTTCGCTAAGGTAGGGGAAGCGTTGTCGAATCAACTCTTGATCCAAAAAAACGTCCGCGCCGTTGGGCTGGTCTTCAAAATCGTGGGGGGCGGCGGGAATGTAGGACGGATCATCGCTTGATCCGGTGTGAAAACGAACCTGCCCCGCGCCCAAGCGTGAAATCTCCGCCGCCGCCTGTTTGTAGATTTCGGCGCGTTGGGGGTTGCCGGTAGCGTAGAGGTAGCCTCGCCGGTTGAGCAGGATGCGATTGTCGCTTTGGCGGGCCATGTCTTCCAGCAGATCAATGCTGCGATTCATCAGGCTCACCATCGCGTTACCGGGGCCGGGCCACCAGTTGCGATAGGCTTCGGTGGATTTGTCGCTGGTCAGGCTGAGGGGTGGGCGTTCGTCAATCAGGGTCACATTTTTGACCCCGCGCTCGACGCTGAGGTGATAAGCCGTCGCAATCCCGGCGATGCCCGCTCCGCAGATGACTACGTTGGCGGTTTTGTCATTGGGCATAGCTTGCTTGTCCTACGTAGAACGGGTTATTAACCCGCCGTCAGGTACATCTCAGATTATTGAGAAGATATGTTTTGAGCAACCAAACCCTCTGCCCACGCTCTGTCTTCAGGGGCGAGAAGCGGCGTTGGCGGTTTGCTGTAGTCAATTCGCAGATCGTAGCGAGCGCGTTGGTAGGCGGTACGCAGGGCTTGCCCCATATCCAGGGGAACCGGCGGGTCAGGGTCCAGCAGGGGGATGGGCAGGACGGGCAAGGGGTGTTGTACGCTGATGGGCCAGACATCGCAAGCGCGGCGTTCATGCATTTTGCAGACAATGGCCAGATAGTCTGATTTGGGGAGGACCCCTTCCAGGGGCATACGAGGCCATTGGCGGAGCAGATCGATTTCAACCAGGTGAGCCGGAGCGTCGAAGTAGGCGTTACGCTTTTCCAGGTATTCGCGTCGGCCGCTGCCGCCGGGTCGTTTGTTGACCGGGGACAAGAGTTTGATCACCGTAACCAGGCGATTTGTTTCGCGCAGCCGGATGTAGGCGCAAACCAGACGGGTGGGAACGTTCATCGGCGCGAACAGGCGCAGCGGGGCGGGGGCAATAGGGGGCGCGGCCACCGCAACCCCGCCGAAATTTTCTGGCGCTTGAGCGACGGTTACGTCGGGCAGCATAATTTTTTCTTCAGATGGCCCATCGAAGACGCGGTCAATGACAATTTGGGTGTTCAATTCGGCCACGTAACTGGGGGCCAGATTGGGGGCTAATTGTTCAGCGAAGATAGTTATCAATCGTTCGTGAACATCCGGCCACATATCAGGCGCTTCCAGATACGGGTCCATTCCGGGAAATGGCGATTGAGGCATAGCAAACTCTCCTTTCATCAGAAAGTATACCTGAAATGGAAAGCTGTATCAATTCGTGGTGCGTGGTCTGCTGTTTACGCACCACGCGCCACGCTTTGTTTCACTACAATCGTTCGATAGCCATAGCCGTGCCGCCGCCAACACCGTGGCAGATGGCGGCCAATCCCCACTCTTTGTCCTGCTCTGCCAGCGCATTAAGCAAGGTGACGATGATACGCGCGCCCGATACGCCGATGGGATGCCCGATGGCGATGGACCCGCCGTAGACGTTGAGCTTCTCCATCGGCACGCCTAACATTCGATTGTAGAGAAGGCTGTTGACGGCAAAGGCTTCGTTGTTCTCGTAGAGGTCAAAATTGTCGATTTGCATATTCAGCTTGGTCAGCAGCTTTTTCACTGCCGGAATGGGGGCTTCGGGGAAACGCCAGGTTTCGCCGGCGGCCCAGCTTCCGCCCACAATTCGCGCCAGAGGCTTGAGACCAAACTTGTCAACCGCCTCCCGGCTGGCGACCAGGAGCGCGGCGGCGCCATCGCTGATCTGGCTGGAGTTGGCGGCGGTCAGTACGCCGTCTTTTTTGAAGGCGGGTCGCAGGCCGGACAGCGATTCCACAGTGGTGTCGGCCCGGATGCCTTCGTCGGCCTCAATGATTTTTGGCCCTTTGCGCGTTTTGATTTCGATGGGCGCGATTTCTTTGGCGGAGAAGCCTTTTGCGGTGGCTTCGGCGGCGCGGCTCTGCGAAAGGCAGGCCACTTCGTCTAACTCTGCGCGAGTGATACCGTATTCGACGGCCAAACGTTCGACTTCCAGCCCCATTGCTTCGCCGGTAACGGGGTCGGTCAGGCCGTCGTAGAGGAGGATGTCTTTCAGATTTTCCGGCGCGCCCATCATAAATTTATACCCCCAGCGCGCTCGATGGGAAAGGAAGAAGCCCGCCTGAGACATTGATTCCATTCCGCCCGCCAAAATCAGATCGGCGTCGCCAACTTTGATGGTGTTGGCGGCGTTCAACAGGGCCATCATCCCGGATGAGCAGACCATATCCACCGCGTAACCGTCCACTTCCACGGGGATGCCCGCTTTGATGGCCGCCTGTCGCGGGAGGAGCTGACCGTGCCCGGCGCGCAGTACATTACCAAAAATGTATAAGTCCAGATTTTCGCCCGAAATACCGGCTCGTTCCAGAGCGGCTTTCATAGCGCGCGCGCCCAGGTCAACGGGAGAGAGGTCTTTCAGCCCGCCGCCAAAACGCCCGATGGGGGTTCGGACGCTTGAAATGATATATGCTTCCGGCATTATGTTCCTCCTGTTAGCTGTTTGGAAAAACCACGTCCTCTTTCCCGGCCAATTTATTCTGGATATGATCAATAACAATGTCCAGATGACTGGTTTTATTCACGAAATCAAGGTTTTCAGTGGGGATGGTGAGAACCGGACAGAGGTCAAAGGTGTCCATCCACTCCTTATAAAAAGTCTCCAGCAGCGATAAGTATTCGGCGGTAATGCCGCTCTCCATTTCCCGACCCCGACGGTGGATGCGTTCCAGCAGCGCGGGAACGGGCGCTTTCAGGTAAAGCAGCAGGTCGGGGCGGGGGAGGCTGTTTACCACCAGATCGAAAGTGCGGCGATACGATTTGAGATCGCGCGCGCTGAGATTGCCCAGATGGTGCAGGACGCGGGCGAAGATGTGGGCGTCTTCGTAGATACTGCGGTCGGCGATGGCCGATTGCGGGCTGCGAGCCAGTTCCCAATGCTGCTCGGCGCGATGGCCCAGAAAGAAGACTTGCAAATGGAAAGACCACTGCCGCATATTGGCGTAGAAGTCGCTCAGGTAGGGGTTGTCGCTGACCGACTCAAAGCTGGTCTGCCAGCCCAGACGACTGCCCAGGCGCTCGGTGAGAGATGATTTGCCGGTTCCAATGTTGCCGGCGACAAGGACAAGGTGTTTGGTCATATAAGCCTTCCTGATGTTTTGTGAGTTTCAGAGCAGAATTTTTGGAATGATAGAATCAAAATTCTATCATTCCGAAAATTCTGCTCTGAAACTCTTACCTCTCTTTATTTTACCCAAACGTGACAATAGGCAGATCAGGCATTGTGACCAGCCCCGGCGAGGCTTCTTTTACCCGCTTGATGGCATTGACAGCCATAGCTACGGTGGCGATGTCGCCGTTGGTGCCTTTGAGGATGACTTCCAGATCAGGCTTGCCGCTAATCTTGACGGTATCTTGATCCAGCGGCTCTTCCAATGCGGCGATGAAGGTGAGGGTCATAAATTCGCCTGCGTCGGTGAAGCCGCGCGCCACTTGCTTAAGGCCGCGAACCTGACCCGGTTGCACGGTGAAGAAATCGGTCTGGATGAGGGAATCGGCTACTACCGGCTCGATACTGTCTTCGTAACGCGCCAGTTTTCTGCCCAGCGTGTGAAAGACCATCCCCATTGATTCCGGCAGTCCCACGTGTCCCATTCTGCCGGTGTCCACTTTATTTTCGAACTGTTCCACGGTCATCCCGGAGCCAATTTTAGCTTGAAAAGGGCCGCGCCTAACCGAGGCGTTTTGACTGCGCGTCACGTCGATGCGGTCTACGCGCTGGCAGATAGCGGTCAGGTTGAGCGGCAGGGAATCCATCAGAAAGCCGGGGTTTACGCCTGTCCCCAGAGCGGTTTTGCCCGCTTTTTTGGCGGCTTCATCAATACGAGCGGCTTCTTTTGGGTGCGCCAGCCAGGGAAAAGAGAGTTCTTCGGCGGTAGAAACTACGTCCAGCCCGGCGTTCAGAATTTCAGTAATTTGGCTCTCAAAAAGGTCAAAGCAGGAGCTGGTGGTGTGAAGGACCACGTCGGCTTCTGCGTTAGCCAAAGCCTCGGCCAGAGTTTTGGCAACCTTGAAGCCAAGCGGCTGCTCTAAGCCGACAACTTCGTCCATATCCCGACCTGTTTTTGCCGGGTCAATATCTACGCCACCGACCAGTTTCAGGCTGGAGCGTTCGGTGATGTGGCGAGCTACTGCGCTGCCGATAGGGCCAAGTCCGTATTGAATAACGCGAATTGGGGTTGACATAATTTTTTTCTCCTGATAATTATTTAAATTTGCTCCAGCGCCTCTTGCACAATTTTTATACCCGCGCTCACGCCCAATCGAGTAGCGCCGGCGGCAACCATTGCTTTGGCGTCGGCGAAGTTGCTGACGCCGCCGGAGGCTTTGACGCCCATCTCCGGGCCAACGGTCTGACGCATCAAGGCTACATCCTCTACGGTGGCTCCCCCGCCCCCAAAGCCGGTTGAGGTTTTTACAAAATCCGCCCCCGCTTTTTGCGCCAATTTACAGGCGCGCACTTTTTCCTCGTCGCTCAAAAAACAGGTTTCGATGATCACTTTGCAGTGAGCGCCGCCCTGATGCGCCGCCTTCACCACAGCAGCGATGTCCTGTTCCACCAGCGCGTCATTTCCCGCTTTCAACGCGCCAATGTTGATGACCATATCCACTTCTTCCGCGCCCAATTCAACGGCCTCTTTGGTTTCAAAGACTTTTGAGGCAGTAGTGGTGGCTCCCAGTGGAAAGCCAATGACCGTACACGTTTTAACAGCGGACCGGCGCAACTGTTGCGCGGCCAGTTTTACGCGCGAGGGGTTGATACAAACAGAAGCAAAGCCATATTTCATTGCCTCCTGACAAAGCGCCTCAATTTGCGCTTGGGTAGCGATGGGCTTTAACAAGGTATGGTCAATTAATGCGGCAATTTTGGCCGGATCGTCTTTGATAAGGGTAGTTAAGTTAGTCATTATCATCTCCCTTGATTTACGATTTACGATTTTGGATTTACGATTAAAGGCGCGGATACGTAGTCCAATCGTAAATCGTAAATCGTAAATCTGAAATCGTTAAGTCATTTCCTGAATAACACTCCGCAGCAAACGCACCAGTTTTTCACCGGCAACTTTAGCCATTGCCAGCACGTGAGTGTGGTCATCGGGCTGTTGGTCGGCGCTGCCGGTGGCTTTGTTGGTGATGGCGGACATCCCCATTACCCGCATTCCGGCGTGATTAGCGGCAATGACTTCCGGCACGGTAGACATCCCCACTGCGTCGCCGCCGATGAGCCGCAAAAAGCGACGCTCGGCTTTGGTTTCAAACGTGGGGCCGGCCCAGCCGGTATATGTTCCTTGTTGGACAGGAATATTTTGCGTTGCGGCTACGCGAAGAACCAAATCGCGTAATGCCGGATCGTAAGCGTTGGTCATATCGGGAAAACGCGGGCCAAGGTCATCGAGATTGGGGCCGCGCAGGGGATTATCGCCCATCATATTGATGTGATCGCTAATGAGCATCACATCACCCGGATCAAAAACAGGATCAAGACCCCCGGCGGCGTTGGTGACGATCAAGGTTTCCGCGCCCAGCGCCTGCATCACCCACACAGGGAAAACCACCTGAGTCATCGGGTAGCCTTCGTAGTAATGAAAGCGGCCTTGCATAACAACCACGTTTTTTCCAGCCAGCGTTCCCAACGCCAATTGACCGGCGTGCCCCACCACTGTAGAAACGGGAAAGTTAGGGAGATCGCCGTAGGGAAAGGCGGCTTCTACGGCTACGTCATCGGCCAACCCGCCCAAGCCAGAGCCAAGAATGATGGCAATTTGCGGTTTTGTCTGCGCCCGCGCCTGAATGTAGTCACGGGCGGCAATGATGTTTTGCATTATTTCGTTCATCAGTTGTTTCCTTTCGGGTGTGTTTAAAGTGAGTTGAAGAAGGGGGAGAGATGGGGGGGACCCCAAGCTCCCCTGCCTGCGGCGCTTTTTCTTTTTCTCATTTCAACCTTTCTCATAAACAGCGAATAGTGAATAAGGAATCAGTGATTCTTCATTCTTCATTCTTCACTGTCAGGTTAATATACTCCTCGCGGATCAGTTCATCTTCACCAATATTGAAGCGTTTGAGCAGTTGAGCAATAAGCTGCACTTTGCGCTCTGCGTCCTGAGCGCTCCAGGTGCGGCTTTTAATTTCCATAAAAACGCCCGGCGATGTTTTTGGCTTCAAAATACGGTCAAAATTGATGGTAAAGCCGGTTCCGCCGTAGCGCACGTGGTAACGGCGACGCTCTTTATGAACTTCACGCTCGGCGTCCGGCTGGAAGTACTCGTGGTAAAAGCGCAAACTGCGGTTGGCCAAAGCGTCAAAGCGGGAACGGGAGAGGATGATGGAGTCGCTGAACTCACGCTCTTTATTTTCGTTGGTCAGGGTCAAACGATAGGTCACTTCATTGATCTGACCTTCGGGAACTGGGCCCATACAATCGCGCGCCAAAATTTCATCCTCTCGATAGCGGATACGGCTGGTCCATTTATCGTTGAAGATAAAGTAGGTGTCGTACTGCCGTCGCTGGCTGGATTTGCCAATGGCAAAGTCAGAACCGTGGATGGCCTCCTCGATGACCTTTGCTTCTGCATCAGACATATAAACTTTAACCTGCACCTCAAAGGTCTCTTTGTAGGCCAGCCCGCCGATGGTTGCCAGTTTGCGCAGCACGCTCTCTTCGCGTTCTACCAAAAAGGCGTCAATACGCCGCGCCATCTTATCGGCGTCGGTTTTCAGCGATTCTTCATCCAGAGTAAGTAATTGTTTAGCGCGCATCAGCCAGACGCCATCAACCATCACGTCGTCCACATCGTTAGCTTTGGCCGCGTAAACAATTTGCGAGTAAATAGACTGCTCGTTGCGATAGAAACGCGGTGCGTTGTGAAGCGTGTTCAGATCAAGGGTGATGATGTCCGCTCGCTTGCCCACTTCCAGCGAGCCAATCAGATCATCCAAAAAGAGGACGCGCGCCCCAACGATGGTGGCGGAGGCCAGGGTTTGACGCGCCGGAAGAACCGTGGGGTCGCGGGTAACGCCTTTGGCAATAAAATTAGCCAGTCGAAGTTCCTCGATCATATCCAGGTCATTATTGCTGGCGACGCCATCGGTGCCAATGCCAACATTTAGTCCCAGTTCCAGCATTTTAGCGATGGGCGCAAAGCCGCTGGCCAGTTTGAGGTTGCTGGATGGATTATGCGCTATACCAACATTATGCTGTTTGAGGATGCGCATTTCGTCTTCATCAATGTGTACGCAGTGAGCGGCGATGGTTTTAGCCCGAAAAACGCCCTGCTCCTGAAGCCAGTACACCGGTGACATACCTTCGTTGGCGCGCATTTCCTCTACTTCAAAAGCGGTTTCGGAAACGTGAATGTGGAAGGGGATATCAAACTCCAGCGCCAGGTCTGTGGCAGCGCGTAAAATTTCCGGCGTAGTGGTATAAGGCGCGTGGGGGGCCACGGCAGGCACAATAAGTTTGTGACCTTTCCAGCGTTGGATAAAATCGCGGGTGCGAGCCAGACCTTCTTCGTAGCTCAGGGCATCGGGGGTAGGAAATTTTAGGATTGACTGTCCGCAGACGGCGCGCAGACCGGCTTCGGCTGTGGCATCGGCGACAGTTTCCTCATAGTAATACATATCGGCAAAGCAGGTTGTGCCGGAACGGATCATCTCTGCGGCGGCAAGCTGCGTGCCCAGCCAGCAAAAATCAGGCTGAACAAATTCGCGTTCAACCGGCATCATATAGCCCATCAGCCACACGTCCAGCCGCAGGTCATCGGCCAGGCCGCGCAGCAAGGTCATTGGCACGTGTGAGTGGGTGTTGACCAAGCCAGGCATGATCACCTTGCCTTCACAAGCGATGGTTTCCGCGGCTTTGTATTTAGCCGCAATGTTGGCGGCAGGGCCAACGGCCACAATTTCATCGCCGCGCACGGCTACTGCGCCCGGCTCATACAGATTGAATTGCTCGTCCATTGTCACGACAATGCCGTCGGTAAGGATGGTATCAACTTTTTTCATAAGCAAACTCCTTGTTTTAATGAATAGTGAACAATGAACAATGAATAATTTTTCACTATTCACTATTCACTATTTATTGTTAGCGAATGTGCAGCGGGGCAATGCCGCCGTCTTCAAAGCCGCAGGCGCGGTAGAACTCAAGGGTATCGGGGTTGCTGCGACTGGTATCCAGGAACAGGTGGGTTACGCCGCGACGACTGGCGCGCTGAACAGCCGCCTCAACCAGCGCCCGCCCAATCCCCTGCCGCCGGTGCGAGGGCGAGACCGCCACATCGTCAATCCACGCGCGCAGGTTGGTGAGCGTGGGGACAAAACAAAGCGCCAAAAAAGCCACCACTTCGCCATGCCAATCCGCCACCAGCACATCCAGAGCCGGGGTCTCTCGAAATCGGAGTCCGGCGGCGTACAATTGTTGCGCGCTCATCTCTTGATTGGCCGGGACGAAGGGGAGCAGTTTCAGGATGGCGGCTTCGTCATCGATATTGGCGCGGCGAATGAGTAAGCCTTGCGCCAGCGGGTAGACTTCGCCGGGCGAAACGGCAAAGGGAGGGATAACGCCGCGCGCCGCAGCCCAGCGCGTCAACACGGCGCGGTGCGTGCGAAAGGCCACGTCTGACGGTAAAGATTCGGGAGCAAAGATGTGGGCTTCTTCGGCGTCATCGCCCGCTTGCAGACTTCCCCCAACAGGCCGGGCGCGATAAAAGATGATAATTCCGCTTTGGATTGGCCCTTCGGGAAAAGAATCCACACCGAACATTTCCAGCAATTCCACATCCAGGCCGGTCTCTTCCTGACACTCTCTAATGGCCGCCGCTTCAATGCTTTCGTCGGCTTCAATGAAGCCTGCGGGCAGCGCCCAACGGCCTTTGCCGTGGCTTCCTCCCCGCCGAATGAGGACTAGCCCGCCTTCCATTTCCACCAGCAAACCTACTCCCGGCACCGGATTGCGGTACAGAACAAAGCCACATTCCGGGCAAACCAGACGAAGGCGCCCGCCAATTTCAGCCTGCGTCATTTTATGTCCGCAGCGACGACAATAAGCAAGCGGGGGTTGTTCCATAAAGACCCTTTCCGGATAGTAGTAAAGTGAACAAATTATAACCCTGATGAGGGGAAAGTCAACAAAGGATTGCTATTGTCATCCCGTAACCGTTCACCCCCCTCCAACCTCCCCCCGACATCAGGGGGAGGCTTTTAAACTTCCCCCCGTCAACGGGGGGACTGAGAGGAATGGGAGTGAACAGTTACTCATCCCCGCCATCAAATGGTATCATAGGGATAGTCTAATTGCTTAGCCTGAATTTCGCACATTAAAAATTTTTAAACTGCGAAATTCAGGCTAAGTAGTTACGAATTGGCTTTTATTTCATCCTTGCTTTTTCATCCTTCATCCTTGCTTTCCGGCCACCCATGCTCACCGATGAGGGGAACAAAGGCCACTGGAGCCAAAACTTCGGTGTGGAATTTGCGGCCTTTAGCCACAGCGCGTATTAATTGCTGATTTCCCGCTTCGCCAACGGGAATGACCAGTGCGGCGTCTGCTTTCAATTGACTTAAAAGCGGGGGGGGGATTTCCGGGGCGGCGGCAGCCACCACAATGGCGTCGTAGGGGGCGTATTTGGGCCAGCCGTAGCCGCCGTCACCTCGACAGACGGTGATGTTACTATAGCTCAACGCCAGTAGATTTTGTTCAGCCTGGGCGGCCAGTTCAGGGATGCGCTCTACCGTGTAGACGTGTTTTACAAATTGGCTCAATACGGCTGCCTGATAGCCTAATCCGCTCCCAATTTCCAGAACAATTGCTTTACGTGGGGTTTTTAGCCGCAGTTCTTGCAACATAAAGGCCACAATGTAGGGTTGAGAAATGGTCTGACCGTAGCCAATGGGTAGCGGCGAATCCTTGTAGGCCAGTTCCTGGTATTCCATTGACACAAAACTATGACGCGGCACGCTGCCCATAGCCTCTAATACCAGCGGGTCTACAATTCCCCGTTGCTTCAATTGTTTGTTTACCATTGTATGGCGCGCTTTTGTAAAGTTGTCCATTTTTTGGAGTACCCTTTGGTTAATTTATGCAATAATTATCGCATAGATTAACAAGGCGGGCAACCGATTGACATAGATTTTGTTACTGTTCAGAGCAGAATTATCGGAATGAGAGAATTTTTTTCTCTCATTCCGATAATTCTGCTATTGATTTTCCGGCGGAAGCAGGAACCAGTCGGCGGCGTTCCAGGTGACGGTATCGTAAATGTGGGGAGATACGCCTTGTAAGCGATTGTTGGCGGCGTAGTAGTCAGGGAGGGACAGGAGGGGGGTGGCGGGCAAGTCTCTATAGAGGATAATTGCCAGCTGGCACAGGATTTGATTGCGTTTGGCATCGCTGATGGGCGCGCGAAGTTCATCAAAAATGTCGCCAAGAGCGGGGTTACGATAGCGCATAACGTTCAGTCCGGCTAAAGGGTCGTTTTGGGTGGGGATGGCGTGCGGGTCGTAGAGGTCGTAAAGGTAGTCGGTGGGGTCTATGCCGTAATAGCCGTCATCCCATAAATCCATGTTGAAGTTGCCCCGAATTTCAATGCCGTTATCGGTCCAGGTTCCCCACAGGTCAACGCCCTCCACCGGCTGGGGATGAATGTTGATGCCCACGTCATAAAGCATCACTTCTATTTTTTTGTGCGCCTTGGCTAATGAGTTGCCAAATTCGGCGTAGTAGTAGCTGTCGAATTCCAGCGGCGTTCCTTCAACGGCGTTCCGGCAGCCGTGACATTCGCGGGTTCCATCTTCGTCCTGATCAATCCAGCCCGCCTGCTCCAACAAGACTTTGGCGGTTTCCGGGTTGTAGGTGTAGGGGCTAACAGAGCAGCCGTTGCGGGCTAATTCTGTATCAGTGGGGATGGCGCGATTGTTGAAGACTTCTTCAATGATGCGCGGCACGTCAATGGCGTGCCTAATGGCCTGCCGCACGCGCAGATCGGCCAGATAGGGGTTGGGTTGGGTGGCGTCGGCGTTGCCAAAGGCGCTAAGGTTGGGAACAAGTCGCAGCACAAAGCGGGCCGGATTGGTGGCAAAGAGGAAGATATTTTCTTCCTCTTCCAGGCGGCTTAGCTGTGGATCTTCCGTCCACAGGTCAAGGTGGGCGCTGCCGCGCTTGAGCATTTTCTCGCGGCGGTCTTTGTCCGCTTCTATGACAAAGACCAGTTGCTGGGCCAGCGGGCGTTCTGGAACCCAGTAGGCGGGGTTGCGATTGAAGACCAGACGCTCGCCTGGCTCCCATTCGGCCAGTACAAAGGGGCCGGCGCTGACCGGCTCGAAATTGCAATCCCACAGCAGCATTCTGTCCAGCTGGCCGCATTGATGGGCAGGGAATACGCCGGTTCCTTCGCCGCCGAATTGCAGGCGGTAATTGGGGTAAAATTCTTTGTAGTGGATGATAGCGGTCAACTCGTCGGGCGCGTCAATGGCTTCTATCAGATCAAAACCGGGGGCGTAGATGCCGCTTTGCCGCAGCGATTCCCAGGTGAAAACCACGTCTTCAACAGTGAAAGCGTCGCCGTCACTCCAGAAGATGCCGGGGCGCAGATGCCAGATCACGGTCAGCCCGTCTTTACTGAGGCCGCCGTTTTCCGGGGTGGGAATTTCGGCAGCCAGTTCCGGGTAGTATTGGCCGTCCGGTCCGATTTCGGCCAACGCGCCAAAGACCAGTTCACCAATGAGTTCTTCGTAGCCGGTATCGTTGATGTAAGCGTTGAAGCTGGGCGGGTCAATGGGAATGGGGATGAAGATGGCTTCAGGCAAAATGTCCACCACCCGCGCCAGCGGCGGAAGGGAGGTAGGCGTGGGAGTGGCTTCGGGTTCGGCGGGGGGCGTGAGTGAGCAGCCCGCTGTCAGGATAAGCAGAGCAATGGAAAGGGTGAGTAATTTTTGGAACATAGGTTGCATTGTAGTCTGTTGGTTCTGGTTTTGCAAGGGCGCGTTTTATCTTTTGGGCAAAGTTTTTTAGCATTTTGATGGCGATATGTACGGCGCTATAATGGCGTTATGGTAAATTTGTTGGCAAGAGTGAGGGAATTGTGGTGTTATCAGGCATCCCAATAATCCGAGAATGAGGTCCGCCGGGGTTAGTAGACAGAGAGTTAAGTATCCTCTAGTTTGAACCTGCTGAGATTATGACTTTTGTCTCAATCAAATAAGTCATTTCTGACTTGACGTGTATATTCCACAATGATAGAATGAATAAGAATACACCTAATGAGATTATTTACGCTCTAGCCGGTTCCGCCCCATAGGGAGGCTTCGCACTGAACCGGCGAACTTGTTGCACCTAAGACGCGGAGCCTGCCGAACGGGTCACGGACCCGCTTGGAGCGTGCGATTGCGGTTTACTGATAATAAATCTTTGTCTGCCCGATACCCCCCCCGAAAGGCAATTGTTCAGTCCCCCTCCCCCAGGCAAGGGGCTGAAAGGAGATAGCTCGTGTTAGGAATTTTCAAAAACAAAAAAATACCGATGGACAAGATAGAGACGGTCATTGGCAGCAATACCAGCTTTGACGGTCATTTGAAGTGCGACGGCAATATTCGGATTGACGGCGTGTGCGAAGGCGGAGTCATCGAAACGGTGGGCAATGTAGTTGTTGCGCCGCAGGGTCGCGTGGCGGCGAAGATCATCGCCGAACACGTTTCGGTGGCGGGAGAAGTGACCGGAGGTATTCACGCCAGAGGTCGTCTGGAAATTTTGAGTACGGGTCGCGTATCCGGCGATGTTCGCGTAGCCAATTTCTACAAAGACGAGGCCGGCGTGTTGAGCGGTCAGCTTGTGATGGGAGAAGAGGCTGCGGTTTCTGAGGTTTCTGAGGAAGCAGGTGAGCGGGTGAGCGGGTGAGCGGGTGAGCGGGTGAGCAGGTGAGCGGGTGAGCTGGTGAGCGATTTTTCTCACTTTCTCACCTGCTCACTTTCTCACCTGCTCACCCGCTCACCTGCTCACCTGCCGGCCCGCTTTGAGACTTGGTGATTCGCGTTTTGAATTTATGCCACTCTTGATTGAGTCTGGCTTTTAATGGCAACGGCAGGTTGTTCAAGTAGTCAATGGTCAGATTGTATCCGCTTTCCAGCATTTCTGCGCTGTGGTTGAAATCGGTGGCGGCCAGAGTAAACTCAGGTTTTAGCTGTAGGTAGTGCAATTTTAGGGTTGTATGCTCTTTGCTCCAGGCCAATTCTCTTTCGTCCAAATCGTGAAGCAGCTTGGCAATAGACCAGCGAGAGAGCGACACGATGCTATTGTCATAAGGCTGTTCTGCCGGATTGTGGTAGATATGCAGGGCGTAGATAGTGCTGGCTCCCTTTTCGATGGCGATTTTGAGCGGAAACTTGGTCGCCAAACTGCCGTCTACGTAGAGCTTGTCGCCAATCTGATAGGGGGGATGCAGAGGCGGCAGCGCGGCGCTGGCTAAGAGAGCGTCCTTCAGGTTCTCGGACGGGTCTTCGCCAAAAATGCGTACCTGGCCGTTGGGAATTTCGGTGGCGATGACGTAGAGTCGGGCCGCAGTCAAATCGCCAAAGGTTTTTGCATTGTCGGGCAGGTGTTGGCGCAGAAAGGCTCTGATGCCTCGATTGGAGAAGAGGCTGGGCTTCCCCCTTGCCACGCGCACCAAAGCAACGGGGTAGCCGCCGGGGTAGAGGAGATCGCTGCTTAAACTGCGCCACAACTGACCCAGGTTGGCCATACCATCCGCAGAAGCATCGTAAGCCGCTATTGCGCCATTCAACGCCCCCACAGAAGTCCCGATGATCATATCCGCTTTGATCCCTCTTTCGGCCAGGGCGGCTAAAGCGCCAGCTTGCATCGCTCCGTAGTTACCGCCGCCGCTCAATACAAAAGCAATCATTTTATCTCCTGCAAGTTCACATTTTCGATAGTATAGCATATACTTCTACATCCATGAAACTGCCTCCCCTTATCGCCATTGTTGGGCCAACCGGCATAGGCAAAACAGCATTAGCCATCAAAATTGCGCAAGCGTTCTCCGGGCAGATAGTGTCCGCCGATTCGCGGCAGGTTTATCAATTGATGGACATTGGCACGGCCAAGCCCTCCACCGACGAACTGGTTGCCGCGCCGCATCGCTTGATTGATATTGTTTCCCCCGATTACGTTCTCACTCTGGCCGAGTTTCAAGAGCGAGCTTATGCGGCTATTGACGCCATCCACGCGCAAGGCGACCTGCCTCTGCTGGCGGGGGGAACCGGACAGTGGGTGTGGTCGGTGGTGGAAGGATGGGGAATTCCGCGTGTGCCGCCGGATTTAACGCTGCGGGCTGAGTTGGAGGCGGCGGCGAAGACGGTTGGTTCAGAGGCTTTTCACGCTAAATTAGCCGCTGTTGACCCCGACGCAGCCGCCAAACTGGATCATCGCAACGTGCGACGGGTGATTCGCGCGTTGGAAGTCTACCTCAAAACCGGCATCCCCATCAGCGCGCATCAGAAAAAATCGCCGCCGCCCTACCGAATTTTGATGATCGGTCTGAATATGCCCCGCGAGAGTCTGTACCTTCGCATAGATGATCGAATTGATCGGATGATGGAAGCGGGATTTCTGGCAGAAGTGGAAGATTTATTGGCGCGGGGGTACAATTTACACTACCCTTCGATGTCCGGTTTGGGCTACCGGCAATTGGGGCGCTATCTTCATGGGGAAATATCGCTGGAAGAAGCGGTTGCGCTGACCAAAAAAGAAACGCGCCGCTTCATTCGACAGCAATATAACTGGTTTCGCCTGGACGATGAGCGCATTTTTTGGCTGGATGTGTTAGCGTCGGATTTCGCGGACCTTGCGCTGGCAAAGCTAAGCGCGTTTTTGGAAGAGGGTGAAAATGTTACCGCGCAACTTGATAAAGTCTATGAAAAAGAGCCATCTACACTTGATGCAGAATTGCTTGCCCTGCAAGTTGTTTCTATAGGCGAT
This sequence comes from Chloroflexota bacterium, assembly GCA_011192195.1. Lineage (GTDB taxonomy): Bacteria > Chloroflexota > Anaerolineae > 4572-78 > 4572-78 > DUEH01. The sequence continues at coordinate 1,615 of DUEH01000004.1, read as the reverse complement.
GAAAAGTCGTAATCAGGCGGTGGAAAACTTGGCAGACCAACCTAAATTCAAATTGAAGAACTTAACGCTGGCCTTGCAAGACGACGCCCTGATTTTGCGCGATATTTCGCTGGAATTTCCCGCTGGACAGGTGACGTGTTTGATTGGACCCAGCGGAAGCGGCAAATCTACGCTGTTGCGCTGTCTTAATCGTCTGTGGGAGCCGCCGGCGGGGACGGTGTTTTTGGGCGGAGTGGATATTACTTCGCTGGATGTGTTGGCGCTGCGTCGTAAGGTGGGGATGCTTTTTCAAACCCCGGCGCTCTTCGATGGGACAGTTGCCGATAACGTAGCCTTTGGCCCCGTCCTGCGCGGTAAATCGCTTTCTGATGAGCGTGTTGGCGATTTACTGGAGATGGCGGGGCTGCCCCGCGCAATGGCTTCAAAGTCAAGCGATGAGCTATCGGGGGGAGAGGCGCAGCGTGCGGCCTTGGCGCGCGCGTTGGCAAACGAACCGGAAGTCTTGCTGCTGGACGAACCGACCAGCGCGCTTGATCCTGCCGCTACCCGACAGGTGGAAGAGAGTATTTTACATCTGCGCGATACACTGGGCTTGACCGTTGTTTGGGTATCCCATTCCGTAGAGCAAGTTATGCGCGTGGCCGACACAATGGCCTTGCTGGCGAATGGACGACTACAAGAGGCCGGTGATCCGGCGCATTTACTATCCAGCGGACATCATTTGAGTAAAGACTTTGCGGCAGGACGAATGTGAGACAAAAGAGACAAGGGGACAAGGAGAGTCTTCAATAAAATATCTCTTTGTCTCCCTATCCCCCCATCTCCTTGTCTCCTTGTCCCCTTGTCTTTTTTTATGCGAGGAGTAAACAATGGAACTAAGCTGGCTTCCCAGAATAGCAGGCTCTCTAACGCTGGTGGCCCTGGCGGCGGGAATTTCCAGATGGCAGCGGGTGGGTCTGGAAAAGGATATGCTGGTGGCGGTTGCGCGCGCCTTTGTGCAGCTAATCGCCATTGGCTACGCGCTGGATTTGATTTTTAACAGCAAAAATCCCTTTTGGATTTTGGTGGTAGTGGGGGTGATGGTGACAGTAGCCGCCTACACCGCCGGACAACGCGGCAAGCGCATCCCCAATAGCGCAATGATTGCGGCAGCATCGGTGGGGGTGGGGGTGATGTTGACGCTGGGTTTGTTGATTGCCTTGCGCATTTTCCCTTTTGAACCGCAATTCATCATCCCCATTGCCGGGATGATTGTGGGAAATACAATGGTTGTTACCGGGCTGGTGATGTCCAGACTGCGCGATGATTTGAAGTTACAGCAGGCGCAAGTAGAAGCGGCGCTGGCCTTGGGAGCAACCAGCCGGCAGGCGGTGAGTATGCAGCTTAGACGCGCGTTGGCAACGGGGATGACTCCGATGGTGGATAACACCAAGACGGTTGGCTTAATTTCTTTGCCGGGCGCAATGACAGGGATGATTTTGGCCGGCGCTTCGCCGCTGGAGGCCGTTCAGTTGCAATTAATTGTGATGTATATGCTGGTGGGGGCAACGGCTTTTAGCGGTATAACCGCCGTTTTTTTGACCTATCCGCAATTTTTCAGCAAAGCGCATCAGCT